>QKPP01000046.1 GCA_006508105.1 Myxococcales bacterium FL481 | reverse complement strand
GTGGGCTCGGCCTTGCGTGGACACGCGAGACCAAGCCCCGCCACGACGAGCGCCGCGATCCCTCGCGCACCGCCAGCCGGTGACGGCCCCGCGTGCGCTCGCCGGTCAGACCGGACGCGGGACCCAGGGTTGGGCGCGGTTCGACCCCCACTCGAGACAATCGGCCGCGCCCGCACGACCCTCGCGTACCAAGCGGCGAGCCGACTGTACAGTGCCACGCCCCGCGGCCGGCCCCTCGCGACGTACACCATCGATTCGAGGGTCGAGCCCGGGGCTTGGCGGCACCGTCTCGGGCCCCAGCCAACGGCCGGCCTCGCCTCGCGCGGACCATCGGCTCCGCAGCCGGGCGCGGAGCTTCACCGTGCGGCTTGTCGCATCGCGCGACGCCAGGGTTTGACTTCGTCGCGGAACACGTCGAGCCGTTCGCCGGTCAACGAGGGCCCGCGTCGCGGGGAGACCTCCTCACCACGCTGGGTCAACAGCAACGGATCGAGATGCTCGTCCCCGTTGGCACCTGGGCGAAAGACCTCGAACCGCAGCTGATTGGTCCGCACACGTCCGGAGTGACCCACCAGTCCGATCCGCGTGCCCTGAAGGACCCGCTGCCCAGGCTCCAGCTCGCCTAGCGTTCGCATCAGGTGGGCGTAGCGAACCACGCGACCGTCGTCGAGCGCGATCTCGATCATCTCGCCGAACTCTCCGTGGGGGCCCACGGCTCGCACCACACCATCGGCCACCGCGACCACGGGCGCGCCCTCTTCGCGGCGATAGACCGCACCGAGTCGCCCTTCGACGATCTCGATGGTCGGCACGCGAGTCGCCTGCGCGGTGGGGTCCGCTGGGTACGCGGCCACGGGAGAGCGGAGCAGCAACCGCGTGCTGGCTTCACCATCGCGGGTGAAGTACCCGGAAGCCATCCCTCGCGGCTTGTGGCGGTAGTAGGCCACTTTGCCGGCCGCGCCACGGTAGCGAACGGCGATGACGGTGCCGTAGCGATGAAACTCACGGCCGAGGTAGCGCTTTTCCACGATCACTTGCACGGCGTCGCCGGGCCGAGCCTCCACCATGAAATCGACGTCCTGTGCGAGCGGCTCGGCCACGACCGCCGCGAGATCTGGGTGCTCGTCAGCCTGCTCGATCGCCGTCGCCAAGTCACCGTTGCGCGGCAGCTTGAACGCGATCACTTCCACGTCCGTGCGCAACGGGTGCTGGAGATTGCGTACCACGAGACGTTGGGGAGCGTCGCGACACCCTTGCACCACATGCCCCTCGGCGAGTTCCACCTCGAAGGCATGTAGCCCCCCAAAGCGATCGAGAGCGACCCGAAGCGAGGCACCCGACCCGGAAAGCAAGCCGAGCGCGACGGTGTCACGCACCGCAGCCTCGGCTAAAGCCACCTCCTCCGCGAGCACGCCGAGTTCGAGCAGCCCGAGACGAAACGTCCGTTGATCGGCGAGCCGCGTCTCGAGCCGTAGCAGACGCTCCAGGCCGTCGAAGATCCGCACCGAGTTCGGGCCGCACGCAGACGGTGGCGTCGCCGCGAAACCGCTTTGTCGACCCGCCGCCACGGCGGCGACGGGGAGTTTGAGACCCGCCGCGGGCCGATCCGACACGAGGAACACGTACAGGTTGACCACCGCGAGTACGGCCAGCACCAACACGGTGCGATTGCGGGCCTTGCGTTGAGCCATGGTCTCGGGCGTCAGCCGGGCGCGCTTGCCTCTCGGTCGCCGACCCCCACCCGACCATCCGCCGGCGCGTCGACGCGAGCGACCGACGGCCGGCGCTCGGGTGCGTCGTCGCTTGGCCGCAGCCTCGGAGAGCCGTCGATTCCCGCTTCGTGGCACGGCGAAACTGCCTACCAAACCGGCGCGAACTCGGCCATTTTCCTGCGAATTTCACCGACGGCGACCCAGCCGGCTGCGGTGCCCCGAGTTCGCCGCGACCGGCCGTGGACCGATCGCCGCCATGCCGACACGCGCACGAACTGCATGTGCGCAGTCCCGTGCGCCGACAACGGACCGAACCGCACCAGCCTGCCGAGCCGGAGAATTGCGCCTCGGACCCTCAATCGCCGCGCTCGCCGACGTTCCCCGCCCGTGAGGTGGGCGCGGGCGGGGCAACCCGAGCTGCGCCGCCGGGCCGCCTACGGATTGAGCGAGCCGCGACGACGCCGGTGGATCCGGATCGTTCCCCTCGTGCCCGACCGACCGGCCCGTCTCGCCGCAAGGTCTAGGCGGTCGAGCCACGCACCGATTCTATTCTACGCCCGGGTCGGGTCGCCGATCGTCCGGGCCGGGCGCGTGAAGTTCCTCGAGGTGCCACCGATGACCGTCGATGGGCCCGCGAGGGCGAGACTGAACCGGGGTGGGATCGGCGGGATCAGTAGCTGACGGGACCCGCCCTTGTTCGGCCAGCCACCGAGCCATCGGTCCACGGCTAGCGCTCGCTCGCGCTGGCTGGCGCCCGCTGGCTGGCACCCGCTGGCTGGCACCCGCTGGCTGACGCCCGCTGGCTGGTGCCCGCTGGCTGGCACCCGCTGGCTGGCGCCCGCTGGCTGGAGCTCGCTGGCTGCCGCTCGCTGGCTGGCGCTCGCTGGCTGGCGCTCGATCGCTGGCGCTCGATCGCTGGCGCTCGATCACTGGCGCTCGATCACTGGCGCTCGATCACTGGCGCTCGCTCGCTGGCTGCCTGGCTGCAACCCGTCACGGCCCGCGCACTGGCCCGGGCTGGAGCGTCTTTGCAGTGACACTTGAGGGTCGGCCTCGCATGGTTGTCGACTCGCATGCGCACGGGCTGGGTGTGATAGGGCACCAGGACGCGAGAGCGCCGCTTCGCCCCTCGCGGCCCTACGGCCCTTATTCGGACGATTTCGACTGAATTGCAGCAACACAGCAGGTTTCGACAGTAATGGTGCAAAACACGGCCTCAGTCGCGGCAAACGCCCGCTGCGTCGCTTGCGGGCACGAACCGACGCACGGCAGTCACGTTGCCCTGCCAGGGTCACCGCGCCGCGGAGACCGGCGAGGTCCGTACGCCTCGAGCACGCCTCCGCGTGAGAAGGAACCCATGCAACTGCTCACGAAGTTGGGCGCCGTCTCGCTGATCGCGGGACTCGGCGCCTGTGTCACCACCGCAGGAGCCCTGGATCTTCGCGGCTCCGATACCCTTGAATCACTGACGATGTCGGTCATCAGCGCCTGCGGCGTCGGTGACACCATCAGCTACGTCGGCGGCGAGGCGGCCTTCGGCGAGCGGGCCATGGGCAGCCCCGGCGATCGCTCGCCCGTGCAACAGATCGCGCCGATGTCCCGCTTCTTGCGACAGCGCGCCTGCAACGTTGCCAACGGCGGCATCAACACCGCGGGCTCGCAGGATCTCGCTGAGGGACTGGGTCACTCGATCGATGCCCTGACGATCGTGCAAGCGCGCCGCGAAGGCGAGCCGGGCCCCGTGACCTCGTCCACCGCCGCACTCGACGTGGACTTCGACGGCGTAGTCGATGGCAACTTCGCCCTCTCGAACTGCTCCGTCGCCGAGGCCGATCCCGCGACGACCTACCCTGGGTTCGGCTACGGCACCCAAGATGGTCTGTGTTGCGACATCGACGGCGACGGCCAATGCAAAGAAGGGTGCCCCGACATCAACGGGGATGGCATGGTTGATGGCTCCGATGAGCCGTCGCGCTGGGCCTGCCGCCAACGGCAAAACGCCCAGCAAGAATGCCTGGGCCTCGCGTTCACCAATGAACTCGAGGTGCACCCTGACCCCGCCCCGGCCGGGGTCCCGCTCGCATGCCGCAACGATAGCGATTGCACCGACCCCGATGGCGACGGGATTGTGGACAACTACGACAGCTTTTGCTCGCGCCGCATCCACGACGAGGCCTTGGCCGACGCCGGCCTCGAGTCGCCGCGAGCCTGTGCGAAGCGACGGTTCTTTACGGTCAAAGACCGCAACGGGGCCAGCGCGGACGGCGACGGCGTCGCCGGGCATCCGGACATCGAGTGTCCCGGATGTGAAGACCTCAACGGTGACGGTCGCGAGCTGCAGTACGAGCTCGCGGACGAGTTTGACGGTTTACGCGTGCTCTTCGGCGGCTTGCACCGGGACGGAACCGCGGATTGCAACAGCGACGTGCGCAACACCCTGGCGGACGAGTGGGCCTCGGCCACGCGCCGATCGTGCGCCAGCGGCCGCTGCGAATCGCTCAATCACATCTGGCGCCAAAGCGACGAGAGCCAAGCGACTGACACGTTCGTGACGCTTACCGGCATCGACTCGTTTTGCAATGGCGACAGCTTCGAGGACAACGATCCGATCCGTCGCCCCTGCTTGGGCACCGGTGCGCACACCGGAGAACGCGTCGATCACTTCACCGGCGATCAGGTTTGCCGTGAAGACGGCACGCTGGGACTCTTGCTTCCCGTGGTCGTGCCTGCGGATCCCCCGGTCCCACGCCGATTCGCCTACGAAGACAACGCCTGTCGCAGCGCGGCGGATGGCAACGCGGCCTGGCCCAGTGGCGTCGCGGAGTTCCCGGCGGACACGACGGTCTGCCCCGACGGCCTCGCGCCCGTCGTCGGAGCGACCGGCGCGTTGCTGGGCAAGCCCACTTGCTGGGTGCCCACCGCGAGCGCAAACCGGTACTGCTTAGCCGATCGTGACGACACCAACCCGGCTGTCGCCATGGGTTCGTACGATGGTCGCGCCTACAACCGCTACTTGTGGGATCGCACGACAGGGCTGTTGCGAACGGATGCCCTCGGCCGCCACATCGTCGGCGCCTACTATCGCGTTCACACCAACGCGGTGGCGGTCAACACCCGCCCGAACTCGGGAGCAGGAGATGCGGACCAACGATGCCGCCGGGCCGACTCCGACCAACAGATCGGTTGCCTGACCCAAGCCGACCCGTGCTCACTGGGCTTTTCAAGACCATCCGGTGCGGAGGTCGGCGGCACGACTAACCTGAAGGTGAAGAACGTTCGACCCAGCGTGGCGAATATCCAAAACCTGGTGATCGAGGGCGTGCCGGCCCACCGCGTATACCCGTTGGCCCGCGTGTCGTGGCTCAACACGATGAAGGGGTTTGAGAACGTCGACAACGTGACGTTCGGCGCCGAGGAACGTACGTTGGCCGAGTGCTTCGCCGATGCGCGCCTCGTCAAGGCGGCCGCGAGAAACACCGGTCATGTGCCACTGCCCGGCAACCGGGTCCTGTGCAACGACTTCAGCGAGGACCGACGCTGCGACGGTGAGCCCGCCAACGTTGACGCGTGCGCGAACAATCCGGCTCCGTTTCCCAACACAGACACGCCGCTGTTCAACTGAGCCGATGTCCCCGGGCGCGACGGGTCGAAAGTCGGGAGCCGAGCGCCGGATCCCGAACTGACCCGCC
>QKPP01000181.1 GCA_006508105.1 Myxococcales bacterium FL481 | reverse complement strand
TTGAAATCCGTTGAGCCCTCACGGGTTCCCAGGGTTCGAATCCCTGCTCCTCCGCCAGATTTGCCAGAAATTCGCGGCGCTTGAGTCGGCGGCGGGACGCGAAGCGAACAGCCATGCTTCTGTCACGCGGTCAGCGGCTCAGTGATGCCGCGGACCACTGGCGTCGACCCCGCGCGAGCCCACCCTCGCCGGGTCGCGTCTGGGGAGCGATCGGCAGCGGCCGGCGCTCGCTCGCTCGCTCTCAACGTACTCTAGTGGTTTTGGCTTGCCCTGGCATCCCTGAGCCAACGCTGCCGTTCGGAGCGTCGGTGGGCACGAGGGAGTTCCCTGCTCACCGCGAAGCTGTCCTTGCGCGCCGAAAGCCCTGGCGCCGCCCGAAAGGCTTCGGTCGAGTTGGTGGGCCCCGCCGCCGAGACGATGTGGACGAGATTCGACGCGACTTCCTCCCTGGCACGAGTTTGGGGCGAGTCGCTCTCGATCGTGTCGACGCTTCAGTTTTGGCAGCTTCGGCGACTCGACCGGAGGACCGGCGCTCAGCCCACAACCGATCGTTCGTTTGCCCTGGAGGAGCCGGGTGTCGTCTTGAAATGTCCCGGAACGGCCCGCAAGGGCGTTCCCTTGGCCGGCGGCGCGCCTCGGCGAAGTTTTCATCTCAATAATCTGGGTATTTTCGAATGCTTGTTTTACACTACGTCGAGCCCGCAGAAACATGACCCGCCCAACCGATATTACGATCGCCCGCCTTGCAACCCTCGGATTTCTCGCCGTCATGGCCTGCAAAGCCTCGGATGACGAAATCGCGCTCGAGACCCCCGACGAGGAGCTCGACGACAACCACAGTGGGCCGAAGAAGGCACGTTCGCTCGCCCTCGGAAACGGTTTGGCGGTTGGAAACGGTCTGGCGGTCGGCAACGGCCTGGCCGTGAGCAACGGTCTCGCCGTCGGCAACGGCTTGGATCTGGGCAATGGTTTAGCCGTCGGAAACGGCTTGGCACTGAGCAACGGCCTGGCGCTCAGCAACGGCCTCGCCGTCGGAAACGGCCTCGCGGTCAGCAACGGCCTCGCCGTGTCCAACGGCCTCGCGGTGTCCAACGGCTTCAACGCCACGTCCGCGGGACGAAAGTTCCTAAAGTACATGGTCGAGTGTGCGCTCGAAGAGGGCGATTCGATTACCAAAGGCAGCCACACCTATCATGGCCTCGTCGGTTTGGCCCCTGAATGGAAACACGGCGAGTGTGGCGTTGAGTGCCAAGAATGGGTCTCCGCTTGTTTGCTGGCGCGAACCAATGCCAACGAGCAAAACCTAAACATCGACTTTAGAGCCTCGCACCCCGCCATCGGGCTCTCGCCCGCCAGCGACAACTTCCCGTACGAAGAAGCGGCCTTTTTCGGCAATCTGTTCGCAAATCCGCCGGTTGCGTGGGTGTGCCGGGGAGAGGAAGCGATCTTTGGGATCATGGACGGCCGCATTTGTTCCGATCCGAGTGCTTGCGGGTTCACGACGCCAGGCTCTCAGCTGTGTGCAACGAACTGCGGCTACCGGCCCGACGATATGGGCTACAGCTATTGCCGCGATGAATCGGGCACAGCTCACACAAGGGTCATCACCACATTTCTTGATCCGGAGACGCTCTCCGCGGGGTGTCCTGCGGGATGTGACGCCTGCGATGATGACGGAACCTGCACAATGTTGTGCGGCGGCGACTACGATTGCAGCAATGAAACCGTCAGCTGCCCCGCCGGCGTCGAAAAGTGTGCGATCCAGTGCGGCAACCGTTTCGCTTGCGAACAGACCAACGTGGTGGCGACGGATGATTACGATCTCTCGGTCTACTGTGGTGACGGCGCATGCACCGTGTTGACGGTCGACGCGACGAACGCCGCCTCGGTGAATGTCGAATGTGTCGGCGGAAGCGCCTGCGTGAACGCAACGATCAATCCGGGACCCGAGGTGGACGCTCAAGTGCACTGCGCGGGAGCGTACGATCCCATGCAAGTCGCCAGCTGCCAAATGATGACTTTGAACTGCCAGGGAGGCGATTGCAAAGTCAATTGTGAAGAGGGCGATCCGGTCGCCTCGACTCACCCAGCGTACGGTTACATCAGCTCGTGCCACTACGCGCGGCTTGATTGCGACGGCGGTCCGTTCAACTTTTGGACCTTCCAAGACTGGCTGTCGAACTATGACGGCGAGGTCGTCGACTGCCAGTAGGCAGACTCGGGCAGACTCACATTGAGGGCGACAAAAGCGGCAAGCCGGGCACGAGACCGGCTTGCCGCTTTCACCTCGCCCGCGCGCCGACGACCCAGCCAGACTTGAACTCGCTCCGCCCTTCGACCGGCTCAACCGGGAGTCGATCGACGCGATGTTCACCCCGAGCCCATCGACGAACGGGTCTTGCTGCACCCGAGGTGGAGATGATTCGCAACGGCGGTGCCATCTGGTTTGCGGAACACCGGTCCCCGGCGGCGTGGGTAGTTGCGCGATGCTGAACCACGGAGAGGGTCAGTGGCAGCAGACCGTCGCGGGGTCACGACCTGCGACGCTGCCCGTCGGCCCGCCTCCCTGCGGCGCACAACCAACCGGTACATTCGGACGCGTCATGCGATAGCCGTGCAAGCCGTCTTCGGCGCTTTCGTTCTCGCCCCACACCTCGATGACCAACTCGCGGATTCGCACCGCGCCAACCGGATGGACAACCGTGCACCCCCGCACGGTAGATGCAAAGATTGGCATCGAAAGGACCGGCGGGCCGCGGCGCGCAGATCTCATCGTCGGGGCACTTCGCGGCCAACACGGCTGCTTGGCACGTCCACGCTCGTTCCTCCCACTCGATCTCGGGCAACGTCTGCTCGAGCGAGGGCGGACACTCGCCCGGGTTGTCGACCGGATCAACGAGCACTCGCATGAACCGCGCACCACTACCCCCTGCCACCCCTGCATCCTGACAGCTATCGTCGACGTTCGAGCTGAACGGTTGGAGAGTCGTTCCGAAGCACAGGTTGGTACCCGCGAACAGCAGCGTCGGCGGGGCACAGCTGATGGTGTTCTCCGGATCGCCACACGTGCACGAGCAATCGGCTGGCGGTGCGTCGAGACCCAGATGCTGGACTACTACGCCACAATGAGCTGGCGACCCCGCTCGCCACCGCGACCTTCATCGCTCACGAGAAAGGCGCGTTCTATGGGCTTGAGATGACCCCGCGCCGCGTCCTCTCGGACGCGCTGAGTCCCCGCACGCCCGTGCCGGGGCTGTTCCTTTCTGGGCAGGACGTGATGCTACCAGGCATCGCGGGGTCGCTGTGGGGCGGCATGTTCTGCGCCGGGGCGATCGACCCTCGCGTGTTCAAGAAGTTGTCGTGATGCGGGCCGCCGAGTACGGCCCCGACAACCCCGTTGTTGACCGGGCAACCCAGCGAGCCGCGGCTCGGCTGCCCCGCTCGAAATCGTCATCACACCGACTTTTTTCGAGGTCGCGCCCGCAGACCCAAACGTCGCGCATCTGCGGGTTCGAGAAGTGACTCGAGCAGGCTGCCCACCGTCCGATCGGCTTCGAGCGGATGACGCAACGCGATCGACGAATCGACCTCGTAGTGGTTGCGTCGCCCTTCGCGAATCCGCTCGATCACCCCCACCGCTTCGAGTTCCGTCACAATGCGATGCGTCGCACGCTCCGTGATCCCAACGGCGTCCGCCACGTCGCGCAAACGCATGTCGGGGTCGCGGGCCAAGCACAGCAACACGTGAGCGTGATTGCTCAAGAAGGTCCAAGACCGTTCCTTACGCTCAGGTTCGGGTTTCGTTGACGCGGACAAACCGATCTCCTTGACGATGTGGTAAGACGTACTATACATGAACTCAACTTCACGTCAATGGGTTCATGTGACTGATCTCGAGAATCAAAGCCTCAGAAGCGCGTCGCCGATCGACACACTTCGAGACGCCAACTCTCTGCGAGCGCTCGAACTCGCCCTCGGTGGGATTCCGTGGCTCACGGGCCGCTCCCTGACCGAGCTGGCCCACGGGCTGGCGCCTTGCGGCCAAGTCGCGCAGATGGCGTTCCACCTTTCCCGGCGTCCCGACCTGATCGTCCGCACCGGAACGTGGTCAGCCGAAGAGGCCGCCGCGGCGGCCTCCGCCGGTGCCGCAGTGGTCATCGAGACGCCGCGCGGCTGGATGGTCCTCCACCGCGGCGTGGGCAGCCGCACCAAGGTTGTCCAGCTCGACGCCCGTCGCGAGCGGCGGGTGCTGGCCTCAGTCGGTGCACTCCGGCGGGCCATGGGGGAGCCGGCGCTGAACGCGCTGGCCCTCGAACCGCGTTTCGGACTCGAAGCGTTGAGCACGCAAGCCGGCTCACGAGGCCCATGGGCTCGACTACTCGCGTTGATGGAGTTGGAACGGATCGACCTCATCGCCCTGGTCGTCTATGCGGTCGTGCTGGGCGCGCTGTCTTTGGCGGTGCCCGTCGCGGTGCAGGTCCTCGTCAACACCATCGCGTTGGGCTCGCTGTTGCAACCGTTGGTCGTGCTGTCGGTTCTCCTGTTCGGGGTGCTGGCATTGTCGGGGGTCATTCAGGTGCTCCAAGCCTACGGCGTTGAAATGCTGCAGCGCCGGATCTTCGTGCGGGTCGCCGAGGACTTCGCCCACCGGCTGCCCAACCTTCGGTTCGATACCCATGACCGCACCCACGCGCCCGAGCTGACCAATCGCTTTTTCGAGGTGGTGGGCCTGCAAAAAGCGGCGAGCGGTCTCCTCATTGATGGTCTGAGTCTGTTTTTGCAAACCTTCGTGGGGTTGATGCTCTTGGCCTTTTATCACCCCGTGTTGCTCGCCTTCGACGCGGCACTGGTGCTGGCGCTGCTTTTGGTGATCTCCCTCGGATACGGGGCGGTCGCCAGCGCAGAGACGGAGTCAAAGGCGAAGTACCAGGTTGCAGCATGGCTTCAGCAGGTGGCCTCTCATCCGGTGGTGTTCGGTCGCACGGCGGGCAACGTGGCCGCGGCCACCACGGCCGACGCACTGGTGCGAGACTACCTCGGCGCCCGCCGGGGGCACTTCTCGCGGCTGTTGCGTCAACTCGTCGGTGGCGTCGCGATCCAGGTACTCGCCATGGTCGGACTGCTCGGCCTCGGCGGGTGGTTGATCATGCAAGGCGAGCTGACCCTGGGGCAGCTCGTCGCCGCAGAGCTCGTCGTGGGAGCCATCGGGATCGGATTCGCCAAGTCTGGGAAGTACTTCGAGTCCGGATATGATCTGCTCGCGAGCCTCGAGAAAGTCGGCCAGGTTGTCGACCAGCCCACCGTGGCCAGCGGCCAAGACGAGGAGGAGTCTCCGGCGTCGGCCGTGTCGGTGGAACTGCGAGGACTCACGGTGGAGCGACGCGACGGTTCCTCGAGCGTACCGCTGACGGCCCGCATTGCGCCAGGTGAACGAATCCTCGTGACCGGCAGCGGCGGAACGGGGAAATCCGCACTGCTGGAGACGTTGGCCGGCCTGCGGCAACCAGACGGTGGCTTTTTGTGCCTGCGTGACGAGACGCGACCGGCTCTGAGCCCACCGGCATTGCGCCGCGCCGCGTGCCTCGTTCGCGGCGATGCCGTCGTCGAAGCCACGATCCTGGAGAACCTCCGGCTCGGTGATCTGCGCCTCGACGACAAGAAAGCGTGGCAACTTCTCGAGCGGGTCGGTCTCCGCAACCGTGTCGCCGGGCTCGAGGACGGGCTGAGCACCCACTTGCGTCCCTCGGGCGGACCCTTATCGTCGTCGGAGGTGGCGAGGTTGTGTCTCGCTCGCGCGATCGCCTCGCAGCCCCGGCTGTTGTTGCTCGACAAGGTATTGGACAACCTCGGCCTGCAGGCCGATGCATTTGAGCGGGTACTCGACGTCGTGCTCGATCCCCAAGCGCAGTGCACCGTCGTCGTCGTGTCCAACTGCGATGCGGTTGCGAGTCGCTGTGAAGCTCGCATCTCAATGAACTTGATCGCGCCCGAGGAGGCCGCATGATCTCGCAACGAATCACCCGAATGCCCGCGTCTGCTCTCGCGGCGGTCGGTCGCGTCGATGCGTCGCGCGTCCTGGCCTGGGTTCTGCTCCTCGCGGGGCTCGCATTGCTGTTTGCCCTCATCTTCACGCCGTGGCAGCAGTCCATCCGCGGCCCGGGCCGCGTCATCGCGTACGCCCCACTGGAACGACAACAAGCCATCGAAGCACCGATCGACGGCAGGCTGATACACTGGCACGTGCAAGAGGGCGATCAGGTTCAGCGAGGCGATCCGATTGCGGAGTTGTCGGACAACGACCCGGAGATTCTTGCCCGTCTGCGACGCGAACGAGACGCGGCGCAGACCCAGGTCGACGCCACTGGACTGTCAATCTCGTTGACCGAAGCGCGCGTGACCTCGCTCGAGTCCGCACGGGAGTCGGCCATCGCCAACGCGAAACTGCGGGTGCAAATCGCGGTAGATCGGCGCGAGGCGGCCACGCGGGCGGCCGATGCGGCCAAGGCCACCCAAAAGACCGCCGATCTCAACCTCGAACGCCTGGAGAAGCTACACGGCAAGGGACTGGCCTCCAAACGCGATCTCGAGCTCGCCCAGCTGGCCTCCGAGACGTCTCACACCGAGTTGGACCGCGCGGGCGCAGCCGTACGCGCGGCGAAGTCCGAGATCGAGGCCCTCGGGGCCGAACAAAGTCGCGTCGCGTCGTCGAATCAGGCCAGCGTAGAGTCGATCCGCTCCTCGCTGGAGAAGCTCAAGGCCGACAAGGCCAAAGCCGAGGCCGAACTCACCAAAGTGGAGGTCCGGTTGGCCCGCCAAGAGCAAATGCGGGTCGTCGCACCTCGGGCGGGGACGATTCTTCGCGTGCTCGCCAAACAGGGCACCGAAATGGTCAAAGCCGGTGAGCCATTGGTGCTGTTGGTTCCCGACGCGAATTCCCGCGCCGTCGAGGTGTATGTAGACGGCAATGATGCGCCGCTGATCGATCCCGGGCGTCACGTGCGTTTGCAGTTCGAGGGGTGGCCGGCGGTTCAGTTCGTCGGCTGGCCCTCTGCGGCCGTGGGCACGTTCGCTGGCACGGTCGCCTTCGTCGACGCGCACGACGACGGATTCGGACGCTTTCGGGTCGTGGTCGTACCCGAGAACCCCGACGACTGGCCGGACGGCCGATACCTTCGGCAGGGCGTCCGAGCCAACGGCTGGGTACTGCTCAACCAGGTGAGTCTCGGCTTCGAGCTGTGGCGCCAGTTCAACGGCTTTCCGCCCGCGCTCAGTGAGGCGAAACCATCGCTGGAGATCGCAAAGAAGGGCGCGAAATGAGGGTTCTCGTCGGCGCTATCGCACTCGGACTCGGCTTGTGGAGCGGAACCGGGCTGGCGGCCCAGCCAGCCACCGTTCCATCGACCGGATCTCCGTTGACGCTCAACGATGTGCTCGTGGCCGCCGGCGCCACCCATCCGCAGCTCGAAGCGGCCGAGCGGGACATCGAGGCGGCACGAGGTGACCGGCTCGCGGCCCGTGGAGCCTGGGATCCCGTCGTCTCGGTGGGAGGTCGATGGGGATTGAGGGGCTACTACGAAAACGGGCAACTCGACACCGTGGTGCGCCAAGCCACGCCACTGTGGGGAGTGGGTGCGTACGCGGGGTACCGCGTCGGTTGGGGGTCGTTTCCGGTCTACAAAGGTCAACTGCAGACGCTCTCCGGGGGCGAGCTCCGAGCCGGCATCGATGTGCCGCTGTGGAAAGACGGGCCGATCGACGCGCGGCGAGCGAAGGTGCAACAGACCCGGGCGAAAGTGTCGTCCGCGGAGTGCAAGCGCCAGGCGACGCGCTTGAAACTGGGACAACAAGCCGCGAAAGCGTACTGGCGCTGGGTCGCGACTGGTCAAGAGGTGCGCATTCAAGAGGCGCTGCTGGAGGTGGCCAAAGAACGCCAGGAAGGACTGCGCGAACAGGCCGCCCTCGGCAGTCTCCCGGAGATCTTCGTCGTGGACAACCGGCGTCTGGTGCTGGACCGTGAAGCCAAACTCGTATCGGCGCAACAAGACTTTCGGGAAGCCACGCTCGCGCTGTCCTTGTTTCTCCGGGACCCGGGCAAAAACCCAGTACGTGCCGCGGACCACGAAGTGCCGCTGGCGATCCCCGGAGGCTATGCGGACGCACCCGACATCGAGGCAGACATCGGATTCGCGTTGCGCGAGCGCCCCGAGCTTTGCTCATTGCTGATGGACCGACAGGCGGCACGAGTCGAAGTTCGCCTGCAAAGGAACCAACGCGCGCCAGCGATCAACGGCCAGGCCTTCGTGGCTCGAGACCTCGGCGACGGGCCGGCCGAACTCGCCCCGACCGAGTTTGCCGCCGGCTTCAGCGTGAAGATGCCACTGGCGCTCCGCCAAGCCCGCGGCAACTACCTCGCCGCGCAAGCCGGGGCGCGTCGCCTCGACGCCCAGCTACGCGGGCTTCGGGACCGCATCGGTGTCGAGGTCCGCCAAGCGTGGGTCGACCTCGACACCGCGCAGCGCCAAGTCGCGGTCACAACCCAGCAAGTCGCCGTGGCCCAGACCCTCGCGGACGCCGAGCGTGAGAAATTTCGCCAAGGCGCGAGCGACCTCGTCATTGTCAATCTGCGCGAGATCGCGGCCGCGAACGCGGCCCGCCTCGAAGTGGAGGCACGCGCGGCCTATCAGACCGCACGGGCGGACTATCTCACCGCGACCGGACGCGGACTGTAGCGACGGGGCGCCGCTCAGCTCAGGCCGACCGCCCGACCCCTGGCGCATGGCCGCTTGACGTTGGCGAACGCGACCGG
Organism: Myxococcales bacterium FL481; assembly: GCA_006508105.1. Taxonomy (GTDB): domain Bacteria; phylum Myxococcota_A; class Polyangia; order Nannocystales; family Nannocystaceae; genus FL481. The sequence continues at coordinate 9,509 of QKPP01000181.1, read as the reverse complement.
CGTGTCCGCCTGCGTGACCGCGCGGCGGCACGCGGCTGGCAGGGGCCGAGCTTCAGCGAGTCTGGCGTCCCATGAGTTTGCTCAGATCCCGCCGCCTCGAGCGGCTCTGAAGACGGCGCCGCCCAGGCGAACGGTGGCCCAACGCGAACACTGCACCGCCGGTCGAACAGCGGTCACGCACCCCGGTATCATGGCGCGATGTTCAACGCCTGCACCCGCGACAACCCTCCGTCGGACCCGCTCGCCGGCAAGTCGGACCAAGAGCGTCGTCGCATCGTTGCGACGTTCTTCCGGGTTCGACGAGCCGTCGGCCTCCTCGGCGCCGCGCTACCCGTGGTGGTATGGGCCAAGTGGATCATCGTGGAAACGACGCTGGGACCAGGCACTTGCGGCTCGGACGAACTACCGACCTCGGTCAGCGCCTACTACCACACCTGCAGCCGCGACCTGTTCGTGGGCATCCTGTGCACAATCGCCGTGTTTCTATTCGCATACCGCGGATACGGACGCAAACCCGGTGAGTTTCTCTCGGACGAAGTAGTGGCCATCGTCGCGGGGCTGTGTGCCCTCAACGTCGCGTTCTTCCCAGCCGCGCGCGCCCACGAAGATGTTTGGGGGACCGCGAACATTGTCCACTACACGTCGGCGGCCGTCATGTTCACATGCCTGATTCTGTTTTCGGTCGTCATTTTCACCCGAGGAAGACCCGAAGACAAGATGTCGCCGCACGGTGTATCCGGATCGCCGAGGTGGCCCGTCAGCTTCGAGCTCGCGGTCAAGCGAGTCTACGTCGGGTGTGGTGTGGCCATGACGGCCGCGATCCTGTTCATCGTCGTGTACGAGGTGTGGTTCGATGGCGTGGCGGGTTGGGACCGCTTGCGCCCGGTGTTCACTGGCGAACTGGTGGCGTTGATTTCCTTCGGCGTGTCATGGATAGTGAAAGGCGCTTGGCTGCGCTGCCTCGTCAGCGGCATCAGCCGAGCAGCGCCGAGATGGTGGGGTGACGAGAAGATGACCCAAGTGCTCAACTCGTGGCGGGCGTCTTCTGATCAAGACTAAGCGCTGCCGCGTAACGGGATCCTCGATCGTGGTGCGCCCGTGCGTGCCACCCGAGCTCGCGACCGCGTCCTCCCGCAAGGCGCGAGCGTCGCGAGGGAGGGCCGGACCAGAGTCGACCACGCGCTCACCCTCCGGGTGCCAGGTTGAACTCGAGCCCGACCCGAAGCCGCACCGACCAGCCGGGTTCGTCGGCGAAGTAGCGCAGCAAGCTGGTGTACTCGCGGTAGCGGGTGTTGAGCAGGTTGTCACCGTCCACCCCGATTCGAAGCAACTGCTCTCCAACCAGCGACTCCGTGCCGATCGACGCCCCGAGCAAGGCGAAAGCGGGAGGCGGCGGGGCAAAGTCGGATTCCGGATCGGAGCGACGCTGCCGATCGACGTACGTGCCACGGACTTCGAGGTAGCCGGCCGACCAGAGCCTGGACTCCGGCCAAAGATAGCGCAGCGCGAGATTGTACCGATCCGAGGGGGTCAAGCTGACCGGTTCGTCGCTCGTCAGATCGTGGGCCCGCACCCAGGCTGCATCAGCGTGGAGGGCGAACGGGAGTCCCGGCGCGGTCGCATCGATCTCGGCCTCGCCGCCGTAGACGAGAGCGTCAACGGCCCGGAACTGAAACACGGGGAAGTCGCCGCGAATGGTGCACCTCAGCGGCGCGCAAGAACCAGTTTGCGGCTCTGGCCGAAAATAGATGTATTCGTCGACATAGTTCGCGTAGCCAGAAACGTCCGTACGCAGCCACGCGTTGGAGTAGCGCAGGCCCGTGCCGACGCCCCAGAGCCGTTCGACGCCCAGCTGCGACCGACCGTAGCCCAGTAGCGGGAACGATGGGGCCGCCCCGTGCATGTAGTGCTCGTCGATGGCAGGGATTCGTGCCGACGAATTCAGCTCGGTTCGCCAACGTAGCGTGGGAACCGAGCCCAACGGGCGTATCAGTACCCCGAGTGCACCGGATGGCGTGTGAAACTCGTGAACGCAACGACCCCCATCGTACTCGGTGGGAACGCAGATAGAAGGGTCGAGCAGGTCGGCCGCGACCTGCCCCTGGTAGTCGCGCTGTTGGAGCGACGCGGAACGATACATGCCTTCGTACCGCCCGCCCAACTCGAACGTGAAGCGCTCGGAGGTCAGTCGCTCGACCGCGAAAGCTCCCCAAGAGCCGCGTACGTAGTCGGGAATCAAGGTCAAGGCGCCATCGAAGTCGTTGGCTTGATAACCGCCCGTCACCCCCACCGTGCCTGAAAATGACCAGCTGTCGTTGAGATCGACTGCAGCTTGTTCCAAGTAGACATCGGCGGTGTGAGTCGCGAGCTCGAAGCTCATCTGGGGGCCGGTGATGCTCTGTCGAACGATGTCGTACTCGTCACGATCATTGAACTGATAGGCATAGCGAGCGTGCAGTTCGCCCGCCCGAGCGAGGTCGACGCGAGTGTGCGCGGTCGCCAGGTGGTGCCAGATCTCTTGTTTGGGTCGTTCAATCGCGAAATCAGCCCGGTACAAATCCACCGACGCGGGCCGGTTGTCGAGCGCCGCGGCGAGAAACTCGTCTCTAGATTCGACGCGGAGACAAGTGCAAATGCCGGGCGTGGAACGAAGTAGGCGATACCCCGCCTCGACATCAACGCGCGCGCTAAGGTAGCCGAGCTTCCCGCCGACGTTCCAGCCTAGTGACCCCGTGTTGTCAAGCGGGTAGTCTGGTGCGACCGCGGCTCGGTGTTGAGTGTAGTTACCCTCGACGCGATAGGCGAAACCCGGGGCCCAGGCCGGCGCTTGGTCGAAACGACCGGCCACCCCGCCTCCGAGCCCGTTCGACAAGCCAGTGCTGGTGAACTCCCCGGCGATGGCCGGGCCGCGGGGCAAAGGCCGAGAGTCCAACAGCACAACCCCGCCCAATGCGTCGGGGCCGTACCGCGTTGTGCCGGCCCCCTTGACCACCGTGATCTTGCCCGCGCTGTAGGGATCGACTTCAGGCGCGTGGTCGAGCCCCCATTTTTGGCCCGCGTGGCGGACCCCGTCGACGATGATCAAGTTGCGGCGCCCGATCTGCCCGCGGATGATCGGCTTGGCCATCCCGGCGCCAGTGCCCCGCAGCGCCGTGACGCCCGAGACGCCGGCGACGGCGTCCGCCAGCCCTTTGCCCCGAGTTTCCGCGAGCTTGCCGCCAGCGATGGTCTCGCTCGTCTCCACTTCGTTGACGTTTTCGCTGCGCACCTCGACCACGCGCTCGTCGTGGTACGAGTGCAACGGAGACAACGCCACCTCCAGTGCCGCATCGGCTTGCGAGACGATGACGACTTGGGACGCGGTACTGTGGTGGGGGTGCGAAGCCGTGATCCGCACGCTGCCCGGACACAGCGGACCGATCGCCACGCTGCCGTCAGCGCTCACCTGGATCTGACTAGGGGACGGCCGCCCTGCCGGCTGCACCAACAAAACGGCCCCCCCGAGCGGTGCGCCGGACTCGACTTCGGAGACGCGCACCCGCAGTGTCGCTGCACACGGCGCTGGAACGCCAGGGTTCGAATCTGGGGCGAGCAGACCGAACGCGAAGGCCCAGGCCGAAAGCATGCGGAGAACAGCGACCTAGCCGGCGGCGACCGACGTGAACGGGAATCGAATGTCCACGTCGACGTCTCCCGCAATCTGTTCACCGGCGACGAACTGGTCCGGCACGTCGGGCGTCTTTTGTGGCGTGCCGTTCAGCGGCGGCATGTGACGCAACATGAGGCGCAACTCACCGGTACCGGGAGCCACCACCATGATCTGGTTGCTCAGACCCACCGGCAGGTCTTCACCGACCTCGTTCGGCCCGTACGTCGACTCCAGATCCGCGTAAGCGTGGTGGATCAACGGGGAAGCCCCGGCGGCCGCAGGCCCCATCACGATGTCGCCGTACAGCAGCACGAAGTGCTCCTCTGCCTCGTCCCGAATCTCCGGCGTGATGTCGTTGTTGAGGCCATCCAGCGTGTTCTTGAAACTAAGGCCCAGCGTGTACTCGGTGCCAACGGTCAGTTCAATGGGATCGATCACCGGCTCGGCCGGACCGGCGTCGCCGTCGGAGTCCTCCCATACGATGTTGATCGGCGCGCCACCGTCCGCCGGCTGGAACACCAGCTCGACGCGGGACATGACTTCCGGGTGCTCATGGCCATGGTCATCGTCGTGTTCATCGCCGTGGTCATCGTCGTCGCATCCAGTAACCGCGACGAGTGCGGTCACCACGAAGGGCATGGCAAAACGAGTGATATTCGCGCGAATAGGCATGGCGGGAGTGTACGGATGCCCTGCCGTTTTGCAAGTCGATTGCAAGAGGTCGCATGCCGGCGACCGGGCTGAGCCGATGCACACGACCCAAGGAGCGAGGCCTGCGAGGACATGACGCGCCGGGGTCGCTGCGGTTGTCGAGGTGGACGGTAACCAACAAGCCCCGCCGCCACAAGCGTTGAACGCCACCAACGTCGTCGTCCGGTGTCGTCGTCGGGTGTCGCCGCCCGAGCCACGGCCACCTCCGCCCTCGCCGCGGCCGCAAGGCGCACCCAGACCACGGGAGCACCACGACCGCGGGCCTCCACGCCGCGCCCGCTCCCCAAAAAGGTGCGCGCCGGCTGGTCGGCACGTGGCGACAACGCGATCGGCCACGCCACCGCTGCGACGATCGCGTGATCTGCAGCTACGCCGTCGGCTGTCCCGCGGCCGCGAGCAGCTGCTCGCTGGCTTCCCAAAGCCGTCGGGCGGCCGTGTCGTCGTGCGCCGCGGCGGCCAGCGCCGCCGGTTTGCTCTTGGCAAAGTACCCGCCGGTCTTACCAGCCAAGTCGGGCGCCGTGCACAGGCACACGGAGGTGCTCGCCCCCTGTTCTGCGGTCAACAAAAATGGCCGGGCGAGGCGGAAAAACAGGGCCACGAGGCCGCGAGCGTCACCGTCGCCGGAGAAGTTCGTCGCCACCACCCCGGGGTGAAGCGCGTTGACGGTGATCTTCTCCGGATCGAGTTGGCGCGCCAACTCTCGCGCGAAGTAGATGTTCGCCAACTTGGACCGCGCGTACACCTCGAAGCCCGAGTACCTGCGGGTGGACTGCAAATCCGCAAAGTCGAGGCCCTTGCGAGCGCTCTTGTGAGCGTCCGAGGCGACGACGACGATGCGAGCTGGCGCGCTGCGCCTCAGCACCGGAAGCAGCCGATGAGTCAGCAGGAAGTGGCCGAGATGGTTCACGCCGAATGTCGTCTCGAACCCGTCCACGGTTTCCGACCGATCACTGAGCATCAGACCCGCGTTGTTGACCAAGACGTCGAGACGGGTAAAGCGGTCACTGAACACTCGGGCGAAATCGTTGATCGCGGCGCAATCCGCCAGATCCAGCGACAGGCACTCCACTGCGTCGGAACCCGCCTCGCGGCGGATCTCGGCGACCGCCGACTGGCCGCGCGCCGGATCTCGAGAGGTGATGACCACCTGGAAGCCGCGGCGCGCCAGGCCGATGGCTGTCCACTTCCCGATGCCAGAGTTTCCGCCGGTGATGAGAGCCAACGCCGCTGTTGATTCAGCCATGGTGTAGAGCTTACCAACCAACCGACTGGCTTCGACCGCTGTTTCCCCGCCGCTGCCCGCGGACATCGCCACGTCTGCACGCCGGCGCGCCGGTGCGCCAAACGACCCGTCGCCGCCTGGGCGGCTCGGAGAGCACACACGGTCAAGTCGGGACCGCGCGAGGCTGGTAGCGTGCAAGCGATGGCAACCAGCGAGTCTCTCAAGCGCGGGTGGTACGACCGCATGGCCGCGGTGATCGACTACGTACAAAGCCACCTCGACGAGGAACTCACCGCGTCACGTCTCGCCGCTTTGTCTGGCTTCTCCCTCCACCACTTCCACCGAGTATTTCGCGGCACCACCGGCGAGTCGGTGATGGGGCTCGTGCGTCGGCTGCGGCTCGAACGCGCGGCCCAACAGCTGCGCTACCGGACCACCCCCGTCACCACCATCGCGTTTGATATCGGCTACCAAAGCCACGAGGCATTCACCCGCGCATTCCGAGCTCGCTTCGGGGTCCCGCCGCGGGCCTTTCGTGAAACCGGGCGATCGCTGCCCATGTCAGAGCTCGAAGCGACGACACGGCAACAACCCCAGCGCACCGCGATCGGGGTGCGGCACGTCGGGCCGTACGCGGCGTGCGAGGGCGCGTGGCAGCAGATGACGGCCCGCGCCGACGCCATGCCACTGATTTCCCAGCAGCTCGCATCGGCCGGCCTAGTCTACGACGATCCAGAGGTCACAAGCGACGACCAGCTGCGCTACGACGCGTGTTTCATCGTGGAACCGGAGGTCGCGGACGGGTTCGCCACAGACGGCACGCCGTGGATCCGGCGCGAGATTCCGGCCGGGACCTACGCCGTGGGCGTGCATCGGGGCCCATACGACACCCTGCTCGACAGTTACGTCGCGCTCATCGGGCACTGGCTACCGCGCCGAGCGGCCGAACTCGTCGCAGAGCCCGTCGTCGAGATCTACGTGGTCGGCCCTGAACTCGCCGAGCCCCCGGACTACATCACCGAGATTTGCGTGAGACTAGCCGACTAGAAGAAAGAAGAGACACCGTGAACGAAACACCTGAATCGATCATCAGCCATGTGTCGATCGGCACCCACGACCTGGACGCGAGCACCGCGTTCTACGACACCGTGCTTCCAACCGTGGGAGCGCAACGCATTCTCGAGCATCCTGGCGCCGTGGCCTATGGACGGCAGCTCCCGGAGTTTTGGGTGCAAACGCCAATCGACGGCAAGCCGGCGAACGTCGGCAACGGCAGCCACTTCGCCTTCATCGCGGACTCCCCGGCGCAGGTCGATGCGTTCTTTCGCGCAGCCCTCGAAGCGGGAGCCGAGCCCGACGGCGACCCGGGGCCACGTCCGGCGTACGGCGCGGGCTACTACGGCTGCTTCGTCCGAGACCCGGATGGCCACAAGATCGAGGCCACGTACTATGACCTCAGCCAGTTGTAGGTAGGGCAGGCTCCGCCACGTCAATGACGACAGCCCAAGACGCCACCAACGCGACGCCTTGGGCTCGTGTCATTGCCGGCGGTGGGGGCCGTCGCACAGCGTCGACGGCCCCGCCTCACCTAGCGGTCGGGTCGATGCGTGACCCGCAACGCGTTGATGACCGGCTTCTTCAAACCGGCCTCGGGGATGAACCTCACGTCCATCCGCCCGTCGGTGACCTCGACGAAGAAGCGCCGATCCTCCGCCGTCCGCCGCCCGACCTCGTAGAAGATGTCGTGCGCGGGCAGGACGAGCTCCTGCTCGACGATCACATCGAACAACCGTTCGCCGAAGTCCACATTCTTGAGCTCCGCGAACCGCAGCTCGACCTCGTAGACCCCGTTCGGAACGTCATCGTAACGATAGGCGTAGGGGTTTTGCCGTAGCCGCTTGTAGAGAGGATCGTCGTCAGTCTCCGCAATCGCTTTGCGGGTACGCTTCTTCTTGCCGGCTCTGACATACCCCCAAGAACCCCGCGAGTAGCGCTGATCCGGTGACCAGTCATCACCCGCGGTGTCCGTATACTCGTCGCCACCGGCGTTGACCGCTTGACGGTAGTCTGACACGACGACGCTGACCGGAACGCGCAATGTCGGCTTGCGGCCCGAGTTCGACGTGACGAAGAGCGTACCGAGATACAAGCCGGGCTCGAGTCCCGCCGTGTCGATCATCACCTCGATCGCCTGCGATTCACCCGATGGTACGGTGCCCTCGGCCGGTTCGGCCGCTAGCCAGGGGACATCACCGAACGCAGGCACGCCGCTTTCGAGTAGGTACACCTGGCGCGACTGTTGTGCCACCGCCCAAAGATTGCCTTCCGGATCCATGGCCAACCCGGCGCCTTGGTACCCCCCCACCTGCGGCGGAGGCAACGTGGAGAGCACACTGCAAGTTTCGGGATTGAGCTGGTAGATGGTATCTTCGAAGCTGTTGGTTGCAACCCACAGCACCCCCATCGCTCCGTTGTAGGCCAATCCTGAGATGTCGCCATCCGCCGGCCGGCACGAACCGATCACTTCGCCTGGGTTCGGATGGCTGAGACCGGCCACGTGGTAAATCGTGCCCTCGTTCCAACCACCGAGGTAGAAGCTATCGTCGTCCTCCCGGTACGCCAGCCCGCGTTGCGCGGTCGCTGCCCACGAGCCGGTCACCCGTTGTTCGACTTCGCCGGTTCCGGGGTCCCAGCAATGGATCGCGTTGTCGTTGCCGACAGCCAGCTGACACACGAGGTCCCTCGTCATGTCGTAGGCCATGTCGCCGGGGAACCCCCCCGACCATCCAGCATCGTAGACCACGCCCGTCGGCTCGCCATCGACGGTAAACCCGCGATTTTGGCTCAAGAAGATATCCGAAATCCACAGGTGCTCGCTTTGCCCAATCCCCCAGGGAGCCTCGATGCCCGTCGTGGGAAACGATGAGATAACATCACCGGGAGCCGACGGACGAAACGTCGGGTTCGAAGGACGATCGACGTAAAGCCCCTCAGTCGTGCGGGCGTTGGGATCGAAACCCTCGTTGCGCTCAAACGTACGGGTGGCGACGATCGACTGCAGCCGACCGCCAGATTCGCGGAGGGTGAACGCCAGATCCAAGCTCCCCGAGTTCTCAAGGGTGAGCGTTCGAGTCCGCTGTTCCCCTTCGGTAAGCACCAGTTCGAGCGCCTGCGGGCTGATCTCCGCTCGCGCCGTCTCCAACGTGGCGTCATAGATCAGGATTTCGTCCTCGATGACTTCGATACGCCGCGTGTAGGAATCGTAGTGATTCTTGGAAATCTCCATGTCATACATCCCTTCCGAGAGCTCCAGCCGGTACTGGCCCTCCGCGTTGGTCCGGGTGGACCGCTGACGCCCATCGTCTCCAGTGACCGTGACCGTCGCGGCGGCGACCGGCAGAGCGTCATTGCCATCGACGACGGTGCCCTGGGCAAAACCAGCGAACGGCAGCTCGAACAAGATGGCCGTGCCAGACTCGACCGCCTCGCGGTTGTAGGAGTACTGGAACGCGGTCGCCCCCGGTCGATCTTCGAGGCCGATCGTCGCCGAGTTGCCTCGAGTTCGTCTTGAATCGTCCACGTCGATGTACTGCATGACGATGCCGCCGCGTTCGCGTAGCACGAGAGCAAACGTGACGCGCCCTTCACCTTGCCCTGGGTCATCCCCAGAACCGGTATCTTCTGTCTCGTAGTAGCCGCTATCTCCTCCTCCGGTGTCTCCGGTCACCGGTCCACCGGTCGCCGACGGGTCGTCGCCGGTGGCTGCCGATTCGCCGATGCCGTATCCCGTGAGCCCCGTCTCACCGTATTCGTCATCGTCATCGTCATCGTCGTCATCGTCGTCATCATCGTCATCGTCATCGTCATCGTCATCATCATCGTCGTCATCATCATCATCGTCATCATCGTCATCATCGTCATCATCGT
>QKPP01000008.1 GCA_006508105.1 Myxococcales bacterium FL481 | reverse complement strand
ATGATGACAATGATGACAACGTGGAACCGGGCGAAGACGCCATCGTCGATCACCAGTTCACGGACTACTGCGAAGGCTCAAGCACGTACGAACAGCAACTCAGCCCTCGCTCGTACCTGGGCTCGCACTCGCTTTGGGTGGTCGCCTGCCCGTCGTGAACATTCGAACGCGTAAAAAGCCTGTATGGCTTTATGATGAAAGTTCGAGACCAAATCGTGGCGGAAACCGACGAGCCATTTCACTTGGTACTCGTCGACCAACACTCGATTGAGACGACCCAGAAACAAACGCCGGAGTTTATGCAGTGGATGCGCGAAGTCGATCTCGACTTGCCGCATCTAGAATGGCCGACGTCGCAAGGCCACGGCGGCTCCGCGCACCCGTACATGTGGGACTGGGAGATGGTGGCCGATGACGGCTACCTCAGCATGATCACACTGGTCGACGAACGAAACGAGATCGTCGAAACGTTCGATTTCGACTTCGACGAATCTGACGCGATGGCCGTCGCCATCTCCGACTGGGTGTTGGACTCGATGTAATCAGCGGCGGGGCGCTCGGGCCAGACCCGAGCACCCGACCGCTCGCCAAGCCGGCCTAGCGAGGCACGGCCGCGACCAGCGGCTTCGACCGACCCGCGGCCGGGCGCTCAGGACGGCGGGCAACCGCGGTCGCATTCGGGTGACGCTCGGGCCGAAACAAGACGTCCGAGGGGATGACAGTCGGCGCAGCGCCGTCTTTACCCCACAACAACTGCAGCGCGAGCTCGTTGCCCGCGCCGTGGAAGTACTCCACGAGCAGATCGTACTCGCCCGACTCGAGGTAGGCGATCTCGCACACTTGAGCCGGCGCATGAACACCCGGGTTATCGACCACCATCGTCCCCTCCAGCGAGAGCCGCGATCCGTCGCTACTGTTGAGGCAAAACTCGTACTCTGCCTCCGCGATCACATTGAGCGAACCGGACAAACGCACGGCGAAGTTGTTGTCGACCGGCGCCTGGGGCCCCAGCACGCCGGCTGCCCCGCTTTGCGGCGCGACGTCAACGGTCTCAAGGGCAAACGTCGAGTGCGGCGGGCCCAGCTGAGCGAAGTCGGGCATCTCCACAACCTCACCGCCTGCCGCCCAAACGTCGCCCAACAGCCCATTGCGCGTGGCGGCGCCCCCGGAGAACGCCCCATCCGACGGCATCGCGCGAAACGTCGCGCTGGAGCCGACCTTGGCCGACCCGACGGCGATGGTGATCGGGCCGTCGCTCGCCCCGTTCGGCACGATCGCCAACAGACGGTCTGCTCCGACCTTGACGACCGACCAGGCCTTGCCCGCCACCGTGACCTCGTTCTTGGCGACGTCGGGAGAAAACCCGCGACCAAAGACCTCAACCATCGTGCCGGGCGCGGCCGCGTTGGGAGCAAAGCCCTCGACGACCAGCGTGCCATCCCCCGAGGCGGGAGGGAGATCCTCGTCGTCGGGGCGAGGCGGTTGGTCCGACGACAACCGCAACTGACCTTTGACGCGCTGACCAACTCCTTTCGCGCCGGTCACCGTGCGGGCACGACTCGGCGCGGGGGGCTGCTCAGCCGTGCCATCCGCTGGCGGCGTCGCGCCGGGCGAAGTGGTCTCGGCGGGGGTCTTCTTAGCGCACCCGGCGACGACGACGGCGAAGCTGGCGAAGATTAAAACGTGACGGGAAGTCTGCATGAGTAAGGGCCTGTTGAAGTCAACCATCCGATGAGAGGTGCGACGTGTCGACCGCCCGATTCATTCGGCGAAATCGGCGCCATCGGCCGCGCGGCCGCGAGCTGGCGAGTCAGCCACGCTGCCGGCAGATCACTGGCTTCCCTCCCCCCGTCCCGCGAGCGTGCCGGGAATCAGCGGCGCGGCCGAGCGCGAAACCGGATCTTGCCGCCCTCGTTGACGACCTCGAGGGCCACTTTGACCCCGTGCTGACGCTCCAGCGCCGGGATCTGCTGGCTCAGCTTGGCCGCGATCGTGTCGTAGTCGACTCCGCGCAGGCTTTGCCCGGCGGCCTTCCGCGCCGCGACGTAGTCCTCGTACAACCGGCGCAGTTCCCGAGCGTCGTCCCCTCCGCCCGACGCCCCGGCTTGGGCCGCCCGCACCTGCCGCTGCTCCTCTTGCTGTCGTCGCTTGGCCTCGGCGACGACTCGCGTAAACGTGCCGTTTTCGATCCCGCGGAGCACCCGGTGCCAGTGCTGTTGGTAGACCGAAAAACGCTGCCGCAGGGTGTTAGCGCGGAACCGCTGCACCGTGCTCGAGGTCGGGTTGCGCGTCAGCTCCAGAAAACTGCGGGTGACGGCCTGATGCTCCTGCACCGGCGGGATGGCATCGACTCCGGAGAAGTAGCGCTCGTAGGCCACCCGTAGCAGCTCGAGCCGCTCCTCGAGGCGGTCGAGACTCACGCGCGCGGATGGCTCGGGCCGCTTCACCTCCGTAGCGTAGCTCACCTGTCCGCAGGCGGTCGTTTCACCGCCGGCCCGCGTCCTCCCGCGCACCGCGCCGACCGACCCCCGCTTGGCGGAGGGCCACTGCATCGACTATCAACCAGATCCGCGCGACGGTGACCAGCTCCGTCCCGCCATGGGCACCGTGACTAGCGTCCTCGCGTTCATCCTGCTGATCGGGCCGCTGATCTTCATCCACGAACTCGGCCACCTCGTCGCCGCGAAACTCGTCGACGTCAAGGTCAAGCGGTTCTCGATCGGCTTCGGCCCGCCGATCCTTCGGGCCCAGCTCGGCGAAACGGAGTACTGCATCGCCCCGATTCCTCTCGGCGGGTACGTCTCGCTGCTCGGGCAAAACCCCCACGAGTCGATTTCGACCGCCGAGCACGAGCGATCGCTCGCGGGGAAACCCCTGTGGGCCCGTTACCTCGTGCTCGGGGCCGGCCCGCTCGCCAACCTCGTCCTCCCCCTGTTTCTCTACTTCGCGTTCTTCCTCAGCCACACCGTCTACAGCCCGCCCGTGCTTGGAACGATCCTCGACGATTCGGCCGCCCAAGCCGCAGACTTGGTCCCCGGCGATCGCATCGTGGGCATCGACGGCACCCCCGTTCGCTCGTGGAATGGCATGCGCGAGCGGATCTCCCGTTCGCCGAACAAGGAGTTGCGGCTCCAAGTTGAACGCGACAACCAACGCTTCGATCGCTTCGTGATCCCGCGACAATCCGTACGCCGTGACCCGCTGGGGGACGAGCAACGCATTGGGTTGCTAGGCGCCTTCCCGTGGTTTTACTCGCCTCAGATCGGCATCATCGACCCGGGCTCGCCGGCGTACCGCAAGGGTCTGCGGACGGGCGACATCATCACGTCGATCAACGGCGAGCCGCTGCGCACCGTGGAGGAGTTCGAGCACGTGCTCGGCTCGACGAAAGAGGCCCAGTTGCGGCTGACCTACCTCCGAGCGCAGGCGACCCCCACGCAGCTGGCCACGTTTTTGTTCTACGAATCGCATCACGCCACCATTTTGCCGCGCGGGGACGAGACGGGCGGCAACGTGGGGCTGCTGGCCGCGAATACCTTCATTCGTCTGGTCGAGCCCGGCTCCCCCGCCGCGCGGGCTGGGCTGCAACCCGGCGACCAGATTCTCTCCGCCGAAGGCAAGCCGATCACGCGCTGGGAAACCCTTGCGCTGGTGCTCGATCGACGGCGTACCGACCCGGTCTCGGTCACCGTGCGCAGCCTCGGGGAGGAACCCCGGGAGGTGACCATCACCCAGCAGCTTCGCTCCCACCGCGACGATTATCGCCACGATACCGAGTACGTATGGTTTGGCGCCCAGCCGTACGCCAATCGCTACGCCCCCGATCCAGAGCCGATCCGCGGGCGCTTCACCTACGCGGCTCGGGCCGCTTGGCGCCACACGGTGGAGATGATGACCCTCACCTGGACCGCTTTGCGCCAAATGGTCACCCTTCAACGCGGCGTCGACGAAATCAGCTCGGTGGTGGGCATCTTCAACTTCGCTGGAACCGCCGCGGAGAAGGGCCCGGGTGAGTTCTTACAGTTGATGGCGGGACTGAGTCTCAACCTCGGTTTCGTTAACCTGTTGCCGATTCCCGTGCTCGACGGCGGGCATCTGCTGTTTTTCACCGCGGAGGCCATCCGCCGCCGGCCGCTCGAGCAGCGAGCCCGCGAGATCGCAAGCGCGATCGGATTGTTCATCATCCTGATGCTGCTGCTGATCGCCCTGCGCAACGACTTGGCGCGCTACTGGACCGACTGACGTGACCGGCCAACTGCTGTGTTTCGACACCTCGACCCCTCGCATGCTCGTCGCTCTCGGTCCGCAAGACGCGGCTGCGCCGGCGTGGTCCGAGGTGGTCGACACCCAAGCGAATCAGGCCTCCAGCCAGCTCGTGGCGAGCATCGACGGGCTGCTGCAGCGGGCTGGTGCCGCTCGCACGCAGCTGACCGCCCTCGCGTGCGGCACCGGGCCCGGCACGTTCACCGGATCCCGCGTGGCCGTCGCGACGGCGATGGGATTGGCCGTGGGACTCGGCTTGCCGATCTACGCGGTGTCCACCCTCGCTGGCCTCGCCGCCAGTGGCGGGGTGGACGGCACGGTGTGGGCGCTGCTCGACGCGCGACGCGGAGAGGTCTACGGCGCCCCGGTGGCCTGTGACTCAACCGGCCCACGACTGCTGGCCGACCCCCGTTGCAGCACGCTCGCGCAATTCGTCGCGGACCATCGCCGCGCGTACCCCCCTGAGCTCGTGCTCGGCCGGCCGGTGGAGATCGATGCGTCTACGCTCCCGTGCGAGTTCCACCCGGTGGCCCGAGTCGGCAACGGGATAACCGCCGCGGGGCTGTGGTCGGCGGCGAGACGGGCCGTCGAACTCGAGACCCCGGTCCGCCCGCACGACCTGCGTGTGACCTATCTGCGTGAAAGCTACGCCGAAATGGGACTCAACCGGCCGAAGCGACCGGTGACAAAGAGCCCCTTCGTCTGACCCAGCCCACGCGGACCGCAGGTAGACCCCGCTCACCCGACGTCGCCCGGGGGGCGCGGGCCTGGCGGCGATCCTGCCTGGCCGAGTGGCCGAGTTTCCCACCCGGCGCCGGCGCTGGGTCTTCCATGCGGGCACACGAGGCGTGCGTCGAGCCCGGGCGAATGCGACAACGAAGACATGATCCGGCCATTCCGTCTCGCGTCCCTCGCCTTGCCGTTGCTGTGGAGCAGCGCGTGCACAAGCGACTCCGTCGACACCGGCGACAAGCCCGCCGACGACAACGCGAGCAACAGCGACGAGACGGACACCAACGTCGCAGATGATGACGATGACGACGGCGACGGCGACGGCGATGACGATGATGCCGGCGATGACGACGATGACGACGATGCTAGCGATGATGACGATGATGACGATGACGATGATGACGATGATGACGATGATGACGAT
>QKPP01000143.1 GCA_006508105.1 Myxococcales bacterium FL481 | reverse complement strand
TCTCTCGCTCGGCGCTGGCTGCCCCGCCTCGTGCCCGGGCGCAGTACTCCGAAACCACGGGCCGCTCCCTCGCCCGCCACTCTCGCCAGTTCTCCTCAGCCCGCGCGGGTCAGACCCGAGTGAGCCGTGCGCCGGTCGATGCCTCTGTGGCGCCGACCGTTTCTGCGCTTCCCCGCGAGCCAACGCTGGGGATGCTGGGAAGCCGGAACGTCCAGGCGCAAGTCTGTCTTCAAGTTCCCTGCGAGTCATCCTCCGTGCACCGACCGAACCCACTGTTTCACGTGAAACCAGAGCAGTCGGCACCCCAAGACGACCCGGATCAACCCCGGCTACTCCACCTCACATCGCAGCACGTCCACGCGCCAGCGAGAGTAAGTACGAGCCGCAATCGTCTCGCACTCGGACACCGCCGAAGCGCCCGCCGGCAGATGAACGACCACGTAGCCTCCGCTCCCCACGCACTGCGCCGCGAGCCGCACCCACCGAGCCGGATCGAATACGGCCCGAGCGGTGACCGCCGCTGTGCGCACCGGAACACTCTCTCCCGACGCCCCCGACCACCCACCCTCCCCCAATCGCGCGCGGAAGACCCGGCAGTCGGCCCGACCGATGCCAGCGAGCGCCGTCCACAGGAACGCAGCCCGACGAGCCCGCGGCTCCACAAGCTGACCCCTGCCGCGCAGCACGGCGGCGAGCAGGAGCCCTGGGAAGCCTCCGCCGCTGCCCACATCCGTCCAATCCACGTCCTCCGCGCCCGCATCGCGTAGGGCACGGCAGGTGAGCAGTCCCTCGAGGACTTGGTCTTCGACCGCCGCTCCAACCAGGTTGAGAACCCCGCGATAGCGCGCCCACAACTCCAACAAACGGGCGAGCCGATCCCGTTGCACCGCCGTGAGGTTCAGCTCCAGGTCATCCAGCCCGGCATCAAGCCAACTCGGAAGACTCACGACCACACAATGCCCCAAGCCCCGCTGCACGCCAACACCAGGCGACCAGCCCAACCCGCCAGCGCGCCCCACCGAGACCGCGAGCCGGCGAGGGCCGCCTCAATCGACCCGTCCCGAGGCCGGGCCGAGCTCCCCCTCGCCCTTAGGTGCCGGCATCTCCCGAGCCCGGGCCCAGGCCCGCTCGCGGTGCGCGTTGCGAACCGCCAGGCTCCTACGACACGCGCCATCGCCCCGCGAGACGAAGCCTCGACCGCGCGCAAGGCCACCCTAGGCTGCGCCCGTCCCAGCTACTATCCTCCCCGACGTGAGCACTCGGTTCCTGAGCCGCATCCGAGCCGAGTACGCACAGCTCGCTCAAGCCAGCCTACTGCGGCGCCACCCGACCATCGACCAGCGCACTGGCGTGAGCTACCGCCTCAACGGGCACCAGGTCACCGGTTTTTGCTCGAACGACTACCTTGGTTACGCAGCTGAGGCGGCGCCCCCGATCGCCGAGGCCGTCCCCCTGGGAGCCGGCGCAGCGCGGCTCATCAGCGGGAACAGCCGCGAGCTCCGCGAGCTCGAGCGAGATCTCGCCCACCTCGCTGGAGCGCCCGACGCCCTCTACTTCACCAGCGGCTACCAAGCCAACATCGGTTGTCTGCCAGCCGTCCTGCAGACAGGTGACCTCGCCTACAGCGACCATCTCAACCACGCGAGCCTCATTGACGGCCTACGACTCTCCGCCGCCACCATCGAGAGACTCCCCCACCTGCACGCACCGCCGCGGACTCCGTCGCCCGCCTCACAAACCGGCCTGACTTGGTGGGTCCTGGAGAGCACGTACTCCATGGACGGGGACTCTCCTCGCCCGGAGGACTTGCAGCGCCACCACCACGACGGCGCAGACACCTACCTGGACGAAGCCCACTCCTTGGGACGATACGCCCGAGGACGAGGCTGGGCGGCCCACCACACCCTCCAGCCCACCTTGACCATCGGCACGCTCGGCAAGGCTTGCGGAGCGGTCGGCGCCTTTGCCGCCGGCCGTGAAGAGGTCATCGACCATCTCCGGCGCCGCGCCCGCACAGCCATCTACACCACGGCTCCTTCACCGACCTTGATCCGTCTCCTGCGTCGCCACCTGCCCCGCGTCGCCGGCCCCGACGGAGACAGGCGCCGTGCGAAACTCCGCGCCAACATCCAACAGCTGAGCCACGAACTCGGCATCACGACGGACTCCCCCCTGTTTCCCCTGTTGATCGGCGCCAATCACACAGCGCTGGAGATCAGCGCGGAGCTCCTGCAGCGGGGTTTCCACGTGCAACCCATCCGCCCCCCGACCGTGCCGCCCGGGACAGCGCGCTTGAGGCTCACAGTGACCGCCGCCCACAGCCACCAGCAGATCGCCAGCCTGGCGAAGACAGTCCGCGAACTCCTCGCGCAACGCGCCTTGCCGCTACGTTCGGCTGCGGGGCACCACGCATGACCCCCGCACGCCTCTACATCGTCGGAACCGACACCGAGGTCGGCAAAACCACGGTCACCGCCGCCCTCGCGCGCGCTTACACCCGGCAGCAAGCGGTGGTCTTGCCCTTCAAACCGGCGCAGAGCGGCACGACGACCGACCCCACCGGTGCGCCCAGCACCGACGCCGAGCAGCTGGCCGCCGCCGCCGGTCTAGCCCCCAATCACGCGAGAGCGATCGCCCCGCATCGCTACCCCGAACCGTTTGCACCAGGACTCCTGCATGACGCCACGCCGTTCGTCGACACGGGAGCCATCGACGCCGCTCCCCTCCGGCACGCGATGCACGCCCTCGAGCAACTCGAACGGGCGCTGCGGCCCCGAATCACGCTCCTCGAAGGCGCGGGAGGCTGGTGGGTGCCCATGCCCGGCGGCGGCTGGCAACCCGACTGGGTCCGAGCCATCACGCCCAACGTGCTGGTGGTCGCCCGACCGGGCCTGGGGACCATCAATCACACGCTCCTGACTCTACGCGCCATCGCCCACGAGGGGCTGCATCCCCGCGGGTTCGTGTTTTCCTCCCCGACCCCGATCCCCCGGCTCGTGCTCCGGCAAAACGCCGCGGTCATCCAACAAGCGAGCGGCCGCCCCTACCTCGGTCACCTCAACGAGCACCAGCGGTGGGAAGACCCGCTCCCAGTCCCACAAAATGAGCCCGATGCCCTCACTCCCGCCCCTGCCGCCGCCCCGCCGCCGGCGCTCCTCGACGTCCTGGCCGCGCTGTAGACCGAGGGCCGGTCGGCTTGCGCTCGACTCGAGGGCCCCCGACCGGGCACCGGCCCTGAGCCCCGCCACGGCCGAAGCCCTGCCATCACTTGCCGATACAAAGCCGGCCGAAGACCTCCCGCAAAACGGCCTCTCCCACCGCACCACCCCCACCGCGCCCGCGAATCGCATCGAGATGACGCACGGCCTCCTCCAAGTCCACGGCAGCGCACTCCAGCTCGCCGTCCGGCTCCAGCTGACGCCGAGCCCGTTTTAGAGCCGATAGCGACCTCTCCGCGCAGTCGCGGTGCCGGGCCAGCCCGACCCACGGCGCGTCCCCACCCGGCCCACGGAACCACTGCCGCAGCCAACCCTCGATGTCCTGGCGACCCGCTCCGGTCGTGGCACACGCGCCCAGCCATTCGCGGCGGCGCCCCTGATCGCGCTTGTTCTCGACGCGCAGCACCGCAGCGCCCGGCGGCGGAGCGTCATCGGCGTCGGGCTCATCCGCCGCCTCCACCCAGATGATGACGTCCGCACCCGCCATTTGCTCGCGGCTGCGCTCAATCCCGGCCTGTTCCACCGCCCCGACCCGCCCGCGCAAGCCGGCGGTATCGACCAGCAGGCAACGAAACCCATCGATCGTGAGCGGTTGCTCGAGATAGTCGCGGGTGGTTCCCGGCTGCGACGCCACAATGGCTCGTCCGTGACCCAGCAGCATGTTGAACAATGCGCTCTTCCCGGCGTTCGGGGGACCCGCGAGCACGACGCGCGGCACCATCCGCTGCCGACGACCAGCCTCAAAGCCCGCCAGCCAGCGCTCCAGCTCCGCTGCCACGTCCGCCACCGCGCTCGCCTGTCCGCGGGCGGACGATTCCGCCACATCCTCGGGGAAGTCGATAACCGCCGTGACGTAGAGCAGCGCCTCGCGCACGCGCGCAACCAGCCCGTCCACGGCGCGGCCGAGCTCCCCCCCGCAGAGGCGTCGGGCCATCGCCGCCTGAGCCGCCGACTGGGCGCCGATGAGCGCTGCGAAGCCCTCGGCCTGATCTAGCGACATCCGACCGCGTTCAAAAGCCCGTCGCGAGAAGTCCCCCGGCCCCGCCGCCGTCGCTCCCCGCGCAAGAAGCTCCTCGACCACCTCCTCGACGTTCGCCGGCCCCGCGTGAATGTGCAGCTCCACCACATCCTCCCCCGTGAACGATCTCGGACCCGGCATCCACACCACCAACGCGTCTTCGAAACCGGACAAGAGCCGGAGCCGACGACGCACCAGACGTCGGGGCTCCGCGAGCTCCCCCTCGAGCACGCCCTCCACCAGCTCGCGTGTGCCCGCCCCACTCACCCGCACGATGGCCACGCCGCCATCCACCGTCCCCGTCGCCACGCCGACCAGCGTAGGCCCCGCTCTCCGAGTTGCTCCGCCGCGGTTCACGTCCGCCACGCTGCCCCAAGCTCGGCCCTACCGGCGTCGGTCGTGAGTCCGCCGGCCCAACACCCGACATGAGCCGGGCAAGCCCGCCGAAGCCGACCGGCTCGGGTCGATGGTGAAACCTCCCCTGGCCAAGCCAGGGCCCGCGCGGTCGCGGTCCCCCCTCGAAGGGGCCTACGCGTCCTCGCCCGCTCCCTCATCAGGGAACACCACCACGTGACGCCGAGCGCCCTCGCCCTCGGACTCCGTCCGCAGTCCGCCGATCTCCAACACGCACATGTGCACGACTCTCCGTTCCATGGCGCTCATCGGTTCGAAGTGGTGGGGACGACCCGTATCCAGCACGCGCTCGCCCGCGGTCTTCGCGAGCTCGCGCAACGATTTCTCGCGGCGACTCCGGTACCCGCCCACGTCCAGGGTGAGCCGCATACGTCCGAGATTCTCCGCTTGCAGCACCCGAAGCGCCAGGTACTGCAACGCATCGAGTGTGACCCCGCGGCGCCCAATCAACAGGCCCTCGTCGGCCTCGCTCGTATTCAGATCGCAGTGCAGACCGTCTTGTTCCACGTCGATGTCAACCTCGACCTCAACCCCCAAAAGCCCCAACACCGCCTCCAGGAACGTGCGCACGACGGGAACGGCTTGATCAATCCGTTCCGCGAGTTCCGGGCGCTCGGATGCTCCGAGTTGGGTGGTGGATTCCGTCATGAGCTCGTCTCCGTTAGTTCGCGGCATCGGCCGACTTGGCGGCCGCTTTGCCTGGCCGCAGCTGAATCATGGTCTGGACAAGCGACAGCAGCACGTTCGAGAAGATATACACGCCGAGCCCAGACGGCACAAACAAGATCATAAAT
>QKPP01000126.1 GCA_006508105.1 Myxococcales bacterium FL481 | reverse complement strand
TTGGCTGTGGAAGGCGGCGATGAGTTCGGGTCGTTGGAAGATCGAAGCGTCGTACCACCTTCGCCTCGAACGAGCGGGCGTCAGACTCCGCCGCAATACGGTCACGTTCCGAGCGGCCATGTCGCGTGGGCGTGAACCGGACTGGCGCGAGGAACCTAGCTTGGTTCGTCGCCGCGCGGCATAGCATGGGAACCGATGTCGTGTGGCTGGTCGGTCACCGACAAGCAGTTCTGACCGATCTAGGGCCCAGCGAGGGACTCGCCCGTCGCACCGAACTCTGGTTCCGCCGTCCAGTCCCGGACGACGAGCGCTTGGCGACAAGAAACGCGGAGTCGCCGGACATCGTCTAGACCAACGGCGAACCGGCGCCGACCCGACGAGCCGCGCATGATCACCGTGCAGATCAGCGCGTGATGGAAAGTGAGCGCGCTTCCTACCCGCTCGAATCGGCACGCCGATGGGGGAGCTCAGTGCGGGACTAAGCTGTCGCAAGACCCGGCGCCGACATCGACGCCGACGCGCGCTCCCGCTTCGCGGGCAACTTTGCGAGCCCTCCGGCGGTGGGTAACTGCATGCCGGTCGCGATCGCGAGCGGTTCTCGCCGGCACCGCGACTGTCGCCGAGCCGATGCTTGCGACCGCGAGCCGGCGGGGTGGGCGGCCTTGGCCTACCCCCTCGCTGTCTAAAGATAGCGGCCATCAACCGCGTTCGTGGGAAAATGCCAGTCTCGAAAGCGAACCGCGAGATATCGCTCATGATGAGGAGTTCTGTCGGCCGGCTGATTGATGTAGCGGAGCAAAACGTAAGCACTTCGATACACAACACGCGCGTCAAGCCCTCGCAAAGGAAAGAGTAACTGCAATGTTTGTTTACGCAGGACTCCTCCCTGGCCGGATCCGACCTCAACCGTTTTTGGACACGCGGAACGGTGCGGTCACCCGTTCGCAACTTGTCTGGTCGACATTTATGAAATGCGGGATCGGAATCGGGCATGAGCGGACTATCTCGTAGGGTCGATGGTCCGATCCCACGATGGGCGAAAGGATCGGATCCGACCAAAGGAGATTCAATCCATGTTGGAATTGCTCAGTTTGTATACATCGAGATATTCTCGATATCTCTTGCCGCTGCTGTCAGGTTTTGTATTCGGGTGTGACGAGCAACCGGGCACCGGCAGTCCTCCAGAAACGGGGGTTGATGACGCGGGAGCATCCGAGGATACGACAACCGCTTCAGCCAAGCTGACAGCGAGCGCCTCGATCGGGAACCCCGCACCCGACGTCGCCGGACATGGCACGCTTTCGGTTACTGACGAGTCCGTCACGCTGGAGTTGTCGGTGACGGGGTGCCCCGAGGGGGACCACGGGCTTCACATCCACACTGGGACCGAGTGTGGAAGCGATGGCTCGTCCGCCATGGGACACTGGGATCCCAGTGCAGTTGGGGAAGACGACCCGAGTCACGCAGGCAATGTCGGGATCGTGTCCTGCACCGCCGATCGGTTGGGCACGCTGCAAGCCACCCATCCCGAATGGTCGCTCGAATCCGGCTCAAGCTATAACCCCACCGGTTTGACCGTCGTGCTACACGGGCTCGATAAGAAGCAAAGGATCGCGTGCGGAACCATTGAAGCCGAGGGCGAAGGACTCAAATTCACCCTCGAGCCTAGAACTCTCACCGCCAATCCAGCTGCGGGCATTCAGGCGCAGGTGAACTTTCAGTCAGTCGATACCGGGGTTCGCATCTCTGCGGAGGTGACCGGGTGTCCGGAGGGGTCCCACGGCTTCCACATTCACGAAGGGACCGAGTGCGGCGCGGATGGTAAACTCGCCGGCGCCCACTGGGATCCGACTGGGCTCGGCGCTGACGACCCGGCCCACGTCGGCAATCTGGGAGCGATCATGTGTGGCGCCGGCGAGGTCGGAGTGTTCGAATTCTCGAGTTCCGAGATGACACTCGCCGCGGGAGACTCGCTCAACCCAGTGGGGCTCACCATGGTGTTGCACGGAATTGATCCGGCCAACCGAGTGGCCTGCGGCGTGATCACCAACGGTCGCTGACGCCGAGCCGCTCTAACCGGGAGCGGGGAACATGCGTTTCGAGTTCTCGACAAGCAACGACAGTGCGAGCCGCCACCATGCCCATGTGCCCCCCCCCCCGTGCGACGACCGTGCGCAGCGCTCTCGGAGCGCGCGCACTACTGCGAGGACGTTGGTTTGGGTCGGGCGGGCGCGCCAAGGTGTCGTCCGATCCAAGCCGCCGGCGCGCAGATGACCCCCAGCCACACGATCAACGACAAAAACAAGGTCGACAACGCCAGCGCGTCGGCCCGCGCATGACCCAAGGTGGCCAGTAGCCCGACGATGGCGGCATCACGAGTGCCCGCCCCCAACACAGTGATCGGGACCAAGGTCACCAGGGACGACAACGCCGAGACCCCTGCGACTTGGACGTATGTCAGCTCCAGTCCGATCGCCAAGGCCAGACAATACTGCGCCCAGTAGGTGATTCCCCACACCGCCAAGGTCAACCCGGTGGCACCTCCGTGCACGCGCAACCGTTCGCGCAGCGAGGTTTCGAGCATCTCGTCACGCAGCTCGAGCAGCGGACGGCGAAAACGCGACGGCAGCATCATCGCCGCGCGCTGCGAGAACGGACCCCGCCGCGCGATGTCGCGAAACACGAACACCACCACGACGACGCCCGCGACGGCGATGCCGCCGACCGCCCAGGCGAACCCCTCGAGCTGCAAACCCTTGAACCCCACGATGCCGATGCCGATCAGCGCGGTCGCCATCAGGCACGCGACATCAAACAGCCGGTCGACGAGCACCTTCACGAACGCGACCGATGTCGGTGCGCCCCATCGCTTGACATGCACCGTCTTGACGAACTCGCCGAGTCGGCCCGGCGTCACGACTCCGATAAAGATCGCGTAGGCGTACACGCGCAGCAATGGCGTGAACCCAGCCGGCCGATGGACGGGCCCCAACAGCAATTGCCAACGCCACGTGCGGATCACGACGGTCAACGGCACCACGAGATAACCCCAAATCGCGATGTCGAGGCGCACGCCGGTGAACGCCTCGCGCAGGGCCGTCACATCCGTGGTCAAAAACAGCAGGAGCAAAATCACCGGCCCCACCCCGAACTGGAGCACTCGCCGCCACGTCCAGCGCGGCGCCGCGACGACCTCCTCGTCGACCGAATCCGCACTGGGCGGCGGGGATGAAGCCGGTGAGTCGGTCACGCCGGCCGGCAGGCTACCCCTTGACCGGCCCTGAGGCGAGTACGTCGTCGACCGCGTCGGCCAACGTGTCCTCACTGACCCGGCCTTGGAAAACCCGTCGGATCACGCCATCGCCGTCGAGCACCACGATGTGCGGGATCCGGGAGACGCGGAGCATCCGCGCGAGCTGTCCGTCGTCTAGGGCGATGGGGAAGCGCAGGTCGTGCATGCGCCGGTACTCGCGGGCGAGGCTGCGTTGGTCGGGGTCGAAGTCTTGATTGACACCCACGACGGTGACCGAGCGACCCGCGTAACGCTCGGCGATAGACTTGAGCGCCGGCATCTCAGCCGTACACGCCCCGCAGTACGTGGCCCAAAACGCGAGCAGCGTGACGCGGTTGTCCAACACCGAGCGATCGAACCGCTCCCCGGCCAGCGTGGGCACCGCGAACGCGGCCATGGTCTCGCCACGGCCTCGCGGACCGAACTGGTCGCGTCGTTGCCACACGTCGTAACCGGAGACCAACGCGCTTGAGACCAAGGCCGTCAGCGACAGCCAGGCGACGGCGTGGGCGGCCATCGGCAACGAACGCGGGAGGACCTCGCTTGCCGCCGCGGGCTTGAGACGAGCCTGGGACACGGATGCGGAACGGGCCGCGGCTTCCGGATCGGACGCGGCCTCGGACCGAGGTTCGTGCGGCGTTTCAGCCGGTGCCCGCCGACGGATCCGGAGTGCGGCGACCATGCTCCACAGCGCGCCGATGAGTTCCGACACGTGCACCGACGTGCCCTGTGGCCACAGACCAGCCACGATCGCGGCGTGTCCCGCGGCCGCGGAGAGAACAAATGGCCACATCAAGACGCCGCGCCAGGCCAGCTGCGACCGACCCAGTACGTACTCCAAAGCGATCCAGGTCACAGCGAACGGAAGGACGGCCGTCGCGGCCGACTGCAACAACACGACCAACCCGGGCAGGCCACCCACGGCGGCCACGGCGGCCAGGCCCTCGGCGAGGGTGTGCAGCCGAGCGGTGACCAGGTACACCACGAACGCCACCAAACCGAACGGCGCCACCGGCTGCTCTCCGACGAGCCGTGAGGGCAAGCACAACGCAGCCGTGAGCTGTCGACCGATCGAACGCACGAGACCTCTAACGCCGCAGGTCCGTGCGACGTTTCGCCGCCTTGGCCAGCGCAGACGAGATGTTCTTGGACCGAGCCACCTTGCGCACGTCGGTGGTGTGAAGGTGGGCCAGCAACGCCATGGCGCGGGACAAGGGAGTCTTGGGGTTCATCACCAAGTTGAATTTGACCTGGTAAAGTCGCACCCAGTCCCGCCGACCCGCAAGGTAGCGGATCACGTCGTGAGACAGCGACCGGTTGGCCGAGTAGCCGACGACCTCGTCGTCGCGGATCTTCGGTGACTTGATGGTGGCCATCGCCACCATCTTGTTGCTGTCTCGCACGAGTACGGAGCGATCGAACTGGTCCCCGAGCAACGCGGCCCGGATCTTCTCCAACGGTCGCATCTGCAGCAGCTGCGAGAATCGGTTCTCTCGTTGCGCCGCCGCTGACTGCGCCTCCCGCACGGGATCTGGATCGCGGTCATCCGGCCCTTGGGCGGCTCGCGCCGCCGCATCGCTCGCACCGGCTGCTTCGGCGACCGGGTCGAGTGGCGGGAGATCCGGCAGGCCCGCCGCCCCGTCCACCGTAGCGTCGCTGGCGACGCCCCCTCCGTCCCCGCCGGCGTCATCGATTCCGTGAGCGCCATCGAGATCGGCCGGCGCGGTCGAGTCGCCCCCGGTCTCGGTGTCGTCCACGTCCAACACCGCTTCGAGATCGTCGTCGACGCGCGAGGCGGCGAAGCGCTCCAGTTGGTACTCGAGTTCGTCGTGCTCGGTTCGCATGGCCCGCTGAAACAGCCCGTCGCGCGACGGGTCGACGGTCTCACCTCGCATCGCGGCCCGGATCTCCTCGACCCCGGGCAAGCTCAAATCGAGATGCTCGCGCTCGGCCAGCTCGAGCATACGATGGACCACGCTCATTTTAGCGTTGGGGTTGCGATACAGGCTCTCGACGATCCGCGGACAATTGAGCCACCGCACCTGGTTCTCGGCCAACGTGTCGCAAACTACGTCCGGGCAAACGCGGGCCACGCCGACGATGGTCTCGTCGGTGATAAGGGGATGGCGGACGAGCTGGTCGAGACGAGGCCCATTGCGCACCATCTTGCGCGCGAGAAAGTCGAGGACGCCCGCGGGTAGCCCGCTGTCCCCGAGCGCCCCGTCAAACAAGGGTTTTGGCAGGCTCTCCGCCGTGCGGGCCGCCTGTTCGGCGAACGGATCTTCGTTGAGTACCCACAACTGGTACAGCCCAACGACCAGGTCGCGAGGGGGCAAGGGGGCCATTCCCCCAGCCACCATCTGGCGCATCTGCGGCGGGCCCGACACCATGCGGGCGACCATCGGGCCGAGTTCGGCCTCGGCTAGCGGAGAGTGCTCAAACGCCATTGTGCTCCTGGGTCGTGCCCTCCCTACGTGGGTACGTTTCGTTCGTGAATCAACCGCAAGCCCTCGAGCACCAAGGTCGGATCCACGACGTCGATGACGTCGGATTCTGCGGCGATCGGATCTGCGAAATCGCCCGTGGCCACGACGCGCACCGGCCACGACAGCTCGGCCCGGATCCGACGCACCACGCCCTCGACCAGCGCCGCCTGGCCATACACCAATCCCGACTGGACCGCCGTGACCGTGTTGACGCCCACGACCCGCCGCGGTCGCGCCACGTCGACGCGGGGGAGCAATGCGGCGCGGGCAAAAAGGGCATCCGCGCCGATGGAGACCCCCGGCGAGATCACGCCCCCGAGATACTCAGGCCGGCCCGAGACGACGTCGAATGTCGTGGCCGTACCGAAATTGACCACGATCCAACCGTGTCCGTCCGCGTCGGGCACCCGATGCCGGGCATGCACCGCGACGGCGGCGAGAATCCGATCGGCCCCCACGTCTTGCGGCGAGTCGTAGCGGATCGTCACGCCGGTCCGTACCCCGGGCCCGACCGTAAGGGCCTCGAGGCTGGCATACCGGCGCAAGGCATGCACCACCGACGCCAACGCCGGAGGGACCACACAAGCGACCACCGCCGCGCGTAGGTCGTCGAAGTCAATGCCGTCGAGCGCGAGTAGACGCGAGAGATCCGCCGCGAGCTCATCGCTGGTCCACCCGCGCCGCGTGACCATCTGCAGCCGACAGCGCAAGTTCGTCCCCTCAAACACCCCCACGGTGCTGTGCGAGTTGCCGATGTCGACCACGAGCAGCATGCGTGTCGTCCACTTTGCCCCGTCGCATCGGGTTCGGCTACTGCGAGGCGCCGCCCTCGATCGCCCGCGCGAAACGCGAAGCGTGCGGCGTTGCATCTCGTCGCCTCACCAACCCGAGCCCCAGCTGGCTCGCCCCGATCCGTGGCTCTCCGCTCCTCGCTGAACCGGCCGGCCCGGGCGGGCGGGTCGACGCGACGTCTAGACGGCCCGCTCCGCCCCCTGCGAGCCGCGACGCGACGCCGAGACGCCGGTCGGAGGGCACAACGAGCTCGATCGAGCCTGCTAAAGTCCGCGCGCCATGGCAGATCACCGCACGCCCGACGGAACGGATCCCCGAGCCGAACTTGCCGCTCGCAAACGACTGTGTGAGCTGGGGGCCGGACCCGGCCAACTTGATCTCGACGCCGAGCAAACGGCAAGGGTCGAGGCCAAGGCCGCGGCGTCACGCGCCAAAGTCGAAGCTAGCGGGCGGGCCACGGCGCACGATCGCATCGAGAAACTGTTGGACCCCGGCAGTTTCGTCGAGCTCGATGAGCTCGTAACGACGCCATGCACCGACTTCGGCCTGGACAAAAAACAGGTCTACGGGGATGGCGTGGTCACGGGGTACGGCACCGTCGATCAGCGCCGCGTGTTTGTGTTTGCCCAGCGCCCCACCGTGTTCGGTGGCAGCTTAGGTTGGGCGCATGCGATGAAGATCTGCAAGGTCATGGACCTCGCCATGGAAGTGGGTGCGCCGGTCGTGGGACTCAACGACAGCGGTGGCGCCCGGATCCAAGAGGGCGTGGCCAGCTTGGCGGGGTACGCCGAGATCTTCAAACGCAATGTGCTCGCCTCGGGCGTTGTTCCCCAGCTTTCGGTCGTTTTGGGGCCGTGCGCCGGCGGGGCCGTGTACTCACCGGCCATCACGGACTTCGTGCTGATGGTCGAAAAGACCAGCTACATGTTCATCACCGGGCCCGATGTCATCAAGACTGTCACTCGCGAAGAAGTGACGAAAGAAGACCTCGGCGGCGCGATGACCCACAACTCCACCAGCGGGGTCGCCCATTTCGCTTGCCCCAACGAAGACGCCGCGATCGCCAGCACCCGCGAACTGCTCTCGTTTCTCCCCTCGAACAACCTCGACGCCCCCCCGCTCGGCGCGCAAGACGACGATCCTCGCCGCAGCTGCCCCGAGCTACGCGACATCGTGCCCCTCGATCCCAGCAAGCCCTACGATATTCGCACCATCGTCAAGAGCGTGGCGGACAACGGACACTTCGTCGAAGTCCAAAAACACTGGGCCCGCAACATTGTCTGCGGGTTTGTCCGGGTCAACGGCCGCTCGGTGGGCGTCGTCGCCAACCAACCACTGGTCTTGGCGGGTTGTTTGGACATCGACGCCTCGGTCAAAGCGGCCCGGTTCGTGCGCATGTGCGACTGCTTCGGCATCGGCTTGCTCACCCTCGTCGATGTGCCGGGCTTTCTGCCCGGCACCGCACAGGAGTACGGAGGCATCATTCGCCACGGAGCCAAGCTCTTGTACGCATTTACCGAAGCCACGGTACCCAAAGTCACCCTCGTCACGCGCAAAGCCTACGGCGGCGCCTACGACGTGATGTCGAGCAAGCACATCCGCGGCGACATCAACTTGGCCTATCCGCAAGCCGAAATCGCGGTCATGGGGGCCGACGGGGCCGTCAACATCATCTTCCGTCGCGAACTCGCGGCGGCCGAGGACGCGGCGCAGGAGCGAGCAAAACTCTCGGCGGACTACCGGCGGGTTTTCGCTAGCCCCTACAAGGCGGCCGAAGCGGGGTTCATCGATCGCGTGATCGTGCCCGAAGACACGCGCCGGTCGGTCACCGACGCGTTCGACCTGCTCGCCAACAAACGCCAGGAAAACCCGCGAAAAAAGCACGGAAACATCCCGCTGTGATCGTCCGGATGGCGCGCCGGACACAGTGCTAGATTAACGCTCCGGTGGCGCTCGCGGTCCGAAACCTGAGTTTGACGCGCAGCGCGCCAACGCGGCGTCGAGCAACATCCCGACGGATTTGGCGGCTACTGCTGTGCGCGTCGGCCTTGAGCGCGGGCGCGTGCGGCCACACCGGGCCGCACGCGCGCTCGTTGCACGTCGTCGACGGAACGGTCGTTCGCTCCGAACCCGTCGCTCCTCGCGCCTACGAGGCCTACTTCCGGGCCCGTCTCGCCATGGAGCAACGCCCGCCCGAGCTTGAACAAGCCCGACAACAACTCGACATCGCGTTGGTGTACGCGCCGGACGATCCGCAACTGTGGACGACGCTCGCCGAACTCGAGCTAGCAGCGGGCGACCCCATCGCAGCGCGCCGGGCCGTCGCCCGAGCATTGGCGCTCGGGCCGACCTACGCCCCCGCGCGAGCGATCGACGACCAGCTCCGTGACGCTCGATTGGCCGGCCGTCAGCAACGCAAAGCCACCACGCGGAGCGAACCTCGCCGGCCTCCGAAGGAATAGTGCCCCCCGTCTACGACGTGTCGAGGGCATGCCTTCCTCGCTGGTAACTCGTCGTCGTCTGGCCCGCTTCCGCGAAGCGGCTCCGTGGGCGGGGCTCGTCTTGACGGTCGTGGCCATGCACGAGCCGGCGGTGACGCCGTTGGGACCGCCCGCGCCGGCACTGCCCGCACTCGGCGAGACGACCCACCCGTCCGTCACGGCCGATGCTCCGCCCCCCGGGCCAACCGCGCCGGTCGTTTCGCCGGAGGTGACGACATCCGGGCCCGCATCCGCGCAGCCCGCTTCGACGCCACCTGCGATTCGGGCCCTCGCGCTGATGGTCGACGAACACACCATCCAGCTCAGCGCGACACCCGATCGACGCTGGGGTCGCGGCCCCCTGCGTGCGCTACGAGAAACTGCCCTCATCGCGGCCGAACGCGACGTCGACCGGCGGCGCTTGCCGGACGATCTGCGTGCCATGCTCAGCCAATCGATCGACGTTTACGGCTCCAACGGACGCGTGTGCACCGCGACGATTGCGCCGCAGCCGAGGCTCGCGTTGCGATTCAACGGCTGGCTCGACCGGTTCTTTGAATCCGAGCAGGAGACGGAGGACTGGTACGATCAGGGGCGACTCCCCGACGACCTTGAAGCCCGTATTGGCGACGAGTTCACCGCATTTGTCGTCGCCGACATCGAGTCCGAGCAAGACTGCGACGGGGCCCTGTGGGCACGTGTGTCGTCTCTGCCCGCGCCCACGGTGCTGACCCGGGTCGAGCCTACCGGCGTCGAGGCGACCCAGTTGCTGGAGGTCAAGCGAACCGTGCGACGATCCGCGCCGTACCAAACAATGCGCGACGAGTACGAAGCGTTTCGCCTGGCCGCGGATGGCGACCTGCCGCCGTGGGCGATGTTCCTCAGCCAGCATCACTCGCTGGATCTATGGCGAGACACCGCCGGCACGCACACGCGCGTGCACGTCGCGTACGGCGACTTCGAACACACCTGCGGTGATGGCTTTGGTGCAAACGTCGCCGAGCTGTATTCGTTCGGCGCCGCCGGACAAGTGTCCGAACCGATGCCGGCCCGCCCGTCCATCGCGGCGATGGTGGACGCCAACGACGATGGCGAGCTCGAATCGATCGTGCACGACGGCGCGGGACTGACCGTGGTCGATGCCATCGGAAATCCCCTGCGTTCAACCTCCACCCCGTTCTTCGGCTGCGGTTGCTAGTCCTCCGACCGTGGCGAGCCGCGCCGTAGCCGAACGCTCGGGCGCTCCGACGCTATAGCGAGCGGCGCGAAGCACCACGAATTTGCACCGGCCGATCGCCCCGCGGCCATCCCCGCGCGAACGGGACCGGCGGCATCGCAGTCTCCGTATCCGCGCTGGGATCGCCCCACCTGTACCCAGCGCACACGTCTCGATCCGCCCGCGAGGACGACCCCACAACGCTCATTTCACGCATCTGAGGCGGTGCCCGCTCTGCGACGCATGCATTGCCGCAACTGCGAAGTGGCGCTACCCCCCAGCGTCAAGACGTGTTCAGATGAGGACGGACGACACGATCCGGGAGAACGTTATGACCGCTTGTAGACTCTTGTTCGGACCCGCCGCCCTCGCCCTCGCCCTCGCTGCGTGCTCGGGTGACCCCGCGCCCGCGGCCGCGCCAACGCCCGCCCCGACCCAGGGATCGCCGGTGGCCGAGGTCCCGGCGGCAGCACCCCTGCCCCCGCAACCCGCGGCTCCCATGCCCGCGGTGGTCAAGCCGGAGCAGGTCATGCTCACCACCCTCGGCAGCATCCCCGGACGCACCGTGGTGCAGTCCCGCGGACTGTACTGCCACGTGCTCGAGCACGCGGGCCAAGGTCCGCTCGAGACTCTGCTGTCTAGCGGCTTGGCGACGATCCGGCAGCAGGCCGCGGCCGCCCAGACCAACGCGGTGCTGAACATGTCCGTGAGCTCAGGGAGCTACAAGAGCGCCGCGACGGCGGGCGATGCCGCCGGCTTCGTGATCTGTGGCGACCTGGCGGTTGTTCGCTAACTGGCAGACACGGACTTGTCGGCGCGAGCCAGTGAACGGCGGCACGAGGCCCGGGTTGCAGGGATACCGGGCCACCCGGGCCACCAGATGCGTCAGGGTTCGAAGGCCGGCCCCGCGACAGCGCGAGGCCGAAACGCCACGTGACCTCGCCCGCCGGACACGACGACAAGCCTTCGACCGAGACCGCGTCGCCGCGCCGTAACGCCTAGAGGAAACGCGCGAGGTACAGCGCGAGGCAGTACCACGGGGTGCCGGCGAGCAAGATGGCCCGCCGCGCTCGCTCGAGATCGCGTGGGCCTCCGCCGAGTACCAACGCCGCGACCGATAGGACCCAGCTGAACGCGGCCAACAGCACCGCGAGCGCGAAGCTCTTGAGGATGTACGGCCCGAGCCCGGGGATGAACATCCCGACCGCCGCCACCCCGGTCAGTCCAACCGGGACGTAGCTACTCCACAGCGCGGCGATGGGGAGCAGCTTGCTGCTCGATCGCGAGGCACTGGGGCGCCGCAGATGCGAGACCACCCACACCAACAGAAACAGCAAGCTCGCCACCGTGGCCAGCGCCATCCCGCCCAGCGCGAGCATCTCTTGCACTCGGCGAATGATCTCGCGGATCTGGTCGAGGTCCGGCAATCCGAGCGCGGTCCACAGTCCAAGCAAGGAACTGGAGAGCACCAACAAAACCCGGCCCGTAGCGGAAGCGAAAAGCGCGCCCATCCCTCTAGGCTAGCACGCCCGCATCAAACGGCCGCCGCAGCGTCCCGGTGGGCCGGAGATTCGCTCGAAAGCGGCCGCTGGGCTGTCCCCGGTGGCGCGGCGTTCGGGCGTCCGCACCGGCAAGCGCCGTTAGCGTCGGTACGGGAGACCGGGTCATCGGCTGGCACGCGAACTACTTGAACGCGCGCCCCGGCTGCGCTAAGCGAGCCGGACGCGCGCGTAGCTCAGCTGGATAGAGCGTCGGCCTCCGGAGCCGAAGGTCGCAGGTTCGAATCCTGCCGCGCGCACTGAAAACAGATGGCGGAAAGCCGGCGCGAATCGAAGCGGGCGACGAGGTCGGCCCACCAACGTGGAGAACACAGCCTCCGGAAAACTCGGTGGGATTTAGTCGGGCCTGCTCTGGAACCCGCCATCGACAACCAAGCTGTGAACGCACACATGCAGGCCCCCGGGTCAACGCGGAATCGCTGAGCCACCGCGATGGACCCAGGGCACTAAGCGGCCACCGATGGTCGTCGGTGAAAACGCTCAACCCCGTGTCCCAGGCTTTTTGTCGACACGGGCTGCGAAGATGCGATCATCCCACCGAAGCGCGAAAGCGCCGACGCCCAAGGGCCGACGCTTCGCCTTCGAAACATACAACTATGCGAAATCGTGCTAGTTCACGTCGGCGCAGATCGCATGAATGAACATTCGGCCGTTGGTCTCACTGCGACGACACACCCAACGGGTCCCGGCAGCATTTGGGGCATTGTACCAAAAGCTGTTGGTGCTGTCGTTCGTCCGGCAGCCACCGCTGATCAACGCTTTGCCGGCGGGGCAAGCCAGGTTGCATTGAAGCTGCGCATTGCAGGCCTTGGTCTCAACGATCAGGTTGGCTAGGCCAGGCGGTCCTGGCGGTCCGATCTCGCCTTGGATTCCCTGATCGCCTTGATCACCCTTCTCGCCCGGGATTCCCTGCTCCCCTGGGTCTCCCTTGTCTCCTTTCTCGCCCGGCAGGCCCGGATCGCCCGGCAGGCCTTGGTCGCCTTGGTCTCCCTTGTCTCCCTTGTCGCCCTTCTCGCCCGGAACGCCTTGCTCTCCTTGGATGCCTTGCTCTCCTTGCTCTCCTTGGATGCCTTGCTCTCCTTGGATGCCTTGCTCTCCTTGCTCGCCTTGCGCTCCTTGCTCGCCTTGGATGCCCTGCTCCCCTTGCTCCCCTTGCTCCCCTTGCTCTCCTTGGATGCCTTGCTCCCCTTGCTCGCCTTGGATGCCTTGCTCTCCCTGGTCTCCCTTCTCGCCTTGGATGCCTTGCTCTCCCTGGTCTCCCTTCTCACCTTGGATGCCTTGCTCTCCCTGGTCTCCCTTCTCGCCTTGGATGCCCTGCTCTCCCTGGTCTCCCTTCTCGCCTTGGATGCCTTGCTCGCCCTGGTCTCCCTTGGCCCCCTTCTCACCCGGGATCCCTTGTTCGCCCTGGTCTCCCTTCTCGCCTTGGATGCCCTGCTCGCCTTGGTCGCCCTTGTCCCCCTTCTCGCCTTGGATGCCCTGCTCGCCTTGGTCGCCCTTGTCCCCCTTCTCGCCTTGGATGCCTTGCTCGCCTTGCTCTCCCTGGTCCCCTTTCTCGCCCTGAATTCCTTGCTCGCCCTGAATCCCTTGCTCGCCTGGGTCGCCCTTGTCCCCCTTCTCACCCGGAAGGCCTTGCTCGCCTTGGTCTCCCTTGTCCCCCTTCTCACCTGGGACGCCTTGCTCGCCTTGCTCTCCCTGGTCCCCTTTCTCACCCGGGATGCCCGGCTCGCCGGGCTCCCCCTGGTCGCCTTTCTCACCGGGGGTGCCCGGCTCACCCGGGTCGCCCTTCTCGCCTGGGAGCCCCTGCTCGCCCGGATCCCCCTTGTCCCCTTTCTCACCTTGTTCCCCTTCGGGGCCGACCAAGTCGATGATGAGTTCCGGGCCGGGCGAGTTGGACGACTCCGAGCTAGCGAACTGGACGTTCACCGTCGCGTCCATGGCCATCAGGCCAAATCCGTTGTTGCTGTCGGGGTCTGCTAGCCAGCCAACTACCGTCTCGGTCACGTCCACGGTGACCCAGGTGCCACTTGATTCCACGGTGAGCCACTCGAGGCTGTCGGCAGTGTCGAGCAGTCCGCTATTCCACGTGGCTGACGTTTCGGTCCACGGGACGTTCAGCTCGAGCAAGTCGACCATCTCGCCCCCATTCGCTGCGTGTACCCACAGGCGCAACGTCGCCGACTCGACTTCGGAGGCCCCCATGCCGGGGTAAAGCCCCGCAAGATCGAAGTGAACCAGTGACTCCACTTGATTGTTTGAACCTTTGACGCGCAACAGTTGAGCCGAGGGCGCGGCCTGATCCGGCTGACCCTCGCGGACATGCGCATCCTGCGTGGCTGGAAATACCCCTCCAGCGCTCGCGCTCGCTGACCAGCCGGCCAGGGCAATACCGCACGCAATGGCCGGGTATTTAACATTTCTTCGCGTCTCCAAACTAGCTGTCTTCATAGCTTGTGCACTCCTCGGCATTCGCCGATGTCTCGATGGTACAAGTTCCAATGTCGTGGCGTGTATCAACGCCCGACCGAAGCGACAGCAGCTTGCGTGTACGAATGTGTTTTGTCCAGCGACACTTCGGATTAAAGTTACGGAACGCCCGGCACTATTTTGAGTGAGGCTGAGCACCGCGTTCACATCAAATAGCGAGAACAAATGCCCGTCCTGGGGCGAAGCGAAGCCCGGCGACAGCTCGTGGTTTTGGAGCGGATGGCCGGGTAACTCCACAGATCGGCGAACTACGGGAGAACAGAGAGTTTAGGGCGAAGATGAACCACGCCCCGCGTGTTACACACCTCGCGGAATTCTGCGCGATACCTAAGCCAGAGGGCGAAAATGCGCCAGATTGACCAACGTAGATACGCGTCAGCCAGAGTACAGGCTCGTCGCTCCGTTAGGAATCACGACTGCGATGTCACTGGCAGGTGACGATCATCCCACCTTGCTGTTTCCGACAATAGACTATTTGGAAACCAGACGACTGCTGTGTTGATAGACAGCTTGATCAAGCGCGAACATCCTGATGGCAGCGCGACGGCCCTTCTGTTGGGCTTCGCATCGCGGTTAGTGTCGAGCCAGTGACCGCGGGCTCACAAACAGCGCGGTCGGGCTAGAAAGCACGATCGCCAAGGCGGATGCAGACGATAACCTGGCGCTCACGCTGCCACGACTGCGCCCCTTTTTGATTCGAGGGGCCTGCGTCCGCCCGAGACACGGGTGGTGGCGTCACGTCGACGAAGAGACTCGACGGTGGCCGCTCGAGAACCTCACGCGAGGCCCCCGGGCCCGCTGACTCGCTGCACCGGGGATCTCCCACCGACCTCTCGACGGAGTCAAGCGCGCTCTCCCGGAACCACCAGGCAGTCCGCGAACGCCGGCCGCCTCCGCGAGGATCGGGCTCGTCTTGCAAGCGAGCGCCTCAGGGCGCCCGGTGAACGTCTGGCCCGAGGGAAAGCGGGAGGGACGAAGCCCGGTTCCAAGCCGCGCGACCTTGGGAGAAAGACCAGCAGTTCGTCTGTCCCCGAGCGAAACAACGGGCTGGCGGAAGGCACGGTCGGCAGCCCGTCGATGTATCCGCGCGAACTCGAGGGGGCCGAGCGACGACGCATACTCGCGACACCACGGCGCCGCGCCTTCGGCTTGGCGGGCGAACCCCGAAGCTGGGCCCGAACCCAGCGATGGGGCGTCGGCGGACGCCGTTGCTCACCATCGCGGCCCCTCCCTTTGGCCCGTAAGTCCGCAATGGGCCGGCCGAGAGCACTCAAACGGGCCGCGGGGTTCATCTCGGGCGGACGATTGCCGATGACGACATCGTGGAGTCTCGCGACCGGACCGTGCAGAGCGGGCTAAGCCTACTCGTCCGCAACTTGGTCCAACTCAGCGGCGGAACAGGGGGCCGCGTTTTGTTCCGCGAGGAGACGCTGGTGTCAATCGGCGACGCACCAAGCCCCGCAGCGCCGGACATCTGGCGTCTCGACGGCCCGGCTGGTTTCGAGGTGCAGATATGGGGCTTGGATTCCCGGCCGTCCTCCTCGGTGGTGGAGTTGGGTCTCGAGCTTGTCGATTGCACCCTCTCTCCCCACAGCCTCGCGGCGGCCTGGCCGGCGTTCCAGAGTTTCCCGCTAGGGATGGTCATCGCCCGCGGGGAGAGCCTTGCGCTCAACGCAGCGGCTGAACGCCTGCTGGGGTACCGCAACGCGGAGCTTTCCGACCTGGATCGCTGGTTCGAAGCGCTGTACGGCGAGCGAGCCGATGGCATCCGTCGACTCTACGAGACCAACCGACGAAACGGGTTCAAGACCAAGCCGGCAGTGGTACCGGTGCGCTGCAAAGATGGTACGACGCGGCATATCGAGTTCCGAGGCGGCGAAGCAGATGGCGCGGTGTACTGGATCCTCAGTGACGTAACCGAGCTTCAGCTTTCAGAACAGCGCTTTCGACTGCTTTGGGAGCAGTCCTCGGACGCGCATCTCCTGTTTGACGAGCACGGCATCATCGACTGCAACCGAGCAGCCATCGACATGTTACGCCTGCAGTCGAGGGAACAAGTACTGGGCCTCCACCCCGCCGTTTTGTCGCCAGAGCGCCAGCCCGATGGCCAGCGTTCGTCGGACAAAGCCGTCGATATGGACCGACTGGCGGCCGAGCGGGGGTTTCATCGCTTCGACTGGATGCACCGCCGCGCCACCGGGGAGGTGTTCCCTGTCGAGGTTTCACTCACCCCCGTGACCCTGGCCGCCGGCAAGGCGCTTCTCGTTGTGTGGCACGAGGTCAGCGAGCGGGTCGAGCGAGAGCAGGCATTGCGAGCCGCCAAGGAGGACGCTGAAGCGGGATTGCGCGCGCGCTCTCAGTTTCTCGCGACGATGAGTCACGAGCTTCGCACGCCACTCAACGGCGTCGTCGGGGCGGCACAGTTGCTCGAAAGCACGGCGCTCAACGAGGAACAACGCGAGTACTGTGGCGCGATCCGAACCTGCTCGGAGACGCTGTTGTGCCTCATCGACGACATCCTTTGCTACAGCAAGCTGGATGCGGACCGGGTCGAGCTTGAGCTGCGAGCCAGCGATCCGGCGGAGCTGGTTCGGCGCTCCGTCGACGTGTTGGCGCCGCTCGCAGAGGAGAAGGGGCTCGCGCTCACCTGCGATATCGGAACGACGGTTCCCTCCCGTATCGAGTGCGATCCAACCCGACTGCAACAGGTGCTGTTGAACCTGCTGAGCAACGCGATCAAGTTCACGTCGCAGGGGGTCGTGGCGGTGACGCTGACGAGTGGGACGGAGGAAGCGGGACAAGTCGACCTGTGCTTGGCCGTCGAGGACACCGGCATCGGTATTGCGCCGGAGAAACACGAGCGAGTCTTCGACTTGTTTTCTCAGGCCGACAGTTCCACGACCCGACGCTTTGGCGGAACGGGGCTGGGCCTGGCCATCTGCAAAAAACTGGCCGCGCGGATGGGCGGATCGCTACGGTTGGAAAGCGAGCTGGGGCGCGGCAGCCGGTTCAGCTTGCGAGCACCATTTCGCATCGCCGCGGATGCCGACACGCGTCGCCCCGAAAGCGCCGAGGCACGCGACATCGGGTGGCAACTCGAGGGACTTCGCGTGCTCGTGGCCGAAGACAACCCCATCAACCGCAAGATCGCCGGGCGCTTCCTCACGAAGATGGGCTGCACCGTCGCCTTTGCCACCAACGGACACGAAGCGATCGAACACGTGGCCATGAGCCCCGTTGATGTGGTGCTGATGGACTGCCAGATGCCGGAGTTGGACGGCTTGACCGCGACCCGCACGCTGCGAGAGCGGGGCTTTGTGACGCTTCCCATCGTTGCGCTCACCGCAAACGCCATGGAAGGGGACCGAGAGCGGTGCCTTGAGGCAGGCATGGATGACTACCTGACCAAGCCGATCCGTGCCGACGATCTCAAAGCCGCCCTCGCCCGGTGCCGAGCACCGGCCGAAGGAAGCACCGCGGCCTAGCACGGAGCCAGGGGCAGCTCGGTCCCGCGACGGCACTCGAGCCGAACCCCCACACAAGACCGAACCCGGGCTGGCGACAGGGCGGTGGGGGTCGGTCGTTGCCCGCGACCACGCGACCGCGTGGTCGACGAACGACGGGCGCCCGGCCTCCACGTTGACGCTTATGGACAAGGCTGGCGGGTCAACTCGATCTCGGTCCAGCGCCCCCGAGCGTAGGCAAAGGCGTCCTCATGCGGGACGAGCTCGTTGCAAGCGGTTGTCGAGAGCACCTCGATCGTGTCTTGCGAGCCGATCTCAACCACGGACCAACGATGCTCGTGCGGGACGTACTCCTGCTCGGAGCGAGGGTTCACCCGCCGCGGACCCACCGCCGCCCCACTTACCCGGAGCTCGTACTCGGACTCTCCGTCGATCTCCGTCAGCGAGACGAGACGAACGTCGAAACAGCCCGAGTCCAGCGGCCACGGCGTGCTCGCCACGGCTTCCAACGTGCGAAAGGTTGGACCCGGGTCGATGGCCAACGCGTCGCGTTCGAGGTCTCGGTAGTAGGGCTCGTAGCCGTCCACTTCAATGTCCTCGAAGTCCTCCAAAGCGTCGAGCAACAGCGTGTCGGGCTCGCCGTCGTCGTCGTCATCATCTCCCACGTCGTCATCATCTCCTCCGTCATCGTCGTCCCCGTCGTCGTCGTCGTCCCCGTCGTCATCATCCCCGTCGTCGTCGTCCCCGTCGTCATCATCCCCGTCGTCGTCGTCCCCGTCGTCATCGTCATCTCCTACGTCGTCGTCATCTCCTACGTCGTCGTCATCTCCCACGTCAT
>QKPP01000318.1:4734-18816 GCA_006508105.1 Myxococcales bacterium FL481 | reverse complement strand
ACGATGATGACGATGACGATGATGACGATGACGATGATGACGATGATGACGATGACGATGACGATGATGACGATGATGACGATGACGATGACGATGATGACGACGACGATGACGACGATGACGACGATGACGACGACGACGACGACGTCGCCGGCGACGACGACGACGACGAGCTGACGCTCGACCCCGTCAAAGAAGGCTGTGGCGGGTGCGCCACCAGCTCCGGCGAGGTGCCCGCGGCGGCCCTGCTCGGGCTGTTCGGCCTAGCGGCGGTCCGGCGTCGACGCCGATAGCCGCCACGCTCAGTCGCAAGAAGGCGCTCGGAGATTCCGAGCGCCTTTCTTGTTTTTGGGGGGCGGGTCGCACCCGGCCGTGACGATCATGTCGGACCGCATGACGCCGACGTCAGCTTCGACAACCTTCAGTGGTCCGCGCAGCTCGGAACGACCGCAGAGTTTTGCTTGGCACGGCGCCTGCAGATTGAGTGCCCCGACTGCGGAAGCGGTTTCATCTGACAACACCGGTCCTCAACCTTGGCTTAGCCTTAACTCGGTCGAACCCCTACTAGTCGCTCTCGACTCCGTTCAACGGCCATCACGATCGCCTGCTCGATCGGATGGCCGTTTTTTTTGTCGGCGACATAATCCGTCGCGCGGGTCGCGTCGACGGACCGCTCGCTCGCGTCACGTCGACCGCGATGAACCGCGGCTGCGGCTCGAACTCAACCCGGCCCGGGCAACGCCCCGCGAGCTTCCGCGAGGTCCGCGAAACGATCGTCCGGTCGCTTCGCGAGTGCTCTTGTCAGCCAGGCACTCCAATGCGGCGAGAGCTCCGCACGCAGCTCCTCCGGTGGGCGCAACGCCCCGGTCGTCGCGGCAAGACTGGCCGCGATCGGAGTCGCCCCGGCGAACGGCGGCTCCCCAGTGAGGCAGTAGTAGGCCACGGCGCCGAGCCCGTAGACGTCGCTGGCCCCGCTCGCCTCCGCACCGTCGATGCACTCCGGCGCACGATAGGCCGCAGATGACGAGCGCACCCCGCCAGCGGCGATGAGCCCACGTCGCCCCGGCGCAAACGCCAACCCGAGATCGACCACCACGGCACAGGGACGCCCGCCCGACTGACTCACGATCACGCTCGCGGGCTCGAGCCCCCCGTGCACGAGCTGCTGAGCGTGCGCAGCCGCCAACGCGGCCGCAACTTCGTCGATGAGTTGACGAGCCGCCGCAAGCGGCAACGGCCTGTGATCCGCCACGTGCTGCTCCAACGTCTTGCCGGCGACGAAGGCCATGGGAACCAGCAGACGACCGCCGGCCTCACCGACATCGAGGACGCTCACCACGTTGGGATGCGAGATCGAACGGGTGACGAGCAGATCGGCCCGAAGGCGCTCGACCCCCTCACCCGACGCGAGCGTCAAGCCATCGATGACCCGCAGGGCCACGGACTCGCCGAGCACTTCGTCGCGAGCGAGGTAGACCGAACTATCCGGTCGCCCCAACGTCCGACCGATCACGAATCGTCCCCCGACACGCTGTCCCGAAGCCAACGCGTTGGCCGGCACCGCAGCGGGCAGGGCTTCGCCGCCGGCGGTGGCCATCCTCGCGGCTGCCGGCAGCGCCGCGGGCGGTTGATGCGACGCCAAGCGGTTGAGCTTGCTGTTGAGCTCGAAATCGACGTTGCACACGATGCTTTCGAGATGGCGCAGCCGCTCCTCAGTCGCAGCCGCCAGGGCTGCCGCTTGTGTCGTCGTGGCCGAACGCTGCCGCTGCAGCTCGAGCATGCGCTCGCGGTGGCGATGGCCCATGTGCTTCCACAACGTGATCGCGCTGAATACGATCAAAAAGAACAGCACACCTTCCATCGCCACCTCCGCTGGAGAGATCAGCCCTCGGCTGGGGGCAACTCGGTGGCCAACACGCTATCCGACTGCTCGCGACGAAACGCGAGGTAGCGCTCGCGCATCGCGGAGTCTTCCAGCGCCAAGATCGATACCGCGAACAACGCCGCGTTTTTGGCTCCGGCCTTGCCGATCGCCAACGAGGCCACGGGAATGCCGGCCGGCATTTGCACCGTGGACAGCAGGGCATCCATCCCCTCTACCGCCCAACCCTTCATGGGCACGCCGAGAACCGGCAGGTGGGTGTGAGCCGCGATCACGCCAGCGAGGTGAGCCGCGCCTCCTGCCGCACAGATGAGAACTTTGATTCCGCGCGCCTCCGCGGTCTCGGCGTACTCACACGCTTGCTTGGGCGTGCGGTGAGCACTGAGAACGCGGGCCTCGTGCGTGATGTCGAACCGCTTTAGCATCGCAGAAGCGTGTTGCACGACAGGCCAATCGGAGGCACTGCCCATCAGGATTCCGACTCGTGGTGAACCGTTTTGGTCTGACATTGATATGAGGCCGCCGATCGGGCAGCGCGGCGCAGCCTAGCGAATCGCCTCAGCCCCGCGCAACCGGCTGCAACTGCGAACGCATCGACGCGCCCACCGAGAACCCGTCCCTCATCTCGCGCCGCCCCCGCCCGGCAACGAGACTCCGCCCCGTTCGCTTCGGACTGCGCTCAGTCTCCCGCGAACGGGCCCGCGCAACACCGCCCGACGGCCCGGCGGTGGGCCCCACCACGGTTGCCATGCCCGTGCTTACGACTAGACTCGCCGCAGCCAGCCAGCGCCCAGGACCGCGAGGAGCGACGCATGGAGATTCAAATCGAGAACCGCCGACCCCCCAATGCCTCCCACGTCGCGGACGTGCTGAGCCGGGAGCTCGGCTTCGGTCGATACTTCACCGACCACATGTTCACCGCGCGCTGGAGCCAAGAAAAAGGGTGGCACAACGCGAAGATCTCCGCGTTCGAAGACCTGCACCTGTCTCCCGCCGCCGCCGTGCTCCACTACGGCCAGGCGCTGTTTGAAGGGCAAAAAGCCTATCGGCAAGTCGACGATGAGATCGCCATGTTCCGTCCCCGAATGAACGCCCGGCGCTTCAACCAGTCCGCGCAGCGGCTGGTCATGCCAACGGTGCCCGAGGAGCTCTACCTCGCGGCACTCGAGCGGTTGATCGACGTGGAGCGCGACTGGGTGCCGTCAGGCGCGATGCAGTCGCTGTACGTTCGCCCGTTTATGATCGCGACCGAACCGCTGCAAGGAGTGCGACCGGCGAACGAGTACTTGTTCGCGATCATTCTCAGTCCGGTCGGCGCCTACTACTCCCAAGGCTTTGAGCCGGTGAAGATCTTCGTCAGCCGTGAGCTGGTCCGCGCCGCCCCCGGCGGCACCGGAGCGGCCAAGGCCGCGGGCAACTACGCGGGCAGCCTGCTGGCTGGTGCCCAGGCGCAGGCCGCGGGATGCGAACAGGTGCTCTGGCTTGACGCCGTTGAGCGCCGTTATGTGGAAGAGATCGGGGCCATGAACGTGGTGTTCGTCATCGATGGCGAGCTGGTCACGCCGCCTCTGGGAGGAAGCATCTTGCCCGGGGTCACCCGCGACACCGTGCTGACCGTAGCCCGCGACCGCGGCCTGACCGTTCGCGAAGCGCCCGTCGCCCTCGATGATCTCCTCGACGCGATCACGACCAAGCGCTGCACCGAAGCCTTCGGTTGTGGCACCGCCGCGGTCATCTCGGCGATTCGCTCGTTCCACGTCGACGATCGCGAGGTTGCCCTGACCGAAGCCCCCGGGCGCATCGCCGAGCAGATGTTCCGCACGATTACCGACATCCAATGGGGACGGGGCGAAGACCCGCATCGGTGGCGACACATGATCCCCCGCCGACCGTAGCCGGGGCCGATTGGCCCCAAACCGACGGCCTCGCGTCGGCTGGCGCCCGGCTCATTCACCCCGCGGTTCAGCCGGGCAAGGGCACCTCCGTCTTCGACACCACGGTGCGCAACACGAAACTCGAGTGCACGCCAGTCACTCCATCAAGGCGAGTCAGTCGGCCTAACAGGAACTGCTCGTAGTGTCGCATGTCGCGAACCATCACCTTGAGCAGAAAGTCACTCGCTTGGCCGGTGATGATGTTGCACTCCATCACCTCTGGAAAAGCAGAAACCGTGCTGGCAAAGGCCTCAAAGCGGTCCGATGTGTGGCGATCCATCGAGATCCCCACGTACGCGACGAGATTGAGCCCGAGTTGGCTGGCATCGAGCACCGTGACGTGCCCGCGGATCAAGCCCGATTCCTCCAACCGCTTGACTCGCCGCGAACACGGGGTGGGCGACAACCCGACCGCCTGCGCCAGGTCGAGGTTGCTGATCCTG
The DNA here is from genome assembly GCA_006508105.1 of Myxococcales bacterium FL481. Taxonomy (GTDB): domain Bacteria; phylum Myxococcota_A; class Polyangia; order Nannocystales; family Nannocystaceae; genus FL481. The sequence goes on along the minus strand of QKPP01000318.1, from coordinate 14,557 downwards.
GCGTCGCGTTGCAAAACCTTGAGGATTCGTTGATCGATATCGTCAAGTTCGATGGGCATGCCAGATCGTGTTGTGCTTTTGACACACTGCGCCGTTTTTGACTACTCTTAGCTCAATTTTTGGCGAGAATCACCAAGCGCGGCGCTTCGCGCGACCCACAACGCGATCGTTCGCTCCGCCAACGCCGCTAGGTTGTTCTCGCACCCATTGACCCAAAGCCGCTGCCATGCACTTCGTCTCATCGTTCGATCATCGCAAATACCGCCCCTCGCCCGTCTTGCCCAAGCCGGACCGTCGATGGCCAGATCGGCAGCTGACGGCCGCTCCGCGCTGGTGCAGCGTTGATCTGCGTGACGGGAATCAGGCGCTGATCGAACCGATGAACCCCTCGCAGAAGCTAGAGATGTTTCGCCTGTTGGTCGACGTGGGCTTTCGGGAGATCGAGGTGGGGTTCCCCGCCGCTTCGCAGCCAGACTTCGACTTCGTGCGCCACCTCATCGAAGACGAGCTGATCCCCGACGACGTGACCATCCAGGTGCTCACGCAGGCGCGGCAGCCGATTATCGAGCGCACCTTCGAGGCCTTGCGCGGGGCCCCGCGCGCCGTGGTTCACTTGTACAATTCTACCTCCACGGTGCAACGCGAGCGGGTGTTCGGACTGTCCCGCGACCAGATCAAAGCGCTGGCGGTGCGCGGCGCCGAGTGCATCAAAGCCGAGGCTGCTCGGGCCCCCGGTACCGACTGGCGGTTCGAGTACTCGCCGGAGAGCTTTACCGGCACAGAGCTCGACTATGCCGTTGAGGTCTGCGACGCCGTCATCGAAGTCTGGCAGCCAACCCCCGATAAACCCGCCATCATCAACTTGCCGGCGACCGTCGAGGTTTCCACGCCCAACGTCTACGCCGATCAGATCGAGTGGGTCTGCGACCATATCGCCCGCCGCGACTCCATCCTCATCAGCCTCCATACCCACAACGATCGCGGCTGCGGCGTGGCTGCGGCCGAACTGGCCGTCTTGGCCGGAGCGGACCGGGTCGAAGGTACGCTGTTGGGCAACGGGGAGCGTACCGGCAACATGGACGTGGTCACGATGGCCATGAACCTGTACAGCCAAGGTATCGATCCCCAACTCGATCTTGCGAACATGGACCGGATTATCCACACGGTCGAGCGCTGCACCCAGATTCGCTTGCACCCGCGGCACCCGTACGCGGGCGAGCTCGTGTTCGCTGCATTCTCGGGGAGCCACCAAGACGCCATCAACAAGTGCCTCGCGCAACACAACGCCGGTGAGATCTGGGACGTGGCGTACCTGCCAATCGACCCGCGGGACGTCGGTCGCGACTACCAGCAGGTGATTCGAATCAACAGCCAATCCGGCAAGGGGGGCGTGGCCTACGTGGTGGAGCAACACCACGGCGTCAAGCTACCGCGGTGGCTGCAAGTCGACTTCAGCCCCTACGTCCAAGCGCAGGCCGAACGCAGTGCCACCGAGGTTCAAGGCTCGGTCATCGCCTCGCTGTTCGATCGCACCTACCTGACGGTCCCTGGCGCCATCACGCTAGGCGATTCTCACGTCGAGCGGATCGACGATGACGATCGCGTGGTGGCAGCGCTCGACTGCGACGGCCAAGGGTTTGAGATCGACCGCCGTGCGCGTGGGGTGCTCGAAGCGTTCGCGCGGGGATTGGCCGCCCGGTTGGAGCTCGACATCGTGGTGGTCAACGAGCATCGCCAACCCGTGTTCGGCGGGCGCGACGGGGAGACATTCGTCTGCGTACAGATCAGCGTGGATGGCCACCGCCACTGTGGCGCGGCCAAGGGCCACGACGCCGCGCTGGCGAGCTTCCAGGCCGTGCTCAACGCATTGGCCCACGCCGACTACCCGCGCGAAATCCCGACCGGAGCCACGCGCTCAACGGCCAGCGCCCCGGTCTCCTGATCGCACCGGCTCGGGCGCGCCCGGGCGCGAACCGATATGGGGCTCGAGACGGGAGCACACCCGGTGGTGGTGGTGGCGCGCCCAGCGGTGATACACCTGTTGTCTCGGCTCCCCGTGTCGCCTGCCACCTCGCCCTCGAGCCCTCGTTTCTGGTTTCCACGCACGGTGGAGCGGATCCCGTATCTGCTGGTGGCGGCGTTTGGGCTGTGGGTGATCTGGCCCATCCCCGCGGGCCAGATGCCACTGTCGGCCGACCACACCGTCCACCTCTCGCGGGTTGCGATGACCGCCGATTTGATGGCGCACGGACGTCTCAGCGGCTGGAGCGACGCGTGGTTTTTCGGGACCCCCATCGGCGATCTGTATCCCCAACTCGCCGACTTGTGGGTCATCGCCGTACGAGCGCTGAGCCTGTGGCAGCTCGACTGGCCCGCCGCCTACGCGCTCGGCTTCGGCTCGGTGTTCATCGCCCGTGGGCTAATCGCGTGCGCCGTTGGCCAAACGCTGGGCCTCGGCCCACTCGTCGGCACGGTGGCCGGCCTCCTCACGCTGGCCGACCCGGGGTACGCCCGCGAAGGCGGGTGGATGTACACCATGTGGTTCGGCGTGTGGCCGCAAGCTCTGGCCACCAGCTTGTGCTGGCTGGGACTGAGTCGGTTGTGGCGGGCGCTCGACGCTTGGCGCGAAGAGCCGGCTCCACCCGGCCGGCGGCGACGCAGCGTGGCCGCTGCCGCGGCGCTCCTCGGCGCCGCGCTCTTGGCCCACCCCATGGCCGCCACCATGCTAGCCATCGCTACCCCGCTCGTGATCGTCTGCGTGGTCGGCCGGCGTCGCTCGAGCTGGCGAACCGACCTGGTCGTCGCCGCGATCATCTTCGTGACGGCTGCCGCCGTGGCTACCTGGTGGTGGTTGCCCATGCTCGCCCATCGCAGCTATGCGGCGAGCTACGGCTGGCTGCACGTCTCGTGGTCCAAGTTGATCGACTTGGCGCTCGACGGGCAGTGGACGCGTCGCATGCCCCACGCCGCCGGCTACCTGGCCGCGGGCGGCTTGGCCTACGCGGCCATCCGCGGTCGGGCCTGGCTGCGTTTCGTCGGCGCCTTCGCGGTGCTACTGTGGCTCGCATCCGCCAGCGACGTGTACTGGCTGCTCCGACCCGACCGGATCAGCGACGGATTTACCCACATTCAGTACCAACGATTCCTCCCCGCCGCGAAACCCGGTTTCTTCGTCTTGGCGGGGGTGTGCGTCGCGGTCCCGGTGCACTGGGCCAGACAGCGACGAGGTCAGCTCGCCGCATGGCTCGGGGCGGCGGTGTCGGCGAGCGCGCTGGCTTGGCTTGTCCCGGCCACCTACGCCGCCATGATCGAGCACGACGTCGGCAAAGTCCCTTTGGAGCGGCGCGCGAAGGTAGACCATTTCGAGCGCGACTACCAAGCGCTGCTGGCGTGGCTCGAAGAGCGCGTGGCCCGAGAACCCCGCCCGGCCCCCGTCTGGTTTCGTGCCGGCCGCAACGTGCACTGGCTCATGGACGCGACGGCGCTCACCGGCACGCGCGTTTACAAGTCTGGTTTCACACCCGGCGACAACTTCGTCCACAAACCCGAAGGGGATGATCCGGCGCTGCTCGATCGTTTGGGCGTGCGCTGGATCATCACCACCGGTCGCGCGCGAGCCGGTGAACGTCCCGTCACCCGATTCGGTCCCATCCGGGTGCTCGAACGATCGCCCGCGGACGACTCGCGCATCACGGTCCACGGTCCCGGCCGCGTCGAGGAGGTGGACGTGCAACTCGAGCGCGGGCTGATCCGGGCCGAGCTCGTCGACGCCGGGGCGCACACGCGGGTCACGTTCCCGGTCGCCGGGTATCCGCGTTGGACACTCTCGCTCAACGGCGCCGAGGTGGACTGGTACGAGGTCTCCCCGCTCGACCCGGAGAATACGGCCACCGCGGCGCAACGCCGCGCGGGAGCCTGGCGCGACGGCAAGGCTCGCGGCGACGACGGGTCCGCGCCGTTGCTCATCGAAGCGCCAGTACCGGAGTCGGGATCGCTCGAACTGCGCTATGGCTATCGATCGACCACCGACCGCCTCGGGGGAGGCATCAGCCTCGTCGCCTTGGTCGGGCTCGTGGTGCTCGGCTGGCCCGCGCGGCGGCGTGTGCCGGCCATGGTGGCCGCGGCCGAACGAGCCCTCGAACAATTCGTCGCCGTGGCCGCGAGCCATGTGCGTGCGCGATGGATCGCCGTCACGACGCTCGCGGTCGCGGTCGCGGTCGGCAGTCGCTGGTGGTCGGCTGCCGACGAGGAAGCCCACCGCGGATCGGGATGGCTCGCTCGCGGAGACGCCTCCCGGGTCCGGTCGATCTACGCCGGACCGCTCAAGACCGACATGCGCATCCGTCCGGCCGGGCTCGTCAAGCGTCGTCACCGCAAGGACGCCACCGCCACGTTCGAACGGATTGAGGTCCCCGACCAACTCTCGGGATGGTTCGCGCTCGACGACGACGAAGCGCAATTCAAGTCCCGCGGGACCCACCGCTTCTCGGTCGCGATCCGCGTCGACGGAGCCGAGCACCCTTTGCTCGACCGCACCGTGCCGCATCGGCCCGGCCGCACCGCGCTGCGACTAGACACAAAACGCTGGCAGGGACAAACAGCCGACATCATCGTGCGGGTGCGCAGCGAGAAACGCTCACCCCGCCTCGGTTTCGAGCTCAACCTCGAACAACGACGTCGGTAGTCGCACAATGGCGTCGCGTCTTGCTACCTGGTTGGTCGTCGCGCTCGTGGTCGTCGCGGGACTCGAGATTTTGACGGCGGCTCGCGTCTACGGATCACGGATCTCCCCGCAGGACTGGGAGGGCGTCGACAACTTGATCGACGACGACATGCCGCTGTGGACCGACCCCGCTTGGCTTCGCCCGGCCGCACGGCAACACTTGACCGCCGCGCGCAGCGACGTCAGCGTAGGCGCCCCCGACCTCATGGGATGGCCGCGCTTTCGTGTATTGAGTTTGGCGGGCACACCAGCATGGTCCGCGACGCTGCGGCGCGAGCTGGGCGACGATCGGGTGCCGCAGGTCCATGAGGAGCACATCGTCGGCGGGCTCGCGCTGCGTACCTACGATCGCCCCGACGTCCCGATACGGCTCGATGACCTCGTGGCGCACCGGCGACGGCTGTCCCCCGAAGCGTTCACCTCACTGCGACAATCGACCTGCCGTCGGCACGGAGATGGCTGGCGGTGTGGTCGAAAGGCAGAACCCGTGGCCACCGTTTCGTTTCGCGTGGTCGAGGTCACCTTTCAACCGCGACACTGCCTCGCCCTCGAATTCGATCAACCCGCGACCATCGAGCTCAACATCGCCGACATGCAACTCGGTGACAGCCTCCGCGGTCACGTGGGTCTCGCCGATTTCAACGCCCGGCTGCGGACCGACGCGCCCACCGTCGTACGCCTGAGCGTCGCCGGCGACACGGTCATGCAGCGCAACTTCACCGACGATGAGGGGTGGGCGGCGTTTGTCGTGCACACCGTGCCCCAAGTCGCCGACGTGAGGGTTCAGATCGAACGCCCCGATCACCTGACGTGGCATCGCGGGAAGGCCCGCGACCGCCCGCGGCCCGTCGTATGCTTCGAGCTGCGCAGCTTGGGGGAGGCGCGGCCGTGACCGGCCAGGCCAAGGCCGCTCGGCCACGTTCGGCGACGCGGCGCATCGGCGTCGCCGCGGCGTTGGGCCTGCTCACCACGCTGCTCCTCGCGCTGGGGCATCGCCAAGTCGGTTACGTGCGCGACGAAGGGATCTACTTCGAAGCCTCGCGCCACTACGCCGCATGGGTGATGGATGTCGTGGAGCGTCCTTCTCGCCTCGCGGATCGAAAACGGCGGGACCGAGCCTTTCGCGTCAACCACGAGCATCCGGCCCTGCTCAAGCTGGCCGCCGGACTATCGGCGCGGCTGTTCGCTACACCACCGATCGCGCAGGCCCTCGACGACACCGATTCGGTCCACGCCTCGACGCCCGGCGTGTTTCCAGTGATGCCTGAAGGAGCCGCAATGCGCCTGCCGGCCCAGCTCATTGCCGGGCTGGGCGTCGCATTGTTGTATTGGGTCGGCGCCGCGCGGGCCGGACCCGTGGCGGGCTTGCTGGCAGCGGGATCGTTCATCGCCTTACCCCGGGTGTGGTTTCACGCGGGATTGCACTGCTTCGACGTACCGGTCGCAGTCGCCGGACTCGGCTTGGTCCTGACGTATCGCCGGGCGCTGAGCAGCCCCCGCGCCGCCTGGTGGCTCGGCCCCGTCAGTGGCCTGGCCATCGCCACGAAACACAACGCGTTGTTCGCCGTCGCGTTGTGTGCAGCGCACTACTACGCTGCCCTCGCGTGGCGATGGTGGCACCACCGGGGCGCCATTGACCGTCAGCAGTTGTGTCCCCTGCCGATCGTCGCATTGACCGTCGTCGGCCCGTTGGTCTCCCTTGCACTATGGCCCTGGCTATGGAGCGCCCCGTGGGACCGGTTCGCCGACTACCTGGCCTTTCACCGCGCACACGACTACTACAACATCGCGTACCTGGGGGCGAACTACAATCGACCGCCGCTCCCGGTCAGCTACCCATTCGTGATGACGTGGGCCACGGTGCCCACCGCGACGCTGCTACTGGCAACGGCGGGGTTGGTGGTGGGGATCCTCCGCGATCGATCGCCCGCCACGACGCGCCCCGTGAAGGCCAAGTGGGCGCGACCGTTTGACGACCACGCCCCGTGGCTGGGCCGATTGACGCTGGTGTTCGCCGTGTTTCCGCTCATCGTGATCGCGTGGCCAACCATTCCCATCTTCGGCGGGACCAAGCACTGGCTGACCGCGTACCCGTTCTTGGCGCTCGCCTGCGCGGAAGCGTGGCACTGGCTGCGTTCGACCGCACCACGTCGCATCCGAGCCTGGCTGCCGGCCGTGGCCGCGGCCTCACTGGTCCCGAGCCTATGGGCGACGATCCATGGACATCCGCACAACCTGTCCCAGTACGCTCCCCTTGTCGGTGGCGCCCGCGGAGCCGCCAACGACGGCCACTGCCGCGGTTTTTGGGGCGCAGCCAACGTCCCGCTGCTCCGTGCGCTGCCCCGCGAGCCCGGCGGCGTATCGTTGCACGACATGCATGCCCTGTCCGCCGAACAAGCGGCGCGCGACGGTGTGTGGCCCGACGGCCACCGAGCCCGGCCCTTGTCGCGAGCAGATGAAGCGCTGTTTTTTCCCGAGTTGCACATGCAAAGCCACGAGCTGCAGATCTGGCAACGCTTGGGTACCCGCCGCCCCAGTCAAGTCCTCACCTTGGACGATGTCCCGCTGGGCGTTCGGTACTCGCGTCCAGAGTGATCAGCGTCGTCGGAGCCATCGCCATAGCATCCCGGCCGGTCACGCCAAGCGTGATCGCGGACGGGCCCGCGGCGGTCCGTGTCCCCGCCGGTGGCCCGCGACAATCGCCATGATATGGTTCGCACATGGATGAGTTGTTGCGCGCCGTCGATCGCGACCAGACCGTGCGGGTGGTCGCCGTGCGGACCACCGACACCGTGCAAGAGGCCGCGCGACGGCAAGGGTTGACCCCGTCCGAGACCGTCGCGCTCGGCCGAGCAATGACCGCAGGGTGCCTGTTGGCGACGTTGGCCAAGAGCGACCGAGAACGCGTGCGGCTTCGGTTTCAAGGCCGCGGTCGGGTCGACGGGGTACTCGTCGACGCGCGAGGCGACGGCACCGTCCGGGCGTGTCTCAAACCGACGCTCGACGATGAGAACCACCCGTTGGCCGCCGTGATCCCGGGGCCCCACCGGCGCCCCTCCCTCGCCCCGCTTCTGGGCACGCAAGGCTACCTGGTGGTCACCCGAGATCTGGGTCTCGCCCAGCCCTACGAAGGATCGTCGGATTGGGTCTCGGGCGAAGTCGACGAGGACGTCGAAGCGTATCTCAACAACAGCGAGCAACTCCCGTCGGCGATGACTTGTGAAACCATCGTCGACGCCGGCGGCGTCGTTCGTTCGGCGGGCGTGCTGTGTCAGGGGCTGCCCGATCTCGACCCGCAGCGCATCCAAGCGGTGCGCGACACGTTTGCCGACGGAGCGCTGTACCAGCTGCTCCACCAAGCGCGCGAACCGGCCGACCTGGTCGGGTTTGCTCTCGGCGGGGATGCCTTTTTGCCCATGGGCCATCATCGGGTCCGCTTTGCCTGCTCGTGCGGGCCAGCTGCGGCTCGTCGAGTCCTGGCCTCGCTCGGAGCGGCCGATCTCGACGCCCTCGCGGCAGAGCGGCCCGAAACCACCGTGTCGTGCAGCTTCTGCGGTGCGACCGAGACGTTGTCGGCGGACGCCGTCCGAGCGTTGGCCGGAGAGCTGCGGGCGGAACGGTCCTAGCGAACCTCGCGGCGCTCGCGAGTGGGGCGTCTGCGGCGCTACACCGGCCCCACTAGAGCGCGGCGGGTTGCTGCTGCAAGACCTTTGTCGGTATACCACCAAGGTCGTCCGCCTGATTGCGGCACTCTATCCGCCGAGGCGACAGCCCGCCGGCCTCGGCTCGAGCAGACACAGGAAGTTGCATGACCGACGCAAGCGAACGGACGACGGATCCGCGTGAGGACGAACGGGTCGACCGCCTTGGGGCCGTGGCGAGCGGGGTCTGTGCCGTTCATTGTGCCATTTGTGCCCTGCTCCCAGCAGCCCTCGGCGCACTTGGACTAGGGTTTCTCCTCGGCGGCCCGGCGGAGTGGGCGTTTACGGTGGTGGCGGTCAGCTTTGCCGGCGGCGCGCTCACGCTGGGCTGGCGCCGCCATCGTTCGCGACCCGTGGCTGTGTTGCTAGGGCTCGGCATGGCCGGACTCATCGCCTCACGCGGTTTGGAGTCTGGGTCCGCGCATGGCCATGACCACCCCGTGGCGGGCGATCCGGCCGAAGGACAGCCGTCTGTCGCCGCGGCCGGGGCCCACGAGGCGAACGGATCGTCTCGAGCGAGGCATGATGCGCACCACCAAGGAGGCCAGGACCAGGACCCCGCGCGTCATCCTCATCACGACGGAGACGACCCGGCTCACGCCGCTGGCACCCTCATTGGGGTCCTCGCGGGCCTGCTGCTTGTGTGGGGGCACGTCCTGAACATCCGAACCACGCGCCGCTGCCGGAACGCGCACTGTGCATAACCCAGGGCCTCGGATCGGAAGCTCGCCTCGATGAATCCCCCTGTGCTGCTGCTCTTAGCCTCCATGGCCCTCACGTTGGGCCCGATCTGCGGCGTGCTGGGTACGCGGTCCCGTGCTGTGCGCGAGTTCGTCGACGGCTTCGCGCTGGTGGTCATCGCGGCCGTCAGTCTCCTCGTGGTGTTGCCTCACGTGGTGGCTGAGCTCGGCTATGTGGCACTGGCGGTTGCCGCCGTCGGCCTGCTGCTCCCCACGCTGGCGCATCGTCTGGTTCGAGACGTTCGCGGCTCGCTCGCCATTGTGGCGACGGCGCTCGTGCTCCACGTGCTCCTCGACGGCGCGATCTTATCGATGGCTGGCGACTCCGAGCTACTCGCGTGGGCCGTGGTGGCCCACCGATTGCCCGTTGGGTTTGCGATCGCCTTGGCCGCTCAGCGTTCGCGGCGGCCGATCGTGGCCACGCTCAGCGTCGCGGCGACGACGGTGTTGCTCACCGTCGTTGGCTACCTCGCGGGACCAGCTCTCACGGCCCACCTGCCGCCGACCGGCGCCAGTGGACTAGAAGCCCTCGTCGCCGGCGTGCTGTTGCACGTCGCCTTCGCCCGCCCATCGCGACCGCACAGCTGCTCGCATCAGCATCATCACCACGCCGCGCTGGATCAGCATCCCCACGAAGTCGCCGACCATCACCATCACGA
>QKPP01000318.1:0-4634 GCA_006508105.1 Myxococcales bacterium FL481 | reverse complement strand
CCATCACCATCACGACAACGGCCACCACCATCACGACAACGGCCACCACCATCACGACAACGGCCACCACCATCACGAGGCCGACCATCACCATCACGACAACGGCCACCACCATCACGACAACGGCCATCACCATCACCAGGCCGACCACCACCATCACCAGGCCGACCACCACCATCACCAGGCCGACCACCACCATCACCCGGCCGATCACCACCATCACCCGGCCGACCACCACCATCACCCGGCCGATCACCACCAGCACCAGGCCGATCACCACCAGCGCCAGGCCGACCACCACCACCACCCGGCCGACCACCACCACCACCCGGCCGACCATCACCATCACGAGCACGGTAGACCGCACGGGGTTCACGGCCCGGGCCACGCCCACGAGGACCACCATCACCACGGGGACGTTGAACCGGATCCCAAGCGACACCTCGACCACGACCCTCCCCACCACGCGGACTCCCCAGCGACGCCGCACAAGTCGCATGCCGCTTCAGAGCCGCATCATCACCACGCCCACGTGGGCCATCACCACCATCACCACCACGGTCCGCTCGACGTCACGGGAGCCCGCTGGAGTGCCGTCGGCGCCCTCCTCGGTATGCTCGCGTTGGCCAGCGTCCTGTACGTCAGCCCCGAGGACCTTCACAACGGGGTCTCGACCTTCTTGCGCACCCTCAGCGTGCTGGTCCTCGAAACCGCCCCCGCGTTGATCGTTGGCTATGCGCTCGCGGGGATCGTGCCCTTCCTCTTGACGCAGAACCGAACCGCCGCCCTGGCCCGGGGCAGCCGCGTCGCGCAGTCGCTGCGAGGTGTGGCCTTTGGGTTGCCGCTGCCCGTGTGCTCGTGCGGTGTTTTGCCGCTGTACGAATCGCTCATCCGGCGCGGAGCTCCGGCCACGGCCGCCCTCGCGTTCTTCGTCGCGACCCCTGAACTTGGACTCGACGCGGTTCTACTGTCGGTCCCGCTACTGGGTTCGTCGCTGACGATCGCCCGGGTCACGGCCGCGTTCTTGGTGGCCATGCTCGTCGCGTTACTGGTCGCCGGACGCACGCCGACTCCCCGAGCACTGCCGCGTGACGCCGCGGCCGTCGCGACGACAGCTCCGTGGACCGACCGCATTCGCGCCGGACTGCGGTTCGGCTTCGTCGAGCTGTTGGACCACACGCTGCCTTGGATCGCACTCGGACTCGTGATCGCCGCGGCCGCCGAGCCCCTGCTGGCACACGGGTCGATCGCCCACCTCAACGCAGCGGTTCAGGTGCCTTTGGCGGCGCTGGTCGGCGTACCGATGTACGTCTGCGCCTCCGGGGCGACCCCCATCGCGGCCCTGGCGATCCACAAGGGATTGTCGAGCGGCGCCGCGATTGCGTTTCTCATCGCCGGACCAGCAACCAATGTGACCACCTTCGGGGTCTTGACTCGGCTCCATGGTCGCCGCGCAGCCGCAACCTTTGGCATCACTGTCACCGCCATGGCCGTCCTCGCCGGGTGGAGCATCGACGCACTCGGAGTCGCGGCGATGCCGGTATTGGACGCGCGGACGAGTGGTCACTCACATGGATCGTGGTTCGCGTGGGGGTGTGTGGTTGCACTCGCGGGGCTGACGATCGCTTCGCTTGTTCGCCAAGGGCCGCGAGGGGCGTTACAGCAGATCTTCGAGCCGATCCACTGAGCTTGCCCCGCAAGATCTGAGCGCGACCGGAAGCGGTGTCCACTCAGGCAGACGCCGTGAAGCAACCATCACCACGGACCGCTGATCAGACCGAAGTCGGACTGAGAGCGGGTCGCAGTCGAGCTGCCAGCGGCCGTGACGATTCGCGTGGCTTCAATTTGGGACGAACCCCACCAAATGGAGATAGAAGCGATGCGCGAAGCGGTGGAATGGCTCGCGTGCTACGCTGGTTTGCCCATGCGTCGGACTGTACCGGTGGTGGCGTGGCTGGTGTTGGCCAACTGCCGTCTGGCGAATCCACTGTTCCAGCAGGTTTCGGATGATTCCAAATCTACTGGCAACGGGGAGGACAGTGGTGCGTCCAACCCGACAGGGGTCGAGACCGGGGGCGACTCGGAGCTCTCGGCGACGGGCGTCGACACGACCGCCCCATCCACTGCCGACACAACGAAGGACGAGGCAGACACACAGACCGGGGAATCGCACCCGACCTCGGAAGACACCGACGACCCGACTGACAACGCTCACACGGCCTCGGACTCCGGCGATACGGCCACCAGTGGCGCCAGCACATCCGCCGGCACCAGTGACACCGCGACCGGAGACACCGATCCCGCGACTACCAGCCCGGGCACCGCCACTGGCGCCCCCGACTCTGCGACTGGCGAAACCGACACCGCCAATGGGGGAACGGAGACTGCAACGGGCGACGCCGACACAACAACCGAGAGCGCCGACACGGGTCTCGACCCCGAAACTGGCGAAGATCCGCCGGCGGAGCATGAGTATTGTAAGGACGAGACGGTCGTCATCGAAAAAGCGGATTGGACCCGGGTTCACGTCCAGGTGCCCGACAGCTACGTACCTAGCCGAGTTCGCATTCGGATCGAACTCGAGCACCCCAGTATCGAGGACCTGGACGCCTTCCTCGTGCGCAACGGTGCCTCGGACACCTCCCTGTTTTCGAGCGCGACATCGTCTTGCCCTGCCAGTGCACTGAATGTCGTGTTCGCTGACGACTCGGCCATGAATCTGACCGAGGCGTGCGACGACGGCGAGATCACCGAACCCACGCTGCGACCCGATCGCGGGCAACTTGCCGCCTTCACTGAAGCCGACGCCCAAGGGCAATGGACCTTGGACGCGCGGGACTACGGAACTGAGGCCACCGGTGTCATCGAGCGGGTTTGCCTGCTGTTGGATGAGTAGCGGACGGTCGCCGACTACATGAAGCATGTGGCCGCCCCGAAGGGCGACAAACGCTCTTGGCCGCGACACCGGGAGGGTTTGGTAGAGACGGCGGACGTAGGCCAAGGGAACGAACCGGTCGTCTCGGCCGTGGATAAACGGATAAACGGATAAACAACGTCGGCGTACCAGGGGTTGGGATCGTGGGCGCTCGGCGGTACCGGCGCGAAGGCGCGACGCACGACAGTTCTGTAGACCCAACCGACGGGGCGGCGCGAACGGGAGTCGCGGACGAGGCGTCGAACGGCCCGGCTTCCCAGCAGCCTGGCGATGCCGGCGGCAAGCGCCCCGTGGCTCACCCGCAAATCGCGCTGAGGCGGCAGGCGTTGACATCGGCCTAACTGCAGGTAGGTTCTTATTTAGTTTCCACCTGCAAATAGGAACTGACCCTGAAAGTTGACGACACAGAGGTTGACCGGCGCCTTGAGCGGTTCAAGGCGTCCGCCCGGGAAGCGGGGCTCAAGCTGACCCATCAGCGCCTCGAAATCTTCCGCGCGGTCGCATCGAGCCTCGATCACCCAAACGCCGAAGCCGTGTACCGGGCGGTGCAGTCGACCACGCCGACGGTGTCGCTCGATACGGTCTACCGCACGCTGTGGTTGCTCACGGATCTGGGACTGTTGACCACGCTCGGCCCGCGACAAGGCAGCATGCGTTTCGACGCCAACGTGGAGAGCCACCACCACTACGTCTGCACCCGCTGCGGTCTGGTGCGTGACTTTAACAGCGACGACCTCGACGCGTTGAAGATCCCGGACACAGTGCGTCAGTTCGGCCAGGTTGCGAGCGCGCGCGTCGAGATCCGCGGTATCTGCGACCGCTGTTTGAAGGAAAGACTCGAGAGCCAGCCGACCCACGCACACCAACCGCCACGAAGCGAAAAGAGGAGCCAGTCATGACTGATAAGAGTGAAGGAAACGCCCCCCACCCCAGCAAGTGCCCCGTCATGCACGGAGGCAACACGACAACGGGCAGCTCGGCGACCGAATGGTGGCCCAAGGCGCTGAACCTGGACATTCTCCATCAGCACGATCGCAAGACCGACCCGCTAGATCCTGACTTCAACTACCGTGAAGAGCTGAAGAAACTCGACATCGATGGGTTGAAGAAGGACCTGCGCGCGCTCATGACGGACAGCCAGGCGTGGTGGCCCGCCGACTGGGGGCACTACGGCGGGCTCATGATCCGCATGGCCTGGCACGCCGCCGGTACGTATCGCATTGCCGACGGCCGCGGCGGGGGGGGCACGGGGAATCAGCGCTTCGCGCCCATCAACTCGTGGCCCGACAACGCCAACCTCGACAAAGCTCGTCGCCTCCTGTGGCCAATCAAGAAAAAATACGGGAACCGCATCAGTTGGGCGGACTTGATCATCCTGGCCGGCAACATGGCTTACGAGTCCATGGGCTTGGAGATGTTCGGGTTCGGCTTCGGTCGCGAGGACATCTGGCACCCCGAAAAGGACACCTACTGGGGCTCGGAGAAAGAGTGGCTCGCATCGACGCGCTACGAGGACGAAGATCGCGAGACCCTTGAAAACCCGCTCGCCGCGGTCCAGATGGGGCTCATCTACGTCAACCCCGAAGGCGTCGGCGGCAAACCAGACCCGCTCAAAACCGCGCACGACGTACGGGTGACGTTCGCACGCATGGCCATGAACGACGAGGAGACCGTCGCGCTCACCGCCGGCGGCCACACG
>QKPP01000079.1:5000-18830 GCA_006508105.1 Myxococcales bacterium FL481 | reverse complement strand
CTTTCAGGCGCGCTCCGTCCTGCAAGTGGTCTGGACACCCGCCGGATCGGGCGGCACCATCCGGCCTCCGCGCGACGTCGTCGCCGCGGCATCCGTGAGCCGTCGTGGGGGCGTCAGCGGCTCAAGGGTTGGGCGTACCGCTCGCTCGCGCACGACCGGTCTGTGTCGGCCGCCGGCCGGGTCTTCTTTCCGCTGCAACGGCGCCGTCGACGGGGGCGGGGCTGCGGTGCGAGTTTTGCGCACCGACGCCGGCGGGGCCGCGGGCGCCACCGCTGGAACAAACGCCACCGCCCGGCCACGAACCGCCAACGTCGACGAGGGCGGATCTTGCCACCAAAGCAGTCCACTGACCAAAGCGACGTGCGCGGCGATCGAGATCACCCACGCCATCCCGGAACGTCGCGCCCTCGACATCTCGCAGACAACGTAGCGTGAGGCGTCGCTGGGCGCCCGCCGAGCCAGCACGGGTGACTCGAGTCACCCGACCGGCGCCCACGATCGACATGTCATGGAACGGATCGCCATCGTTTGACTGATGTCCAACTGGCAACTCGACCAACCACACACCAATCGGCACCGTGCGGTGTCGACCCCTGCACGAAACACCTGGCGAGCCTGATCAGCCGTCGGTTCCAGCCCGTGGCTCGGCGCCGTCATTGCGCAACTCAGACCCTTGTCGGGGCAACCGACGCGGGATCCGCCCGCCGCGTGCCCGACGATTCCGTCCACGATGACCCATGGCATCTTGATGGCACCCCGGCGAATCGGGCTTCACGCGAACCAATTGCGCTAGCAATTTGGCTCAGTGCGCCGATCGATCACCACTTGGTCGCCGTAAAGAAGCACGGCTCGTGCCAACGTTGCGAAACACCGCCCCCGAAGTGACAACGAGCTTGCGAACTGAGCCCGACAACGTGACGTGGAACCGCCCGCGATTGACCGTCTCCTCCAGCCCATGGTACGCGCACAAGGCCACTCGCGACGTAGGTTAATCGATGCGCATCTACTACTGCCCGGCTCTACTAACCCTTGCGCTGGCACTTGGGGCCTGCAGCGGCCCCCAAGAAGCCATGAGCGTCGAGGTTCCCGTGCGTACCGACCCAAGCATGATTTCGGAGACCAGCACTGATCTGGGCTATTCCGTGCAGCTGGACGAGGCTCGCGTGATGATCGAAAATCTCGAGTTCGTGTATGCTGGCGAACATCATCATGTGGCGTCGTGGTGGCATCGAGCCTCTGAACTGGTAGTGCCGACCGCGTACGCCCATCCGGGGCATGGAAATGCCGGGGATGTCACCGGCGAGCTCAGAGGTCGGTTTGAACTAGACTGGCTGGCGGCTGAGTCCGCGCCCGAGTGGATGGCAACGCTGCTGGTCGGTTCCTACGCCACCGCGAATTTCGTGTTCACGCGGGCCAACGAGGCCGATGGCATCTTGCCAGATGACCCGCTGTTGGGTCACACCGCGATGTTTCGCGGCACAGCCCGCCGAGACTCCAGCGTCGTTGAATTCTCGATTTTCGTGGACGCTCCGGAGGGCCAGCCGCTGGTCGGCGCCAGCTTCGAGCAGGCGGTGGACGAGTCGAGCACCGAGCCGCTGGGCGTGCGGTTGTTGACCGTCGACGAACGCAACGACAGCGGCTTGTTCGACGGCCTCGACTTCCAGGCCCTCGATGAGGACGAGGACGGGCAACTCAGCATCGTGCCCGACTCGCTCGATGCGTCCGTCACCGCCGCGCACAACCGAGTCTTGCGCGAGCTTCAAGCCCACGGCCACTTCGAGGTCGTGACCACACGTGGCGACTGACCGCGCGTCGGCAACGCGCTCGTCGGCGACCTCGAACTTCCTCGCACCGACGTTGCGACGTAGGTGGCACACAAGTCGTGGGCTGGCATGAGGCCCTGAACTGCCGGCGTGCGCCGCGAGCATCGATGAGGTCACGGCTGCTCGGTGTCGCTTGGCTCGTGTGGCGCCTAGCGTTGGTCCCGTTCGACGCCGCCGCGGCGGTCGCGGCCACCGAACCCCTCGTGGGTCAGGTGGTCGAGGTCGAAAACGGCCGGCCGCTCGACGGGGTCATCGTACGGATTGAAGGCACCGATCTCGAAGTGCACACCGACACCGAAGGGCGCTTCTCGTTCCCGGCCGTCCCGCCGGGTCCGTTGACCGTCACGGCCCAGGGTGATGGCGGCGAATCAAGTGACGTGAGCCTTGATACCGCGACGAACTCCGGGCCGGTCACGATTCACCTGCCAAAAGCGCGTCGACCCGACTACGAACGCACGGTCACGGTCGCCACCACGGCCGTCCCTCCAACCGCGTCCTTGACGGAGATCACGGCCGACGAGTTTGCCGCGGTGCCGCGACGCACCGCCGAGGATGCACTGCAGCTCGTCCCCGGTTTGACGTTGGTCCAACACGGCAGCGAGGGCAAGGGCCATCAGTTCTTCGTCCGGGGGTTCGACGCCGTCCACGGGTCGGATCTCGAGCTCACGGTCGAGGGCGTTCCGGTCAACGAGTGGTCCAACATTCACGCCCAAGGCTACATTGATCTCGGGTTCGTCATCCCGGAGGCCATCTCGGCCGTCCACGTGACGAAGGGCCCGTTTGCCGTCAGCCAAGGCGCCTTCGCCATGGCCGGTTCGGCGGACTACCGCTTGGGTCTCAGCGAGCGCAACCGGGGCGTCCGCACCGCGTACACGGCCGGTACCACCAATCGCCACCGCGGGGTCGTTTCGTTCGGCCCGAAACGCGGCGACGGCCACGAGTTTGTGGTCGTCGAAGCGCTCCACGACGACGGCTACGGCCAAAACCGCGGCATCGACCGCGGTGCGCTCATGGGGCGAGTCCGCTTGTTCAACTCGCCTCGGACCGGCTCCTTGTCGTTGCTCGCATCGGGCTACCTGGCCCGCTTCTCAGTGCCCGGCACGCTACGCCACCAGGACGTTCAAGCCGAGAACATGGGCTTTTTTGACGCGTACGATCGGGCGGGTGCAGGCCTGTCCAGCCGTGGACGCATGGCCTTGACCCATGCGTGGCAACGCGGCCCCCACCGGCTCGACACCACTGCGTACGGCGGCTACCGACAGCTAGACCTGCTCGAGAACTACACGGGCTTTCTCTACGACCCGGTCCAGGGCGACCGTCGCCAACAAGAGCAACGTACGTGGAGCTTCGGGGCCAAGCTCGGCTACCGCTTCAACCTTGCGCGGGCGTGGGTGCTTCACGCCCGGGCCGGTTTTCGCGGCGACCATCTCGACCAAATCCAACACCACGTCGACCAAGAGCAAATACCCGTGGCGATCGACCGCGAGCTCGGGGGCCTTCAAACCTTGTCCCACGTCGCCGTGGCGCTGGGCTGGTGGCCCCTCGACGCGATCCGACTCACCGTCGGGTCCAGAGCCGATCTCGCCCGAATGTCCGTCGACGATGCGCGCAGCGGACAGACGAGAGCGGGGACGCTGTGGGCGGTTTCCCCCCGTGTGACCGCTGAAACCCGGGGGGGCGAATCGCTGCGAGTGTTCGCCGCCTATGGGCGAGGTTTCCGGCCACCGGAGGCACGCGCGTACAGTTCGTTTTCACCGGACGTCACCGGCATCACGGACGACGTGGCCGAGGCCAGTGACCCGGCCATGACGGTGACCGATTCGGCGGAACTCGGGACGCGATGGAGAGTTGGCCGCGTCGCGGAACTGACCGTGGCGGGATTTGCCACGTTTTTGGAACGCGAGACGGTACTCGACCATGTCTCGGGTACCAATCTCGACTTGAACCGCAGCCGTCGCCTCGGCGGGGAGGCGGTGCTCGCGGTCACACCGCTCGACTGGCTCACGTTCCAAACCGATGCAACCTACGCCGACGCGCGCTTTGTGGACTCCGGACAGGCCGTACCGCTCGCGCCGTGGCTCACGGGAAGTCTCCGAGCGACCGCGATGCACCGCAGTGGCCTTCGCGGCGGCGTCCGCTGGATGGCCCTCGCGCCACGTCCATTGCCTCACGGTGCCCGCGGCTCTTGGATGACGGTCTTGGATGCCAGCGTGGGTTACCGCTGGCGCTGGCTTGGCGTCGGGCTTGAGGTGGAGAACGTCCTCAACCAGCGGGTCCGGGAAGGCGAGTACCATTACGCGAGTCACTGGCGCCCGAACGAGGCACCCAGTGCCATTCCGGTGCTGCACTTCGTCGCTGGGCCCCCTCTCAACGCGCGACTGACGGTTTCCGCGACGTTCTAAGCCCGCGTTGGTGATCGATCCGAACGCCTCCGGGTCGACCCTGCGTCGGCGAGCGACCGTCGAGCTCGACGGTGGCTACGACCAAAACTGGGAGATCCGTTCGATCACCCAAAACGCCGCCAAGGTTCCGGTCGCGTAGTAAATGACCGGAGCCGCCCGCGCGGTGAACTGGGGGAAGTAGCGGTTAAGCCCCAAACGAAGCGGCCACACCACCGCAACAAAGGTCAACTGGCCGAGCTCCACGCCGACGTTGAAGAACAGCAACGAGAGCGGAATGCTGCTTTGCGCCAGCGCAACTTCGGAGAGGGCGCTGGCGAAGCCGAACCCGTGCAATAGCCCGAAGCAAAACGCGACGAGCCACGGGAACCGAGCCGTCAACCCCTTGGGACCGCCGCGGTGTTGCTTGATCGCCTCCACGGCGACGAACACGATGCTCAATGCGATCACGGCCTCCACGGGAGGCACCGGCACGCGGGTCCAGCCGAGGGTGGCCGCGGTCAGCGTCATGCTGTGCGCCACCGTGAAGCCAGTGATCGTCCGTAGCAGCCCAATGGGAGTGCGGACCAACCAAGAAAGCCCCAGCACGAACAAAAGGTGGTCCCACCCGAGCAAGATATGCTCGAACCCCAGCCCAGTGAAGTTACGGGCGATCTGCCGCCAACGCTGGTGCGAGCCCTCGGCTCCGCTGACGTGCACGGTGGGTTGATCCGGACTAAACGAGTAGGACTGCGGCTCGGCGGCGTTCCACTCGACATTGACCACGCCCGACGACGCCAATCCGCCCAGTCCGGCGAACCCGAGCTCCCCAAACAGACCGCCGCCGCGGCAGTCGAGCTGTGGCGGTTCGAAGGCGCAGTGCTGCGGGAAGATGGGCTGGAACATGCGATAGGCCGTATCGGCATCCACCGTGCCGGGGGCCTTGTCCCACGAAGCGATGAACTGGTCCTCGTGCACTTGTTTGATCGCCAGCACGGCGATCGTCAGGCTGTGCGCCTGGGTTGCCAGCGGGCTGACGAGACACATTGCAAACACCAGTGACAGCCAACGCCAACCACCGACCCCTGGTGACCCGTGTCGCCGACGCGCGGGCCGGTCGGTTTGACTCGCGCCCCACCCGTGTCTAGGCATCCGTTCCACTCCCCACCTCGATCTCGTAGTCGAGCCGGATCTGCTCCAGTGCTTGCTGATACCGTTTTCGTTTCTCTCCGTTGCGCCAATCGTGGTCGACCTGGACGCGCACCTGCTCGAACGGCCGGGCTTGGGGCGGCGTCAGCGAGACCACGTGAATCACGTGCCATCCTCGGCTGGACTCGATGGCTTCCCAGGCACCGGGGGCGAGCGCGAATAACCGCCGCGAGAAGTCGGCACCATAGACCATTTCGATCTGCTCGGCCGTGCGCTGTTCGAGGCGTTGGACCGGCCGCTGGCGTGTGTCGCCAGCGGTCGCCGATTCGACCAGCGCGGCGGCGACTTGAGCCGCGTTTGGCTCGCGTGGACTGACCACCATCTGCTCGAACGTGACACTCGCCGGAAGCTGGTATGACGTCGCGTGGGCCTCGTAGTGCTCGCGTAAGACGGCATCCGTCGGCTCTGACGGCGCAACTTGTCCCTGAATCATGGCGCGAGCCTTGGAGATGATCATCTCGCGCATCGTCGAATCGTACTGATCGAGCCCCAAGGCCTTGCCTTCGCGATACAAGATCTCGGCGTTGACCCATTGGGCGACCGCTCCGTTGAGTTCGTCGTGATCCGGCGGACGGCGATGGCGTTGTTCGAACATCGCGGCGAGCTCTTGCCGCTTGCGTTCATCCACCCGAATCATCCGCTGGTCGTCGCGGTCAGAACTGGCTTCACGATACAAGAGAAACACGGCCGCCCCCAACACCGCGAAGTGCAGCAGCGGCTCACGAAGCCACGAAAACGAGGTGGGGCGGGGGGGACGGACCGTGTTCATGGGCGCAGACTCCTAGCGGCTGTCGCCCGACGTGCGAATCACGGCCCCGACGTCACGACCGGACTTGATCTCGCGACCCGCGGCGGCGCGAGTGGCCGCCGGAGCGGCGGCGCGAGTGGCCGCCGGAGCGACGAGGCTCGAAGGAGCCGCCGCGGAACGCAGCCCGGCCGCCGCCGGGGTCTGACACAACTCGGCGGGGTAGTTGTTGTACTGGTTCGCATCGGCCGTGTCGACGCCGAGCTCGTGGGCGAAGACCATGCGAGTTTCGATCTGCGAGGGATCGGCTTCGTTGATCTCGAACACGCGAACGCCACGAAGGCGGTGACGTTCGTCGCCGGACAACCCGTAGGTGCCAAACCCGGCGCTGGCACCGTAGCCCAAGAGCACGCCGTAGAAGTCACCGTGGTAGCTGTTGATGTGGTCGTGACCCACGAAGACACCCTTGATGTCGCCGCGCTCGACCATGGCGCTGAAGATACCGCTGTTGAACGGGCCGGTGCACACGCACTCGTGACGTTCCCCCTCAACCTTGTGTTTACCGGGCTGCGCACCGGTGTACGTCGGCTCGCCATTGGGATAGGTCCATCCCAGATCGATGTCCCACATGTACTCGTGCTCGGGCAACGGGATGTGAAAGAACATCAAGCCCGGCACTTTCTTGCGCGCCTTGTACTCGAGCTTCTTCGACGTCTTCTTGTACCAGCGGACTTGGTCCTCGCGGATCCAGTCCCAGTGATTGTCGTATTTGACCGTTTCTTGGTTGATCGACTGGCCGTTGACTTCGGGCGGCGCGTAGCGGCCCGAGTCGAGGGCCCAAACCGCGAACGCAGGCTTGCGACCACGGGAGGAGCGAACCACCTTCACCATCTCGCCAGTGCCCGTCACTCGACCCTCGCGGTCTGGCGCGTTGATGTTGCACGAGTAGCTGCGGTAGATCTCGAGCTGGTCCGGCTCGTACACGCCGGTGAGTTCACTCGAGTCCTCATCGTGGTTGCCGAACGCGATCATGAACGGGACACCCGCGTCTTCGACCGGCTGCACCACGTTGTTGATGGCGGTCCGAACTTCATCGGCGGTGGTGTCACCACCGGTGATGATGTCACCCGAGAACACGACCAGATCGGGCTGCTCACGCTCGATCGCTTTGGCGATCAGCTCGACCGTGCGTGAATCAGCACAGTGGTCGTCTTGTGTGTCCGTGACTTGCATCACCTTGAACTGTCCGTCCTTGTTGAAACGCAACCGTTCGGGATGATGGCAGCCCGGCCACTTGTTGTTGGCCGACGCCGCTGCGGGTTGGGCAACGACGACCAGGCCGGTGGCGAGGGGCACTAGAACCGTAGCGAGTTTTGAAATCATGGGAACCTTCCTTGGGGGCAGAGCCGAGTACGATACGTGCGACTGGGACCCAGGCCGGGCACCAGAGCATCCATTCGCGCTCCCATTGTGGCGATCGACGTGCCAGCGACGTGACGGCACGGCGATGATCGAGCCGAACTGAAAACGCGGTTTCGTGGGCCAGCCGCGAGGCACCGAGTCGAGCCGAAACCGAGTCGTTGGGCACCGGGCGAACCGGACCCGGCCCACCGCCGTGCCGCAGAAGTCACCGCCGCGACGGCGAGCAACATCGCGGCCACCGGGCGACGACAAGCGCTCGGGGCCGGCCGCCGCTGGGGTGGGGTCCGGACCGGCCATCGGACCGACTGAGCGCGTTCCATTTTCGCGGACCCCGGGGCTCGCGGTGGGGCTCAGGGCTCCGTCAGGGGACAGGGGGCGACGACAGCCGGCCGAGCGTTCGGCACGCCTCACGAGCGCGTCACACATCGGTCGTCTACGTGGTCTCTCCAGTAATGCCAAATGACACTCGGTCCTCGCGTCCCCGTCAGCCGACTACCCCGCCCGTCTCGTGCCATGAGTTGGGGCTGACCACGCGCCGAATGAGCCTGCCCGCCGGCGAAGTGCGTTTCGTCGACGAGGGTCAGGGACAACCGGTGGTTTTGCTGCACGGAGCTCCGGTGACCTCGCTTGGCTTTCTGCGGGTCATCCGGGAGCTGCGAAAGCACCATCGGGTGATCGCGCCGGACCTTCCTGGCTTCGGCGCCTCGACGGCGGCACCTTCGTTCACCGGCGACCTGACCAGTTACGCGGAGTTTGTCGTGATGTTTTGCCAACAACTCGACCTACGTAACCTGGTGCTGTACGTCAACGACGCGAGCGGCTGTTTCGGCCTGCACGCCGCCGGGAACATGCGGGATCGGGTCGCGGGCGTCGTGGTGGCGGACACCGTGCCAGTGCCGCTGACCGGGCGGGCCTGGCCAGTGAGACTAGTGCTCCGCTATCTCGTGTGCTCGGGGTTCGTCCGCGCTCTCAATCGACGATTCAACGCATTGCCGTGGCTGGTCGCCACCGTGGCCCCCTTCTTGCAGCCGTTTTCCGCCCGGGAACGACGGGTGTTGCTCGAGCAATTCGACACGCACGAGAAACGCGACCGGGTACTCGACCTGTTTGCTCACATGGCCCAAGATGTGTCGTTCATGCAGGCGACGGCGGCCTTGGTTCGAGATGCGCTCCGCCTCACGCCCGCCCTGCTCTTGTACGGACAACTCGACCCGATGCGGTTCGTCGGCAGTGTGGGCCGTTTCCGAGACCTGTTGCCCTGCAGCCAGACCGAGATTATCCCGTTCGAGGAGCACTTTCCGATCTTGGCCTCAGGCGAACGGGTGGGCCGGGCCGTCGCCACGTGGATCGCCCAACGAGCCGCCGCATGATGGGCACGCCAACCCAACTGACCACAGGAGAGCCCATATGTCGCACACCGAGATGAACTGGAGCGAAGAGGGTCTCGGCATCGAGTTTTCCGCCGCGCGACCGTCACTACTGGCCCTCGCCTACCGCATGCTAGGTGATCTTGGGCGGGCAGAGGACATCGTGCAGGACGCGTGGGTTCGCGCCACGCCGCATTGCCGGGAAATCCGCCACCCGAAGTCCTACTTCATCCAAACGGTGACGCGGTTGTGCCTCAACGAGCTCGCCTCGGCACGGGCGCGGCGCGAAGAGGCACGAGCCGATCGCCTGCCGGAGCCGGTCGATGTCGACCAGCGAGGGCTCGGCATCATCGACTCGCTAGACCGCATCTCAATGGCGTTTATCGTCCTACTGCAACGTCTGTCGCCGGCCGAGCGGGCGGTCCTGCTACTACACGAGGTATTCGACTTCGACCACGCCGAGATTGCCACGTTGGTGGACAAGACCCCCGCCGCGTGTCGTCAACTCCTTCGCCGCGCCCGCGACCAGGTGACCCAGCAGCGGCGATCGCTTCGCGTGGAGAAGCACGAACATCGTCGTTTGCTCCTGGCGTTCCTCGAAGCGGCCACTCGGGGGGACGTCAGTCGACTCTCGAAGCTTCTCGCGGACGACGTCGTCCTCATCGCCGACGGTGGAGCCGAGGGCAGCCGCTATGGACGCGTGCGCAATCTCCCGGGCCCGATCACCGGCTCGAGACGCGTCGCCGCTTTCCTGGCGGCGGTCACGGCCCAAGGGTCCGACGGCCTCGAGATCCGCGAGCGGGAACTCAACGGCGAGCCCGCCGTGGTCGTCTTCAAGGCGGGCGCTCCGTACACCGCGATCACGTTGGATGTCAGCGACGGCGCGATCGCAGGGATATTCGTGCATGCCGACACCTCGCGACTCGTTCGATTGCACTAGACTCGACCGTCGGCTCGCCGAACCGGCCACGCGCCGCTTGGGCCCGGGTCCACCGTGTAGCGGGCTCGAAGCGAAGTCTCGGAGCTGCCCCACCCGGTGTCCTCGAGTCTTCCCGGCATCCGCCGGGCCAAGCCGCTCATCGGCCCGTGCGTCCAGCCACGCGGACGACGCCACCGCCTCGAACCGCCATGAAGACTCGGCCACAACTGCATGCGGCCCGCCTCGGTGCACCACCGCGATCGGATCGAATCCGCAAACTCGCGAATGACGTACCGCAACCGGGCGGTATGTCGCCCGCTCGAGCATCTGTGCAGCTGTCCACGGGAAGCGGCGAAAAAGATCGGCGCCGCACGGATTCCCCCATCGGCGGACAGTGAAAGCTGTGCCATGCTCCCACCGTCTGCCTATGAACGCCGCCCAGGTCGCCGTCGAACCGCTCGGAGCCCACGAGCTTTATCCTCGCCTCGCGGGCTACGTCCGACGATCCCTGACGCAAATGGGGGTGGCCTCGGCCGACCTGGACGACCTCACGCAGGATGTGTTTGTCACGCTGCATCGCCGAGGATGTCGGTTTTCCGAGCCGCGTCGCGCTCGCTCTTGGCTGTATGGCGTCGCGAGGCGTACTGCGAGCAACTACCGTCGCCGGCGCCGCCGGGATCGAGATCGCGAGGCGCACGCGCCGTCCCCTCAGGCTCTGCCCACGCCGAACACGTACATCGAGCGAGCGCAAGTGGCCGAGGCGGTCGAGACGGTGACCGCAGCGCTGTCTCCCACCGCGCGCCAGGTGTTTCACATGGCGGGAATCGAGGGCCACTCGGCGCCCGCGATTGCAGCGGCACTGGGAATCCCGCTCAACACCACGTACTCGCACATCCGGCGGGCACGCGTGCGGCTGTCACGGGTGCTGCTCGGGGTGTTGGTGGCCGTCGTCGTCGTGAGCACCATCTTGTCGGGCACCTGCACGGCGGAGTCGATCGATGATCGCCAACGCCTTGCCCTACGTTCAGATCCCGTCGCTACCGCTTGACCTACCGGGACTGGGAGCCCTCGAAATCTCCATTTTCGGCGTGCTCGTGGCCACCGGCGTGGTGGTCGGGCACCGGTTGGCGATGCGCCACGCCCGAATGGTGGGACTGGATGAGCGGGCCGCCGACAAACTGGTGGTGACCGTCGCCGCAATCGGATTTGTGGCGGCGCACTGGGTGTCCGTGGTGTTCTACTTCCCGGAGCGAATCGCAGCCGACCCGTGGGTCCTACTGCGGCTCAACGACGGCATCGCGAGCACCGGCGGTTTCGCGGGCGGCCTGTTGGCGTTTGTCGGGTTGACGCGACGTTCCTGGGCCCACACCAACCCCGGCAAGCAAGCCGACATGATCGCGGCGGGGCTGCTGGCGGGGTTCACAATCGGTCGCATTGGCTGTTCCCTGGTGCACGACCACCCCGGCATCTTGGCCTCGGAGGATCACTGGCTGGCGGTGGGACCATGGCCGGATGGGACCTACCGCTGGGACTTGGGCCTACTGGAGTTGCTCGGCTTGCTCCCGATTTGCGCCTACGTCTATACGCGTGAGACTCGGCTCGCCGCGCGACCCGGTGAGTTGACCCTTACCATCGCTGTGCTGTACGTCGCGCTGCGTTTCCCGTTGGACTTCCTGCGAACGGCGGACCTTCGCTACGCCGGCCTGACCCCGGCGCAAATCGTGTGCCTCGCGCTGTTGGGCTGCACCGGTTGGTACGCGATTCGGCGCCGCATGCTCCGGGACCGACAACGCGTGGCCGCGTAGTCCAAGGGCCCCACGCAGCCTTGGTGTTCACCGGCGTGGGCCCCGGGCCCCGTGGCGCGGTTTCACGTCGCCTGCACGGTCGCCGTCGTGCTCGGCACCAGCCGAGCACGACTCCCAGCGCCACCAGAGGCCATCAAGGAGCGGAACCGGCGCAAAACAGCGGACGTCCCCAAAACGTTCGCCAGCTGGAAAAAACGCGGACTTTCAGGGTGCGCCGCAGATCTTTTTGCTAATTTTTTAGCATGGTGCTAGAAAATTAGCATCATGGCTGACCGGTCCTCGCCAGATCCACTCACGCGCCGAGAGCGGCAGATCATGGATGTCTTGTATCAACAAGGGCGGGCCACAGCGGCGCGCGTGCGCGAGTTGATGCCCGACGCCCCCAGCTATTCCACCGTTCGGGCCTTGCTCCGGCTCCTGGAACAAAAGGGCCACGCGCGCCACACCCAAGACGGCCCGCGCTACGTCTACTCGCCAAAACGACCGCGCGGCTCCGCGGGTCGAGCGGCCGCCAAACGGCTGCTTGACACCTTTTTCGCGGGATCGGTGGAGCAGGCGATGTCGACGCTATTCGATGTCTCGGATCCGGTTGCGCCGGAAGAACTCGACCGTCTGACGGCGTTGATCGAGCGCGCGAGAAAGGAAGGCAGATGACCGTTCACATTGCTCTAGGCGGTCTGGTGATCGCGCTGGCGACCGCCGGTGTCCACCGCTGGCTCGCCCGGGCCGCGGCGTTGGTCCGTCGCTCGGTCCTCGTGGTGGGAACCGTTGCGATGTTGAGTGTTGTCGTCGCCGACTGGGTCTTGCCCGCCGGTTGGCTCGAGTGGTCCCCCACCATCACGGGTAACCTCGAAGGGTACGTGACCGAGCGCGTAGGCGCTGCCGTCGGCGTAGCCGCGGCCACCGCTGCCAACCCGTTCGCGCTCAGTCCCAAGCCAGTGACGTCCACGTCGCTGCCCGCATCTGAGTCGTGGTGGCTGACCGCGGTTTGGTGGCTCGGGTTGAGCTTGGCGACGATCCGCATCG
This sequence comes from Myxococcales bacterium FL481, assembly GCA_006508105.1. Taxonomy (GTDB): domain Bacteria; phylum Myxococcota_A; class Polyangia; order Nannocystales; family Nannocystaceae; genus FL481. The sequence continues at coordinate 6,136 of QKPP01000079.1, read as the reverse complement.
CGGCCGCGGAGTGGCGAGCCCACCGACTGAAACGACGCGCCGCGCCGCTCGACTCGCGCTCGTTTCCCGTGCTTCGCGAATCCCACACCGCCGTCGAGATCCCGCTGCGCATCAGCCCCGAGATCTCGACACCGGCCGTGGTGGGGTGGCGGCACCCTTGTATCTTGCTGCCGAAGTCCGCCGAGACTTGGGATCCACAGACACTGCGAGCGGCTTGGCTCCATGAGTGGGCCCACATCGCTCATCGAGATCCCTCGTTGCAGCGGGTCGCGACGTGGATGTGCGCGGTGCACTGGTTCAATCCACTGGCCTGGTGGATCGCCCATCGCCTGCGCCATGAATCCGAGGTGGCAGCCGACGATCGTGTGCTTCGAAGCGGCATGCGGCCCTCGACCTACGCGAAGACCCTCGTTGCCCTTGCGCGCGATCGACTCACGCCGGCCTCAACCGCGATTGCGTTGGTGTCGTCGCCAAGCGGCCTGACGCGGCGCGTCGAATCGATCGTCGCCCCACAAACCCGGCGTCGCGGGCCGACCGGCACCTGGGTCAGCGCGGTAGCCGGCAGCTATGGCGCACTCGTACTCCTGTTGACGGCGACTCGCCCCGCGAGTGCAACGCCTCGACCGGACCTCGTCACGCACGCCACCACGGACGTCGAAGCGCCTGCGGTCGCAGCGGGACTGCGCGACGCCGTCGACCAAGAGATCGAGCGACTCGTCGACCGCTGGCACCCGACCGGCGCGGCCGTGGTCGTGCTCGACCCCCAGACCCGCCGGGTTCTGGCGAGCGGCGACTATCGTGGCGCGCTAGCTCGATCGTTCGAGCCCGCCTCGACGATCAAACCGTTCACCTTCGCGACCGCGATCGAGGCGGGACTCGACCCCGACACTCGCGTTGACGGAGAGGGAGGCGAGTGGATCTACGACGCCGCGGTGTTTCGCGATCACCACGCGTTCGGTTCGATGACGTTGACGCAATCCCTGGCCCAGTCGTCCAACGTCGGTGCGCTCAAAGTGTTCGCGCAGGCGGGACCACGCGCGCTACGGACGACGTTCGTGCGCCTGGGCTTGCCGGCCCCTCCCCGCTGGACACCGGCACAGGCCGCCGGCGCGGCGTTGGGCCATGGCCTCCAAGTC
>QKPP01000242.1 GCA_006508105.1 Myxococcales bacterium FL481 | reverse complement strand
TGATCGATAGGGATGCGACGGCGAACAGATACAAGGTCGAGGCCCAGGCCACGACTCGGGCGATCCACGGCGGGATTGTCTGCCTTGTTGCCGGCTGCACGGTCCCGGCCGACTCCTGAGCTACCGGTAGCGGTGGTACCTGGGTTTCGTCCCGGCGTTCACGGTCAGTCGTCGTCATCCCCAACCTGCGCGCCTCGGTCACCACGCGGCGGCTCGCAGCCGGGGTGTAGCGCTGTTGCGGCGTTGCGCAACTGAACCGCGCTGGCTTTCTCGGAGCTAAGTCGCGCGTCGGACCCAAAGCGCGCGCATGGGGCCCCGACGCCTGTGACCTCGTGCGCCGAGGACCTGGTCCCCCACCGGAGCTGAACCCCCCGAGCTGGCTCGGCGCGGATCGTGTCATCGCAACATCGACTCGACCGGCGCGTCGACAGTGGACCCGCCGGGCGAACGCAAGCGTCCCGCGGACGACGCGGTCGCTGCAATGGGTGTCGGCTACTGGCGTCCGACCGCGACGACGAGCCACATCCCGGCCTCAATGACGCCCCGCCTGCGATTGAGTGTTCACCGGGCCGCGCACTTAGGCGGCGAGGCCCTGGCCTTGGATGAATGTCTTCAGCCACGCCTCAGCTGCGGGCACTGACGTGAACAGCCGAGTTGGCTTCGGAGGGCGATTAAGCCCCAGGTAGAAGTTCGCGAGTACTTTGGCAATGGGGTTTGTCACCAGCAGCGCAACCGCCGAGTAGCGCGCCAGGTGGTCCGGTGAGCTCGAGAAAAACACCCGCGCTTCGCGAGTTTGGCCTTTGGGATTACCCAGATCGACGAGGAGCGGAGCCCCCTCGGGTGACAATTCGGCAAACGCCGCCGAGATCCGTTCGGCTTCCTCAAGATCGATGAGCTCGGTCCCCTGGTTGCTCGAATAGATGATTCCGTTCGAAATCCAATTGATGGAGGTTCTCGTGCTGATCGATTTCGCGGAGTTAGGCGGACTGAGCATTGGGAGGCTCCAGATTGTGGGGGCGTTGGGGATGGAGATCCCCACTCGCTACGCGTTCGAGAACTCGCTTGAGTGCATCTCGTTGGAGTGGCTTGGCGAGGTGCTCGTCCATGCCAGCTTGGAAACACGCAGCTCGCTCGTTTTCGGTTACGGCGGCTGACAGCGCGCAGATCACTGGTTGATGCGGCTGTGAACTGGTGCGGATCTGCCGAGTGGCTTCGAACCCGTCGGTGCCGGGCATCATACAATCCATGAAGATGAGGTCGAAATCGTGGTGGAGCGTCTGGTGAACGGCCTGCGCTCCGTCATCGACCAAAACCGGCTCGATACCGAGTTTGCGCAACGCGGCGCGCACGATCAGCTGGTTGACCGTGTTGTCCTCGGCCACCAAAACGTCGAGCTCGCTCAGGCTTCGCGTGATCCCTTGCGGGGCAGGGAGAGCGCGAACCGTCGCTTGAAGAGACGCCTCTGGCGGAGCTGCGGCGAGTTCAAGTTCGAAGAAGAACGAGCTTCCCTGGCCGAGCGCACTCGAGGCGTCGATCCGACCGCCCATTGCCGTGACGAGCTGCTGGGAGATGGCCAGACCTAGTCCAGTACCAGAGCGCTGCGCATCTGGCCGTTGATCGGCCTGGTAGAAGGCGTCGAAGATACGGCGCAGGGCATCTTGCGGAATCCCGCAGCCCGTGTCGTTCACCGCGAACCGCAGACGCTCAGGCCCCGAGCTTGGGACTCGTCGCACCTCCAAACGAACGGAGCCACTGGTCGTGTGACGAACCGCATTGCTGGCCAGGTTGATCAGCACTTGGCGTAGTCGACGTTCGTCGGCCAGGTATCGCCCTTCGCCCGACACGTCGACGAATACGCCTAGCTCTAGCCCTTTGGCCCGCGCAGCCGCCAACAATGGCTCGCGCGCGGACTCCATCAGGAGTCGCAAGTCGATGATGTCTTGCGACAGTTCGGTCTCGCCGGATTCGATCTTCGAGAAATCCAAGATCTCGTTGACGATACCCAGCAGGTGGCGAGAGCTACGACGCATCAGCTGCGTGACTCGCTGCTGCTCGGGACTGAGCGGCGTGTCCTCGAGCAAGTCGACCATGCCGAGCACCCCGTTGAGCGGGGTGCGAATCTCGTGGCTCATCGTGGCGAGAAAACGGGAGCGAACGTCCGACAGCTCTTGTACCGCGACGCGCTGCTCGAACGCGTCTTGCATTTCTTCGGTCAGCATGCGCAAACCCAAGATCACCGCGTCGAGCTCGTCCATTTTGGACGGCTCGGGCAGCTCCACGTCGTAGTCCCCCGCTCCGATACGTGCGATCGCCTCGATGATCGTTTCGAATCGTGGGTCGGGGATCGTGCTCACCAGACAGCCTCTTGCGAAAGATGGTGGTCGACGGCCAGCGACTCGTCCTCCTACAGTCTCGGATTGGAATCGTTTACCCGACAGTACGGTCCGGCGCGCCGCACCTGATTCGCTTTTGGGCTTAGCGCAGCCCGGAAAGGTCGGCTTCGGTGCGCCTCCTCGGCGCCCCACCTCGGCGCGGGTGCCACCTCCGGCCGGGGCCCGCTCGGGAGGACGTCCCCGCCGGGACAGAGCCATCGCGGTCGACCGACGCGCGCCATGACCTCAACCAGACTCACCAGCTCGCTGCCTACCGCGACGGATACGTCACCCGGCGGCAACGGGTGGATCGCCGGCGAGGGTGAAGGAGAGCGCGCGTCGCCTGGACAAGCAGCACGGCAGGCGTCGCTCGGTTGAGGGTTAGAATCTAGCCCCATGTCTGGGCGGCCCAAACCAGTCTCGAACCTACGAACCAGAATTCACGAGATCGCAGCCAACCTCGCTCCAGAGCTGCGGGGGCAGGCGCCGCCAGGATCGCTGATCGAGACGGCGACAAACTCGTTGGCTTCGACGGTCGAACGCATCGTGTCGATCCCGGCCTTCGAGCGGCTCGCGGGAGGGGTCCGAGCCGATGTGCTCACGGGCCCAGGAGAGCGCCTTGAGCTCTCCGCTCAGCTCGGCGTCACTCGCCACATCGGCGACGTGGCGCGCTTCTACCTCGATGATCGACCCGTCGCAGACGTCGTGATGGCTGGCCAACCGGTGGTGCACGCCGTGGTTGAGTCGCCCGGCGTCGGGTTGCACGAGGTGCGGGTCAAGGTGCTCGATGGCCGGGGCTCGGGGCGGGCCAGTCTCACGACCCGTCGCACGGTGCAGGTGGTCGCTCGCCGCCCGGTCGCGCTTGTCGACGCCGGGATGTTTTGCGCCAAGCTCGATGCACCGACTCAGGCCTGCCTCGCCGCGCTACGGGAACTCGCCGAATCGTGCTTCGAGCTCGCTTACGTCGACGTCTCACGCGAGAATCGCTACTCGACGATCACGGAGGCGATCGCGAGACACGGCCTGCCTCCCGGCGCGATTGTGATTCACGCAACCGAGGAGTCGGAGATGGCCAGCCTCGGGGTGGATCTCGTGTCTGTACTGGGCTTCACCGCGGTTCGCCGGCTCCGAGCGCAGGGAGTCGCGGTGACGGCCGTGCTGAGCAAGCGCTTCAAGGCGACGCAGGAGAGCGCACGTGAGCAGATCATGCTCATGAGCCCCAAGGAAGCGCTTCGGTGGCGCGATGAAGGCGGCTTGGTCGAGGTTAACGATCGGGTCGCGCGGTTCTTCGCGGAGCGGGACACTGCGACTCGGCTCGATTGGTGGCTCGACCGGATGACGGAGTCGCGCGCCGTTGGTGGCAACCGATTCCACGCGGAACTCGACAACGCGGCCGCGCGCCAGCGCATCTTCGACGCGATCACGCGTGCGCAGCGAAGCGTGCACGTCCAAGCCTACATTCTACGACCGAGCCGCTTCACGGATCGCCTGATCGTCGAGCTCATCCGCCGCGCCCGCGCGGGCATCAAGGTGCGGATGATGGTCGACGCGCTTTACTCCGACGATGCGGTGCTTGGCCGAATGAACGACAGCTTGCAATCGCTCCGCGGCGAAGCGAACGCAGAGGTGATCGCGGTCGATCCGATCCCGATGAGCCCGACCATGACACTTGCAAGCTTCAAACAGCGCGACCATCGAAAGCTCTTTTTGATCGACGACGAGATCGGCTTCGTGTCGGGGCGCAATGCGAGCGACGAGTACTACCTCGGCTTCGATGAGGTCCCGATTCACGACCATACCGACCACGAACGCATCCCTTGGCTCGACGCGCACGTCGAGCTCACGGGCCCACTCGTCCAACGGGCCCAATGTTCGTTCGCGCAGACCTGGCGCGAGCAGGGGGGCGCGCCATTCGACGTACCCGAAGCGACCGCGCCACGTGGCGGCGGAGCACGCGGGCGATTCGTGGTGCACCGCGGTCTCGCGGACACCAACGGGCTCGGTATGTACGAGGCGATGTTCGAAGCGGCGGAAAGCCACGCCTATATCGTCAACGACTTCCCATTTGTACCCACGATCGAGCGCGCGGTGCTTCGACTGCTCACACGCGGCGTACGGGTTGTACTGCTGACCGGAAGCGCCACCGCACGCCGCTGCGACGGGACGTTTTTCCCCGCACTGCTCCATCGGACGCTCTTCGAGTACATGGTGAAGGGCAGGCTCGAGCCCATGCTCTTAGCCGGCGTCGAAGCGTTCGAGTACGTGCCTCCGCCCTCGCCGCTGGTCGTGGCTCGCGGCGGGACCATTCGTCCCTACGTGCACGCCAAGGTGGTGAGCATCGACGGCCGCGCCTCGACGATCGGCTCAGCCAACCTCGACGCAACCGCAAGCTACTGGGAAAGCGAGGCCAACGTCGTCATCGAGGATGAGGCCTTCGCCACGGATCTCGAGCGTCAGCTCGAGGCCATGATCGCCCGCAGCGTCCGCCTCGACCCCGGTTCAGAGTACTGGCAACGCGAACGCGCTCAGCGTGCGGTCGTGTCCACCCTTTGGCCGGGCTCGCTCTATTCCTAGCCAGGCTCGCTACGCTCCGCCCAACATCGCACTACCGTCGGAACAGCGTCGTGTAGCTCGCGCGACCATTCTCCCCCGCCTCACCCACGCGTCGCTCCACCACCTTCAAGCCGCGGGAAGCGAAGGACTCCACGTGCCCCGGGGTCAACGGCCACGGTGGGCCGTTGTCGAAGCTTCTCTCACCGGCCTCAACCTCGGCGATCACCAACAGATCGCCGCTGACGGCCACGAACTCGGCAATGTTCCCAATAGCGGTCGGCTCATGAACCGGCGGAACGGCCTGGACGGTGTAGATCTCGAGCACGAAGTCGAATTTCCCGCTCCACTCACTTGGCGGTTGGAACAGGTCAGCCTGAACAAAACGAGCCCGCGAATCGGGAAAACGAGCCTTGCAGTAGTTGATCGCCGAGTCCGAAACATCGAAAGCCGTCACATCAAAGCCAAGCTCCTCAAGCCGGATTGCGTCGTCTCCCATCCCGCACCCGACCACGAGAGCCGACCTCCCCCGCCCGTCGAGCGCGTGCGATTCTAGCCAGCCGGCAAAGAGCGGATGCGTACTCATCGTCGCCCACGGCACGCCCTGTCCGTCGGCCGTCGAGGCCGCGTATAGGTCCTCGAACCAGCCTAGAGGCTCGTGCTCGCTAACGTGAAGGTCGTTGGTTCCGCCAACGGAGATGGTCTTGCTCTTGCCGGTTGTCATGGGTAGCGCCTATCTCACACCTTATCGCCCGCAGTGGCTAGATCTGACCGACGGCGGCGCCTAGGACGGCTGCGTACCCGATCTGACCGAGCCCCTCCACGGCCAACCGGACGCCCGCTCCATTCCGCCGTATCTGCGCTTCGAGGGGTAAAAAGAGGCCGGCGCCATGCCATGCTGTCGGTCCAGCTCTTTGACCGGGACGTCGCTGTCGGCCTCATTGAGGATCGACATGATCTGTTCTTCTGTGTAGCTTCTGCGGTTCACTAGAGCTCCCTGAGTTTGCCCGAGAGCTCCGCTTCGCGGTGGCTGAGATTTTCAAACGCGGGTCGGCGCCGTTTGCCGGCGTCGGGGGTCCAACATTCAAAGGGGCGACATGTCGGCCCTTGACGCGGACCTGTCGGTCGAAGCAACCGCAACTCCCGCGCCGCGCCAGCGGCTGCACATCCGCGGCGCACAACTTGCTCGCGGCAACGAGGACAGATGGACGCCGCCCCTCCCCCCCCCCGCATCTTCGACATGGGCGCGATTCGTGCGAAACGCCCAGTCGGCCACTTGACGGACGACTTTGGCCGGGCTTGCCGGGACTGGGCGACTGAAAACCCCCTGATGGCACGGCCGTGAACGCGATGCCTTCCCTCGGGTACCGCTTTCTTCTACAGTCGGACGGTGCGAACGGGGCTGACTTCGTATGTTTAGATTCATCATGCTCGTGGTGAGGTGGTTTTTCGCCACCAACGCCTCGGTTTGGATTGCGCTTGGGGCCGCCTCCTTGGTCACCTGGTTTCTCCCACTGGAATGGAGCTACAAAAGTTGCGGCACCGCGGGCGCGGACGGTCAGATTGCGGTATACGGGTTCCCGTTCCCGTCGAGTGCATATTCGACGGGCGAAGTGCTAAGTGCATCGGTTTGGGTCCCCACTGCGCTGTTGAACTGGTCCGTGATCGCAATCGCATTCTATCTGCCAACGAAGTGGACGTTTCGTCGCATCAACTTGCTTTTCTCGGCGTCGACCGAGGTCACGCTAGGTAAGATCGGTGGAGTGTTATTCCTCGTCTACCTCGGCGTCTACTTCGCCGTGTTTGACCACACGCACTTCTTCTCCGGACCCGGCGCTCACTGGGAAGCAACCTCACAGCCAATCTATGAGCTACGGCCGGTTGGGTTCACGTCGGGCAAAGCCATCCAGTGTAGCCCTTCCACGTCTTGACCGCTGGTGAGCGATCACCGACGCCCGAACCGATGTTGGGGGCCGCACTACGTCTGCGTCGCCCTCGTCGCCTAGACACCACAGCTGCCGCGGATATCCATGACCGACAAACGAGGCCTCTGCTCACAGCTGGCTGCGACAGCGAGCGCCATTGCCACGCTGGCCTGCGCGCCCCCGGCCGGTCCAACGCCACCCGAGGACCCCGCGGCGCAAGCTGACGCAAGCGCTCCACTCGTCCCGGTGAAGCTGCCGTTTCAAGGAAGCTGGCAATCAGATCGGCCCCTCGTCGCGCCGCTGCACACTGTCATCGAGATCGCGGGACCGTGGGTCGCCTTTCCTCGCAGCCCAGGGGACGGGCCGCTCATCGAAGGCCGCTCCGTCGCCTTCGGCGGAAGGAGCGAGCTCGACGGTGACGGCACCAACCACTCGATGGTCGTGATCTCGGCCGGCCACGGCACGACTACCGAATCATTCATTGTGCGAGCCGTCACCGACAAGCAGCTCGAGGTCACGCAAGTGGCCTCCGAATCGCGCGGACCGGTCCTGTTTCGCCGCACTGATGCGCCGCGACCGGTGGTACTGGACCCGAAGGCCATCGACGCGCTCTGGTCAGCGCCCGCGAGCGTCGACGAGCACCGCTGGAAACTGGCCCGGGTCATCGCGAACGAGACCTGCGCTTCCATTGAGAGCCAAAACTCCCGACGCTTCGCGGGCTGCCGGGAGGCGGCCGTGCTCGCGTGGCTCGAAGCGCCCCGCGATCGCGACCCAGCGGACAAGCCAGCAACCAACTTGACCGGCACGCTCTACGAACATTCCCTCGGTATTCTCGCGGCACTCAGTTTGGCCCAAGAACTCGACCGAGGCCGGTACTCGACCTCCAACAGCGACACTCAGCTCTTTCGGGTCTCGGCGATGGCGAGCGGTCTCGGCCTGCTCGGTCGACTCAGCCTCAGCTTGGAGGATGCGGAACTGCTCCCGGTGGTTGAGGCCTACGTCCGTTCGGATGAGTACCGCGCCCTCATGAGCGCGCTGGCCCAATCCCCGGAAGCAGACTATCTCGAAAGAAACGAGAGCTGGCGGTACTGGAGCACGCGCCCGTCGCAGTGATACGAGCCGGGGGGCGCCGTCGTGCCGCGCCCCCCCGCGAAACGACGGCACGCGTGGTGGGAGAACCCCTCGCCATCGAACGCTGGCGTACGCGACGTCGCGTCGATCCGGCGACTCGACGCCTGCGCGACGATGAACCAACGGTCGGTGATGGCAACTCGTACCGATTGCCCGGAGGCACCAAGCGGCCTTCGCCCAGCTAGATGGCTTTCATGACCCGTGTTCCGGCGCTCGCGCTGGTCGCCGCCGCTTGACCGCGCGCGGGTGAGCACGACAGCCTGGCGGGAATGAAAGCGTTTCGCATTGCGCTCACGGGCGGTCCCGGGGGAGGCAAAACCACGGCGGCGGATCTTGTGCGCCGCGAACTGGGCGAGTGCATCGTCGTCGTACCCGAGGCGGCTACGATGCTGTTTAGCGGGGGGTTCCCGCGCAACGGTGACCCGTTCGCCCGCAAGCCCGTGCAAACGGCCATCTATCACGTGCAACAGAATCTCGAAGACATCCAGGCGGCCCACTACCCGCGTCGGGTGTTGTTGTGCGATCGTGGCACACCCGATGGAGCCGCGTATTGGCCCGAGAGCGACGGCCCCGACTTCTTCAGTGCGATGAGGACTACACTCCAAGATGAGCTAGACCGGTACGATGCAGTGCTGTTCTTCGAGACGGCGGCAGTCGGCGGGATCTCGATCGAGGGCGGCAACCCAGCCCGGATCGAGTCGCTTGCCGATGCGGTTGCGCTCGATGCCCGACTACGAGCGCTGTGGAGTCAGCATCCGCACTGTCGGTTGATCCGGCACCGCGCATCGTTTCTCCACAAGATGCAGGATGCGGTCCGTGAAATCCGTACAGTCCTCGACAACCACGGGGTCAAGCCTTCAACGTCGTAGCGGCCGATCACGTCCGTGGACGACCGTGCGGCGGCGCCCGTGACGCAAATCCGACTCCCGGCGCCCGGTCTCGGTTCCTGGTACCTCGATCGCACTGGATCGGCGTGCGGGACAATCGTGTCACAGCGCCAACGACGTGATTCCCCACGCAGCGAGAGGTCGGTGGTCAACCGGACGCAATGATGGAGACCCGCGGGTATCGGACGTCGAGTCATCACAACTAGCCATGCCTCGGCCGCCGGGTTGGGTTGCGTCCGCCCGTCGAGGTCGATGACGTCGAAACCACATCGAACGGCATCGCTCGCATGGTTTTGAACCGCCCGACGGCTCGAGGAGCATGGTTTTTGGACCGTAGCGAACCGCGGACGCGGCCGGCATCCGCTCGATGATGGCCTCCGCCACCACATCGTCCCCATGGCCTCGGTCGTCGAAGCCTCACCGCGCGGGTGGATCGGCGTGCCGGTCGGTTCGCGACCGTACGGCACGCTGCACCCGGGTCCACACCCACCCCAGACCTGGCAAGACCAATGACGCCGCCAGCGCTAGTGCAAAACTCGACTCCCGGCGCCCGTAGGCGCCCAGACCCGCGTACAACGCCGTAACCCCGAGATTCGCCAACGCCACAAACACGAGGAAGCGGGACCACGCGAGACGCGTCATCCCGGCGTAGATCGCCGACATCTCGGCGACGACCGGCATCGGCCGCGCCAGCACGACTGCCAACACGCCGTAGCGGTCCACCCACGCGGCGGCCTGGTCGAGCGCTGCCGCAGCACCCGTGGATCGCCGCAACAGCCCCCCACCGCGGCGGCCAACGGCGTAGGCCACCATGCAACCCAGGGTCATGCCGAGCCAGGCCACCAAGGTGCCGGGGACAAAGCCCAAGGTGCCGCCACCTAACGCCGTGACCAACGAAGACGGCACCGGCAGCAACCCATCTACTACGAGCGCACCGACCACAAACGCGGCGACGTAGAGATCGGCGTGCTTGCGCTCGCGAAACACCTCCACCCACGCCAAAATCTGTCCCTCAAATACAAAGAACGGCACCAAGAACAACGCCGCCAGGCCGAGCGTGATGACCAGCCAAAACGTGGCGCCCCGCACCCGCGCAAGGTATCACGCGGGGGTTCAACGCCTCGCGGCGGACCAAGCGACCGGGACGCCGACCGTCTGTCGACGGACATGCCACGCCGCCCAACCTGCGCGCAGGTGCGCCGACAGGACCCGAACCGGCCCGGCCTTGCGAACCAGTGTCGACCCAGCGTTCGCTGACCTGGGCTCGCGTGCCGATCGGGTCCCGCCTGACCGCACGAGAACGCGACCGGGGAGTCCCGCCCGGGCTGCGTCGACGATCTCAGCTGGCTCGCGCTTACACCGCGGGCGGGGCACTCGCAGCTCCCCAGCTTCTGGCCGGGTCGCCGCCGCGGGAACAACGAACGAGACGTCGGCGTTTACTTCTCAGAAACGAGAAGTACACTACTCAGTACAGTTTACCCTGCGATGCCCCGCCACCTCTATGCTTCCGCGCCAGCGAACGCGGCACGGTCTTCCTCGTCATCGAAAACGCGCCGCTGGCTGCGAAGAGGCGGCGTCGCCACGGCGGCTTTGGCCGCCCTCGGAGCCAGCGTGATGGCCAACGTATGGACGAATCTGGGAACCCCGCCTCACGGCGATCGACTCGAACAGCTCGCGACCTCGCCGCAGTACGAGCTCCAGCGGCGCCGCTTTGTCAACGCGCTCCCGGTCGTCGATCCCCCGTTCGTGCCCACCTTGGTCGAGTGGCTGCGCGGGGGCAAAAACACCGCGCCCACGGCCCCGTTACCCGTTGAAACCGGCATCGCCGAACGCCTGGCGACCGCGCCACAAGACGATCTACGCGTCACCTGGCTCGGACACTCGACCACCCTCGTGGAACTCGACAACGTCACGCTGCTGACGGACCCCGTGTGGGGAGATCGCGCTTCCCCGTGGTCGAACGTGGGCCCGCAGCGGTTCCATGCCCCACCACTTGACCTCGAAGAGCTACCCGACATCGACGCGGTGATCATCTCCCACGATCACTACGACCACCTTGACGCCGGCACCATCTCGCGCCTCGCCGAGCAAGTCCCGCTCTTTGTCACGCCGCTTGGGGTGGGTTCTCACCTGGAGTACTGGGGCGTCGCCCCCGATCGCATCGTTGAGCTCGACTGGTGGGGCGAGTACGAAGTCGGTGGGGTCCGGCTGGTCGCCACCCCGTCGCGTCACTTCTCGGGACGAGCGGTGCTGGACCGAGACAAGACGCTTTGGGCGGGCTGGGCGATGATCGGCCCGCGGCATCGAGTTTACTTCAGTGGAGATACCGGCATGTTTCCCGGCTTCGCCGAGATCGGCGAGCGGCTGGGACCATTCGACATCGCCATGATCGAGTCCGGGGCCTACAATCGCTTGTGGGCCGACGTCCACCTCGGGCCCGAGCAAGCCGTGCAAGCATTCGAGGCGGTTCGCGGCAAGCTGCTTGTGCCGGTGCACTGGGGAACATTCGACCTGGCCCTGCACGCGTGGGTCGAACCAGCCGAGCGGATCCTGGTCGCGGCGCGGACCCGAGATGTCGCAGTGGCGATTCCACGACCCGGGGAGAGCATCGAGCCCGGTCGACCACCGGCGGTGGTCCGGTGGTGGCCAAACGTCCCGTGGAGGACGGCGCAAGCGGACCCCATCGTCTCATCGGGGCTTGCCGGTGAGCCAGGGCGGGAGGATCCGCCGTCAAAGAGCCCCCGGACACTGGTCGCGAAGCCTTAGCGGCGACGGAGAGCGAGCGCACGGAGCCGACCCGGGAAGACGGACCGGTCCGCGGGCCATCGCTGCGCTCGATGGGCGACCGCGCGGGAGGGCGAGCCGACCCGCGCGTGGATCGGCGCGGCGACGATGCATCACCGGCACGCTACGCCGACAGGCGCGCTCGCACGAAGTCGTACACATTCCCCGGCCGAAGATCGCACAAGAGAACCTGAGCCAAGTCCCCCACCGTGCGCCCGCTCTCCGTCAACATCGTGGCCAACGGCGCGAACTCCCTCGCGATCACCTGTGAATCGAACGGAAAGTAGTGCAGCTGTTTGCCAGAGCGACTCGCCGCCAACCACTGAATCAGGCTCTTGAGCCGAACATCTCCACCGAACGCGCCACAACCCCAATTGCCCGTCGCGATGTCTGTCGGCGGTTCAGCAAACTCGAATCCAGCGCGCGCCTTGGTCAGCTCGCGGAGCACGAACGGCCGGGAGAACTCGAGCGCGACCTCATCGCTGCGTATCGGCAATGCATCGATCGCGACCACCCACAGATCCGGCTCGTTGTTCTCCGGCGGGAACGGGCCGGCGTGATCGAGCGTCCGGGCGTAGCCCGTGTGCGTCGAAAACCGTTGCGCGCCGGAGATGAATATCGCCTCATCCGGCTCCATCGGGGGGCAGATGAGCCGCGCCACGAGCATCTCGGGGTGCTCGCAAAACATGATCTCTTCTTGGACGCTGCCGTAAGCGATCGCGGCTCCTCCCACGAGTCGATTGGCGAAATCCACCCGTAGCATGCCGGTCGTCTCCTCGAGTCCGCGACCAAGCGGGTAGACCCGAGGCGCCAGCAGTTTCGTGTCGCAGGCCAGCCAATCCTCAAGGCTCGAATCTTTGGCGCGACGCCGGAGAAAGCGTATCCGCCGCATGGACGCCTCCTCCGACAATCGCCGCCGACGAATCTCGTCGAAGTAGTCGAAGAGCATCTTCATTTTGGCCAGCTCTCCGGTGTTGCCCGGGGGTGCCTCGTAGAGCTCGTCGAAATTGATCGACGGATACCCATCGGCGCAGCGACAGTTCTCGCTGACCCGGTCGACAAACGTACAAAAGAACGCGTTAGCCAACACGCTGGCGCACTGACGTTCGTCGAACGACACCTCCCCCTCGTCGCTCAGCGCCGGCATGGGGGATGGCAAGACGTCACGGGCCTCCAGCGCGATGCAGTAAAGAAAGGGCAAGAAGTCCTCGAAGAACGACGGACGGGACCGCACCGCGGCCAACAGACCCTGGAAGTGGCGCACGTCCGTGCCCGCGCCGTCGACCACAACGTCCAGCAGCTGCTCAAAGGTTCGGGGGCAGCCGGCCCGCTCGAGGTGCTGGGTATGGGGAAATGACGACACGTCCCCATCTTACGGGAAGCTGCGGTCGAAGCCGATCGACCCGCGCACCGCGACCGAGGGGGCGTGGCCGGGGACAGGCGCCGGGGTGGCCGGGGGTTCGCGCGTCCCAACAAAGCCTGCCATCGCGCGCCAGGTCGCGCGGCCTCACGCTGGTTCGCGCGGGTCGGTCTTGGGCTCTCGCCACGCGTCCCAGGCGAGCCAGCCGGCGATGAGCACCGAGTAGGCCAACAGTCCCCACGCCAATCGTCCGATCAGATAGACCCGATGCCCGGGGTGAACGGTTTCTGCCCAGTTGGCAAATACCTCGAGGCCGAACAACGTCGCGAGCCCCACCCGATTGCGCCGGCGCGAGAGGTCCTCCGCGTGCCAAATCACCAATGTGATGCGGGTGACGTAGTAGTAGTAGCTGGCCGTGGCCAACCAGAAAAACGGGAGAAACCCCAGCGCGAAAGCTTGGTCATGGCGCAAACGTCGGGTGCCAAAACCCAGTAGCCCCAGCAACACCGCGACGATCGGCCAGCGTTCGCGGGCCTGGTCTTTGATCTCGAGCTTGCGGGACTTCGGTAGGTACTTGGGCTCGAGCTCGCCGCGATACGAGTATGCTAGCGCGAAACCGATCCGCCGCGACGACAGCTGCTCTGGTCGAACGTGCTCGGCAATGTTTTGGGCGTGAGTCCGCGCGGTGTCGATCCCCAAGTTGAGTAGTGCAGCTCCCTCGAGGACCACGAGACACGCGAGCGCGCCCGCAGCGAGCCGGGCCCCCTCGCGATCGAACCGAGAGGCACCGGCGGTCGGACGGATCAGCCGCCACAGGGCACGGGCGGCGGGTCCAAACAGCCAGACGATGGGAAACAGGCGCACCAGCGCCGCAAACCCGACCAGCCCCCCCGCCCAAAACGGGCGGGACTTGCGGAGCAACGCCATCGCCACCATCAACGCCGCCACCCAGTCGTAGCGCGCGAACACCTGAGTGGGCATGGGCCAGCGCAACGAGTAGGTCACCATCAGAAACAGCCACGCCCACAGCATGGTCGCGCGACCGTAGGCCCAACGCACCGCCCCCAACCCGACCGCCAACAACACGACATCGAGCCACGCGAGCCACTTGATCGCCTCCACCGGCACTGTGGTGACCAGCGGCGACATCACCGTGATCCAAGCCGGCGTCGCATTGAACCCGCGGTCTTGGATCATGTCGCGCCACAAGCGGCGCGACATCTTCCAACCCCGCTGCAAAGCCAGGAAGTCGTGCTCAAACGCTTGCCACCGGGTGGGAGTGAACTGCTGTTCTCGAACGCTCCGACCGCGTTCGAGGCACTCCGCCAGGGGGGCCAAACGGTAGCCGGCCGCATCCTGCAACCGACAACGTTTGATTCGAGCATCGTACGGCCCGTGCTCGTGGTCGACCAGCAGCACGGCAGGGTACAGATCGTAGTACCCAAGCTCGTCGAAGTACCGAGCCGCGAGATAGTAGTGCATCAGATCGTAAGAATCGACGCGTTCCAGCGCGGCCTTGGGTCCCCATCGCGCGTAGTTCAACGTCGCAACGAGCGTGAGCAACAGCAGGATCCGCCCCAACCGCCGCGCCGACAGCCGAACCGCGGCCAACCCCAAAGCCGCGCCGCCGAGGGCCAGCCAGACCTTGATCGCCTCGGTCACGCCACGCGACACATCCATGCTGCCGCGAGCGTAGAGGCCGTCGGCCGCCGCTGCAAGAGACGAAGGCGGGCGCACCGACCCGAGCTGGCCTTGCGCCGCGCCGCGTCGGCACGCAAGTTGGGGCCACCATGATCGATCCCCCGCTGAGTCGCCGCCCCCCGCCGACCCCGCTCCGCCAGCGCGGACTCACATTGATCGGCGGCGCGGTGCGTTCGGGCAAGAGCCGGTTCGCGTTGGCGAGAGCCAGCCAAGCGGGCACCCGGCGAGTGTTCGTGGCGACCGCCGAGGCGCGTGACGACGAGATGCGCTCTCGGGTGATCGCCCACCAAGCCGAACGTGGTGACGCGTTCGAAACCGTGGAAGAGCCGCTCCATCTCGCCGCAACGATCGCGGCGCGAACGGACTACGACGCGCTCGTCGTCGACTGTTTGACGTTGTGGCTGTCGAACCACCTACTGCGCGACGAGGATGAGACGGCGTTGCGGGAGAAGATCGACGAGTTGGTCGTGGCGTTGGCGCAGCCGCGAGGCCGCGTGATCATTGTCAGCAACGAAGTCGGCATGGGGATCGTGCCCCCGTCCCGACTCGGGCGCATGTTTCGTGACGTCGCCGGCTACGCTCACCAGCGACTGGCCGCCGTCGCGGATGAGGTGTTCGTCGCCACGATGGGGGTCGTACTTGAGCTCGTACCCGGCCCGGTGCGCGCCGTGCCGACCTCGGTTCCGACGGCGCCGCGACTCGACGGTCAAGACCGCGACTGACCAGCCGCCCGGCGCCGCGCGGCTGGCTTCGTGCGGGGTCCATGGCCGCCAAGACGGCCGCCAGCCGCCCGATGGCCGCACGACCCCGAGACCGTCGGGGCCCGTCGGCGGCACGCCGGTGCGGTGCCTCAGCTGCCGCCGCCGCCCCCCGACCCCGCCCGACCCCGCGACGGCAGCGGACACGTGAACCCCCGCTTGCGGGCTAGGGCGCCACTTGGTTCGGGTCCCCTTGGAAGTAGGGCAACCCGGCCGCGACTTGAACCACGCGTTCGCGGCCCGCCAACAGTTCGGCGGTGGAGTCCCAGCGGCCCTCCACCAATGCCGCGCGAGCGCTCGCGGGCACCTCGCCCCGCACGACAACGTTTGCCGCGCGGACCTCTCCTTCGACGAGATCGACGGTGAACGTGGCGGCCGGCTGCTCCTGTGCGACGGCCATCAACGCCGCGGACGCATCGGCACTCACCCGAACACAGGGGATGCCCAACGCGAGGCAGTTGCCGAAGAAGATCTCGGCAAACGACTCGCCCACGACCGCAGTGATCCCATCACCCCACCGCATCAACGCCTGCGGCGCGTGCTCTCGCGACGAGCCGCAGCCGAAGTTCTTGTTCACCAACAAAATCTTCGCACGGGCCCGCGCGGGATCGTCGAATGGGTGGAGCTTGCCGGCTTGCCGCAGGGCGGCTCGATCGTCGGCGAAGGCGTGCGCTCCGAGTCCGTCGAACACCACGCACTTGAGAAAGCGGGCCGGAATGATGCGATCGGTGTCGATATCGTTGCCCGGCACCGCGAGCGCGGTGCCGGTGAGCTGCGTGCGTTGCAGATCGTTCATGGCATGTTCCCTCTACGCGATGGAAAACACTTCTCGGGCATCGGCCACCCGCCCCGAGATCGCCGCCGCGGCCACCATCAATGGGGACATGAGCAGGGTACGACCGGTGGGCGACCCCTGGCGTCCCTTGAAATTGCGATTCGACGAGGACGCGCACAACTGCTGACCGACGAGCTTGTCCGGGTTCATCGCCAGACACATCGAGCAGCCGGCCTCGCGAAACTCGAAGCCCGCCCGCCGAAACACCTCGTCGTAGCCGGCGTGGACCAAGCGCTCACGCACCGCATGCGAACCGGGCACGACCAATGCCCGAACATGCTCCGCTACGCGATACTCCCCCGAGGCCAGCCGCTTGGCCACGACCTCGAAGTCAGAGAACCGACCGTTGGTGCACGACCCGATGAACGCCACATCAACCGGACGGCCGGCGAGTCGCTCCCCGGGCTGAAATCCCGTGTACTCGTAGGCCTCGCGCACGACTCCGCGGTCGTCCGGACCGAAGGACTCGAGGGGAGGAATGCACCCGTCGACCGGCACGGACTGCCCCGGGGTGATGCCCCAGGTGACCGTGGGCTTGATCTCGGCGGCGTCGAATCGCACCTCGTCGTCGTACGCCGCGTCGTCGTCGGACCGCACCGACTCCCAATACCTCAACGCCCGGGTCCACGCTTCGCCCGCCGGCGTGTACGGACGCCCCTGCAGATACGCATAGGTCGTCTGGTCGGGGTTGACGTAGCCGCACCGCGCCCCGCCCTCGATCGACATGTTGCAAACGGTCATGCGCTCCTCCATCGACATGGCGTCAAACACCTCGCCGGCGTACTCGTACGCATAACCCACGCCGCCGTTGACCCCAAGCTGGCCGATGATGTGCAGCGCAACATCTTTGGCGTACACCCCAGGCCCGAGCTGCCCGTCGACCACCACCCGGCGCACCTTGAGCCGCGACATGGCCAACGTTTGGGTCGCGAGCACATCACGGACTTGCGAGGTGCCGATGCCAAAGGCGATCGAGCCAAACGCCCCGTGGGTAGACGTGTGCGAGTCGCCACAGCAGATCGTCATGCCGGGTTGGGTCAGCCCCTTCTCAGGGCCGATGACGTGCACGACCCCGTGCTCCCCGTTCTCGGGCGAGAAGTAGCGGATCCCATGGGCTTGGCAGTTGCGCTCGAGTTCGACGATCATCTGCTCGGCCAACGTGTCGGCAAACGGCCGCAGCTGGCTTTGGGTGGGGATGATGTGGTCGCACGTGGCGAACGTCCGATCCGGGAACCGGACCGAGAGCCCACGCTCGCGCAGCATGGCGAAGGCCTGCGGCGACGTGACCTCGTGGATCAGATGCAACCCCATCAAAAGTTGCGTCTGCCCGGAGGGCAGCTCGCGTACGGTGTGGAGATCGAAGACCTTGTTGTAGAGGTTCTTCCCCGTCATGCATGCTCCCGTTCGTGAAACGCCTCGATGGCGTCGGCTATCTGGGTCGCGGTGTGGGCAAACCGCAGGAGTGAGGTTTCGCTAAGATCCGCCCAGATGGTGTCTACCGCCACCTGCCGGAGGCGCCGGAGCTCGCGGAGCGTGCGTTCGCCGGCGGGACTGAGCGTGTAGTGACGCTGGCGACCATCGCCCGGGCGAATCGCGGCGACAACGAGCTCTTTATCGAGGAGTTGGCGCAGGGTCTTGGAAACCGCGGCGGCGCTGCTTTGCCGTTGACGAGCGAACATCGACGGCATGAATCGCTCCGTGGAGATCTCCTCGAGCACCCGCCACTGCTGCTCGGTGAGGCCTACCTCGCGGGCGAGCGCGACTCGACGCGTAATGAACAGCTCGCTGAGGCGCTGCAGCGCTTCGATCGCGGCGTGCACCCGCGCGAGCCTGGCCGAAGCTGGCATCCGCGAGATAGTGTCGCATGGTTAAATATTTGTCCAGCTCAATCTTCAGCGCACTCAAGCCCCGCTGAACTGCACGTCGTCGAACACCAGCGTCGGCGCACGCAACGACGAGTACATCCACGGGTCATCCCCCACCGCCCGCAGGCGCGAGAACAACTGCAGCAGATTGCCGGTCACATTCATCTCACCGACCGGAGCCGCGATCTCGCCGTTTTCGATCAGGTGGCCGCGGATACCAAAGGAGAAGTCCCCGGTGGTCGAATCAGAGTTCCCCCCCAGCCATGAGGTCACGTAGACGCCGGACCGGACGTCCGCCACATGCCGGTTCAAGTCCCCGGCCCCCAGCGCCACCAACTGATTGGAACTCGATCCCGTCGTCGGGGCCAACCCCAGCTTCGAGCCGTAGTAGGTGTCGACGTAGTAGTTGCGCAGCACGCCGCGCTCGATCACCGGCATCCGCTTGGCAGCGATGCCCTCACCGTCGAACGGACGCGAGCCCAACCCGGACAAGACTAGCGGATCGTCGACAATACTGAGCTTCTCGGAGACCGCCAACTCGCCGATCTTCCCCTGCCAAAACGACTGCCCCTGCTGGATAGACCCGGCGCTCGTCGGGCCGAGCAGCGCGTGGAGCAATCGCCCGGCCGCTTGACGGTCGACAACCATGGGCGCGACCACCGTCGGCCCCTTTTTCGACCCCAACCGAGCCCGAGCCCGACGCAACGCCTCTTCGCCGATCTCTCGCGCCGCGAGCAAGTCGCCGACACGCCGCGACGACGCCCCCATGCCGTCGGCCGGCTTCGCGTCACCCTCGTCGCGCATGGTGACTTGCGTGTACAGCCCGACCGAGGTGGCCCCCCACGAGTCCGAAAACCCGTTGGAACTCGCGGACGCCGCGGCGAAATCCGAGTCGTAGGCGATACTCGTCGCCGAAATGACCTGCGGTTGGCCTCGGCTGACGCTGTTCATCTCTTCGCAAGCCGCGAGGCGGGCCTCCGGCGAGATTTCGGCCACCTGAGCGTCCCACAGTCCGAGGTCTTGGGTGGGCCGGCCGGCGAACAGGGCCGGATCGGGCAACTT
Organism: Myxococcales bacterium FL481; assembly: GCA_006508105.1. Lineage (GTDB taxonomy): Bacteria > Myxococcota_A > Polyangia > Nannocystales > Nannocystaceae > FL481. Next base: position 35,057 of record QKPP01000242.1, on the reverse strand, counting down.
GCGGTGGGTGTCCGGCTCGAGTGCCCGGGTGAGAGCCACGGCTTCCGCCACGAACGCGTCGAGACGAGTCGGGTCCAAGTCGCTGGTGCTGTGCGTCGAATAGCGATCCGACACGTACAGCCGCAGCGCGAGACCTCGCGACGTGTTGTGTTGGACCCGCTCGAGCTTGCCGTCTCGCAAATGCGTTTCCAAGCTACGCACCCGCGAGGCTGAGGCCCACACCCCGTCGGCCCCGTGACGTTTGGCCCGGTCAACCGCCTGCGCGGCGCTTTGGAGCAGCTGATCATGCTTCGCCATTCGTTCCTCCGACGGTCATGCTGGAAACCAGAACAGTGGGCAGCCCCTGCGACACAGGCACGCCTTGCCCGTCTTTGCCGCAGGTCCAGCCTCCGGTGTCGAGTTTGCTGTCGTTCGCCGCCATCGTCACGTTCTTGAGGGCCTCGGGGCCGTTGCCGATGATGTTGCAGTCCTTGATCGGCGCGGTGACTTTGCCGTTTTCGATGAGCCAGCCGTTCTTGATGTAGAACGTGAAGTCACCGGCACCGATTTGCACTTGGCCGTTGGTAAACGTCTCCGCAACGATACCCGATTGCACCGAGGCGATGATCTCGTCGCGGGTATGCGGCCCATCGAGCATGTACGTGCAGCGCATGCGAGGCATCGGCGCGTGACGAAATGACTCTCGCCGCCCCGAGCCGGTGCTCGCCAGGCCGTAGTGCTTCGCGCTGATGCTGTCGTGCAGATAGCTGGCGAGCCTGCCGTTTTCGACGAGCACCGTCTTGCCACACGGCTGGCCCTCGTCGTCGACGTTCAGCGCCCCCCGGTGGTGATCGACCGTCCCGTCGTCGACAATGTTCACGAAATCTGGAGCAACTTTCTTACCCAGCATCTCCGCGTAGATACTGACGTTTTTGCGGTTGAAGTCGGCCTCCATGCCGTGGCCGATCGCCTCGTGCAGCAAGATGCCACTGGCCCCGGCCGCGAGGACGACCGGCAGCTCCCCCGCCGGGGGACGCTTGGCCTCAAACAGGATCATCGTGCGATCCACGGCCTCTTGCACCACCGTCGCCAGCCGCTCCTCGGTGTACCAATCGATCCCCTCGCGCGCGGCCACGTTCGAACCGAGGGATTGCGTCACGCCGTTTTTGGTCGCCGTCACGTTCACCGAAAGCCGCGTCATCGGACGAAAGTCGGTGGCGATGTTGCCCGCCAAGTCGGCGATCAGGACGCGCTCCTCGGCATCCGCCCAGTACACCCGCACTTTTTGGATCGACGGATCGGCGGCCTTGGCCAACTCGGCCGCCCGCTGGATCAGCGGCAACTTGCGATCCACCCCCACCTCGGCCCAAGGGACGGCGAGCTCGTAGTAGGAGGGCCGCGACACGGTGGCGAAGCGTGAAGGGATCTCCAAACGCGCCCCGCTTCCGGCCTTGGCGATCGCCGCCGCACTGCGAGCCGCGGCCTGCATGGCCGGCAAGCTGAGATCCTCGGTGTAGGCGTAGCCCACCTGGTCGCCGATGACGACGCGCAACCCCACGCCCTGATCCACACTGGTGGAGGCGCGGTTGATGATGCCGTCTTGGAACGCGATGCTGTTGCTGCGCGAGTGCTGAAAGTACAGATCCGCCGCGTCGGCCCCATGCGCGTTCAGCTCGGCCATCACCGAGCGCAGTGTCGTGTCAGTCACGCCAAACCACTCGAGATAGGCGTGCGTTTCGGATTGCGTTTGCGCGTCGTGCATGACGTTAGCTGGCGGCGATCTGACCGCGCGGTCCGTCGGCTTGCGGGAACACCCCGCGAACAGCGAAGGAAGCGTCACGAGCGCGGAGCCCGTCGCAGCCTGTTGTAGAAACTGACGTCGTTTGGTGTGCATCGCAATCCTCCTAGCCGATCCGTCGCGGCCAACGCGAGGACCCGTCATCGGGCGCGGAAGTTTCGCCGACCCTCCGGCGTCGTCACTGGCCAGTTGCCGGACGCGCGCACGTTCGCTATCGATGCGAGACCTCGTCGCCATGGATACAGTGCAGCTTCCGCCCGCCCTCGCCCCGTACCTGGGATTTTTCCAAAGCCTGGCCGCCGCGCTCGCGATGCTCGTCGGCGGCTGGATCGTCGCCAAGTGGCTGGCGAAACTGGCGCTGAGCATGCTGCGTCGCCGCAAGCTCGACGAGGCGGTAGCGCGTTTCCTCGCGTCGCTCATCCAATGGGCGCTGCTGGCCGCGGCGGTCATCGCCGCGCTCAACACCGCTGGCATCGAGACGACGAGTTTCGTCGCCGTGCTCGGCTCGGCTGGCCTCGCGTTGGGTCTGGCCTTGCAGGGCAACCTCGGCCACTTCGCCAGTGGTGTCATGCTGCTGATGTTTCGACCCTTCACCACCGGCGATGTGGTCACGGTGGCCGGGTCGACCGGGAGCGTCGAGGAGATCGGCCTGTTCGCCACGACGTTGGTCAGCCCCGACAATGAAACCATCATCGTGCCCAACGGCGCGATCACGTCGAACAAGGTCATCAACCTCACCGCCCGGGGGACCCGCCGCGGCGCAGTCGAGATCGGTCTGGCGTACGGGACGAAGATCGAGGACGCGATACGGGTCCTGACCGAGGCAGTCGAAGGCGCCGACCTTGTGCTCAAAGACCCGGCCCCTGGGGTGCTGTTCGTCGGCTTCGGGGCGAGCTCGATCGATTTCAAGATCACCGCATGGACGCAGGCGCCCGATTACCTGGCCATGCTGCACGGCCTGCGCGAGCGGATCTACAACGCACTCAACGAGGCCGGCATCGATATCCCGTACCAACAAATCGTGGTGCGCAACGCTTAGCTTGGCCTAGCTCGGCCCACTGCGGGCACCCAGCCGCCGCTCGGCCGGGCGAGTCGACCCGGATCGGTCGCGGCTTCCCCTATCGGGGCGCACGCTCGGGTTCCGCGCGAGCGTCGTTCACGCGGCACGAGGACCGCCGGGTCGAACCGCCCGGGCATCGGCCGGTCCCGTGCGCCTCGGTGGTATAGAACGCGCACAGGAGCGAATCGCATGGGGCGTACTTTCGAGAACCGCAAACAAGCCATGCTCAAGCGTGGTGATCGCGACGCCAAGGCGTTCACCCGCTGCGGGAAGCAGATCGCGATGGCCGTGCGTGCGGGAGGACCCGACGCGGATAACAATCCCGCCCTGCGCCGAGCTATCCAAAACGCGCGGGCGGTGAACATGCCGAAAGACCGGATCCAAGGCGCCATCGAAAAAGCGTCCGGAGCCGGGGATACCGACGCCTACGAGCCGGTGCTGTACGAGGGATACGGCCCGCACGGGGTTGCGCTGCTGGTCGAGACGGCGACGGACAATCCCACCCGGACCGTGGCCAACATCCGCTTCGCCTTCAAGAAAGAAGGCGGCAACTTGGGTAGTCCCGGCAGCGTGGCGTTCATGTTCGACCAGTTCGGCGTGTTCCGACTCCGTCCGGACGCCGTCGAGCGCGACGAGTTGGAACTCGAGCTCATCGACGACGGACTCAGCGATCTCGTCGATGGTGAGGACGACGACGGGAAACCGGTACTTGTGTTGCGGTGCAATCGCGATGACTTCGGGCGCCTCCAGGCCGGGCTAGAATCGCGCCAGCTCGCCCCCGTCTCCTCCGGGTTTGAGTGGGTCCCCAAGACGACCACGGCCGTGTCCGACGAGCAGGCGGACGCCGTGCTCAAACTCGTCGCCCGGCTCGAAGACGACGATGATGTGCAAGAGGTCTTCCACAATCTCGCTTGAGCGCGTCTACAGCGAGCCAGCCCCGCCGGCCGTGCCCGCCGCGAGGCGGTCGATCGCCGCGTCGACAGCATTCGCCCCAAACGGACATCGCGACACAGGACCCGGTCACCTCGGGACGTTTTGACAAGACCGCGTGGCGCCGAGCGACCACGGGATCCGACCGACGCTCCGCGCCGGCTCGCGCCGACCCCGATGTGTCGCGCCGGCACGATGGTTGCAGCCTGGTTCATCGTCGGAGCGCGGCGGGTCGCCGCGAGGACCACGGATGCGAACCATCGACAGCTTGCTTGCGCTTGTCGCCTCCCAGCAGGCCGACGGACTCCAGTTTCAAGTCGGCCGCCCCCCGTTTCTGCTGCGAGGCGACGAGGTCGCCGCGCTCAGCATGCCGCCACTCGACCCCGGCCTGTTCGCCATGATTGAGGCCGAGGTGATTCCCGAAGAACAGCGAGGTTCACTAGACGGCCAGCGCGATGTCGGACCCGGACTGAGCCTGCCCTATCAGGCCGAAAACGGCGACCGGTTCACTGTGACGCGCCGGGTCGAAGGGTCGTCCGCGGTCTTGAGGATCTTGGCCGCGCGCGTGGACACCCCACCGACCCCACCGCCCGAGCAAGGTCCGCCGTCACGCGAAGACGCCCGGCCCGCCGAGCCGACGCAACCAGCGACGCCCGCCACGCCCGACTCGAGCTTCGCGTGCGAACCCGCGGTCGACCCCCTCGCGCCCGCGCCCGCGTCGAGCCCCGAGGAAGCGCAGCGCCCGTCTTCCCCCGCCGGCGACATCACGTTCGACGCCGACGATCCGCGAGACCTCGGTCCGCTGGCCGAACTGCTGCCGATGATCGACGCTGGCGGCGTCACGGATCTATTGCTGTCGACCGCCACCGCCCCGAGAGCCCGGCGCGGCGGGGAACTGACCACGCTGAGCCATCTCCCGGCCAGCGCCGACTGGATCCCGCGGATCTGCGAACGTCTCGACGCGCGTCACCGCGCCGCGCTGGAGCGCGAGGGCAGCTGCGACTGTCCTCTCGTCGTGGTTCGCGGCGACGGCCAAGCCCCCATTCGCTTTCGGCTCAACCTGTTCCGCCAGCGAGCCGGGGTCACGGCCGCGCTGCGACCCATCTTCGACCGCTGCCCCAGCCTAGCCGACCTCCATTTGCCAGCGAGCCTGGAGGACCTGGCCACGTTGCGCTCCGGACTGGTGTTGCTCACCGGAACCGCCGGATGCGGTAAGTCAACCACGATGGTGGCGCTGGTCGAGCACGTCAATCGACACGTCGCCCGCCACGTCATCACGTTGGAAGACCCCATCGAGTACATCTACACGCCCAAGCGCGCGCTGATCCATCAACGAGAGATCGGACGAGACGTCCCTGACTTCGCCGTGGGGCTTCGTGCCGCCTTGCGAGAGTCACCAGACGTCGTCTTGGTGGGCGAAATGCGAGACGCTGAAACAATCGCCGCCGCCCTAACCGCCGCCGAAACCGGTCATCTCGTCATCTCCACGCTGCACTGCGCGAGCGCGCCGACGGCCATCGATCGCATCACAGACGCCTTCGAGGCCGGGAAGCAAGCGCCGGTACGCCATCAGCTAGCCAATGTGTTGAAGGCCGTGGTGACGCAACGTCTGGTGGCCGGCGGTGACGACCGGTTGTACCCCGCGGTGGAGATCCTGCGCGTCAACACGGCGGTCGCGGCCAAGATCCGGGAGCACAAGGCCTATTCGCTGACATCCGACATCCAGACCGGCCGCGCCGAAGGCATGGAGCCGCTCGAACTGAGCCTGGCTCGTTTGGTCGTGCTCGGCCACCTCTCCCCTGCGGCCGCCAAGCGGCACACAGACCGCCCCCGCCTGGTCGACGAGCACGTCGCCGCCCTTCAGCGCGGGTAGGTCTCAGATCCCAGCGGCTACGGCCGAGACCTGTCGTCGTGGTCTTGGTCGGGGGCCGCGTTCGAGTCGTCCTCGCCCGGCGGCCGGGCCTGTGCGCCGTCCGTCGGCCCGTTGGCCAATACGACCTCAGGGCGCAACGGACGAGAGATCACTGAATGATGATAGCATCGGCGATTGCCGGGAGTACAACGAAACCGAATATGCATATGACGATCGTGATGATCGTCTCCCTTGACCACCGAGAGGTACGCACGCAGTTGCGGTCGCGGCAGGTCCTGGCTCGCCTGTTGGACGATCCACTCGCGCATCGGGTGCGCGACGAAGATGGCCTGCACCTCGCCAGTGTCGATGAGCCGGCGAATGAGAAACCAGTTTTTTTGCGCGTCGAAGCGCTCTCGCGTCAACATCCCGTAGCGGTGTCCGTCGGTCCGGATGTAGTAAAGATCCACATCGCGCCCGCTTTGATGCGAACGGTGGGGCGGCGCGAAGCGACCTCGCCGTGCCGACAGGTCCCCGACGCGTACCCGCGGCGCGTCTGGAAACCGTCGACCGTACTCCCCCAAGACACTCACGAGCGCACGGATCGTCGACGTCGTGCCATACACCCGACGCCGATGCGAGCGCAGTTCCCAATGCTCGCCCTCCGGCATCGGGACGCCATCGACAAGCTCACCGCGATTCGGGGCGCCGACCGACAATGCGGTCTGGTCGAGCGGCGCGGAGTAGACGCGCAGCGCCGTCCCCTCCGCGACCGGCGAAGACAGGTCGAGCTGGGGATTGAGGGCCCTGAGTTCGGACCCGGGCAGCCCCCACCGCGCCGCATGGGTGCGCAACGAACTCGAGCTGGCCGCGTGCCAGTAGATCTCGTTGAGCGGCGGGACGCGCCCGTGCTCGAAGCGGGGCTCATCCGGAATCAGCACGTAGCCCGTCGCGACGAACGGGGGTTGCTCAGCAACCTCGAGGGACTCCGCCGGTTCCACCGGCCTCGGCCGCTCGAACGCGATCCCGACCACGAGCGCAGCGGGGAACCCCACCCACCCCACTCGCCGCCACCCCCAAACCGGGCTTCGAGCGGCGCCGGCATCAGGAGTGCTGCGCGAGTTTGGGATCGACCGGCGGCCTTGCGGCGGCCGATTCAGCCCCGGCTCGCCCTGCCGTTCGCGCTGCGCTGCTGCGACGCTTGACGACTCCGGCCGATCGCTCGACGACTCCGGCCGATCGATCGACTTCGGGCTTGCGGTTGCGGCCGCGTCGACGCCGTGGGCTTGCGCCGGAGCTGCCACCGTGACCGGCGGCACCACACCGCCACGACACTGCACCTGCCCGAGCACTCGCGCGGTTGCGTCCGCGTCGAGCCGCGTGCAGACGACCGCGCCACGACACTCGCCCGCATCGCGGACTCGCAACTCCCCCCGCACCGATACCGGTCCCGCGACCCGGCCGCTCAGCTCGAGCCGGGCCGCCGTGATCCCGTGTGCCACGCGGCCCGGAGCGTCGACGACCACGACGCCGCCGGTCGCGATGCCCCGCGAGACGTGACCGTGAATCCGAATCGTCGTCGATCGTGCGACGACTTTGCCCTCCACGACGGTATCCGCGGCAATGAACGTCTCAGCTGCGGATGATTGCGACACGTTCTCCTTGGTCGCCCCAGACGCGAGGAGATTGAGCGCAACCTGCCACGGTCACCGGTCCATGACGGACCCCCCGCGGTGAACCCCACGCCCTGACCCGCCAAACGGTCACCGGCGCGACGTGTGGCCCGTTTCCCGGCGACACCGCGACGTCGAACCGGAACGCGACGACCAACTCCGCCACCACGTCACTCGACCCGGCCCGTCGCGGAAACCACCGCCGCCTCCGCCAGCTCGCCGGACCGGTTCGCGATGTTCCCGGGGAAGTTTTGATAACCGGCCACATTGCTTCCGCGAGCGGTCCCCGCTACGCAAGTGATCATGGCGACGATAGATCGACGCGCGCCGGCGGACGCACCCTCGACGTTGCTCGCGCTAGAGCACCATCGCGCCACGCTTCGCGGCGATGTCCCGATGGTTTCCAGCAAATCAGCCACACGACTGGGACCGTGCTTCGTGGCCATGATGGCGTTTTGGCGCCATCAAGACAGCAAGGTCGCGGCCGCGGCTCGCTTCGCTGCCGTCACGCAAGCCGTGATCTTGCTCGCCGTGACCGCGATCACGACGTCGCCTCGCGAGCTCGGCGACGGACCGCTGCGATTGTGGCTCGTCGTGGCGACTTGGCTTGTCGCGTCCGCGGTGCTCCATCGCTGTGGCCGGGCGCTGGAACGCAGCGCCGAACTACGCGATCTGTGCCAAAACGACTTGTGGCGCCTATCCACCCTACTGGCCCGCGAGGACGAGTTCTCGCCCTTCGAAACCTGGCGCCGCGGCAAGCAATTGCCGGAAACCGACGCGATCTTGGGGCTGATTCGGCTCAGCGTGGTCCTCAACGCGGCGGTGGCCGTCGGATGGGGAGTCGCTGCCGCTTGGCCGCGCTTCGCTATCATGCCCGCGATTCTCGACAGCATCACGCACAACCGCAGCGCTCAAGTCGGCACGATCGTGGCCGCCCCACTGGCGTTGGCCCAACTCTTTCGCCTGGTCGAATGGACCAGCCAACCGTTCGCGCGCCGGGCCGCCGTGCCACGCTGGCGCGCCGGCGTCAGCATGCCGGCCGCGACCGAGACACCGTCCGGAGAACACCACGCAACGCCACCCGAGCCCGCCGCGCCCGCGGACGGTTGGGTCGCCGCCAACGATCCTCCGACTCGGTCGCGCTGGCCGCTCGAGCCTGCGGCTTCATAGTTGAGACCGGACGGGCGGGACCCCGGTCGGGGCGCTGCGCTCCGGCTCGGTGACCAGCGGCGGGGTCTCGCAGCGTCCCCGCTCTATTCTAACCACACGCGATACTCGCGATCGCCGTCTTGGAGTTCCAAGACGGCCTGGGGAGCGAGTGCACGACTCAGCACACGCCGTTGAATCGCATCGAGATCGATGCGAGCGCGAGTCACCAACTCCAGCACTTCGGGCGGGATCAGTCCCCGCAGATCGGTCGCAGCTTCGGAGGGAAGCGCGAGCGCGACCCGCTGACGCCCGCCCTCGAGCACGCGCACGCGCAGGTGGGACGCGGCACGGGGCATGGTGATCGCGCGTGAGGGACCACCGCGAACGGGGGGCGGACAAAACGCTCGCGCCCGAGCAACCCCATCCTCGCCGACCGTCTCGTGCAGGATCTGCCACCAGTCCAACTTGACGTCCAACTTCTCCAACTGCCGCGTGAGCCCGTGAAACGCACGAATGAGCAGGACGCTGTCGGGCGGGCCGGCCGAGCGAAACCACCAGCGATCGTCTTCAAGCGCGAGCTTGAGGTCCTCGCTCGGATGCCAGTCGCTCACCGAAAACGGTCGATCGCGAAAGAACGGCCGCAACAACACGCGGCAGATCGCCGGTACCTTGTCGGCGATATGAACGAGTTTGTGAGCGTCGAAGCCCAACGCGGCCAACCCCTCGAGCATCGAGCCCAGTCCCCCCTCGCGCGATGCCAAGATCAGCTTCAGCAGGGCGAGACGTCGGGGGGGCGCGACCGCCAGCGTGCAGCCGTAGTCCAGCAGGACCACCCGCACCGGTGAACGCCGAAACATCCAGTTACCGTCGTGAGGATCGGCATGCAGCTCGCCGTGGTGAAACAGGCTGTGAAACAAGGTCCGAAGGAGCACGCGCCCGAGCTCGAGCCGCTCTCGCATCGGCCAGCTGATCGCGGCCCGCAAGGACTCCCCGTCCTCCCAAGACTGCACCAGGACATTGCGACGGCACAGTTGGTCCCACACTCGAGGCACCACCAGCCCCGCTACCGGTACCCCCTCGGCAAACTCGCGTTGACGCTCCGCCTCGGACTCGTAGTCGAGCTCGCGCGACATGTTCTGCGCAAGCAACTGCCGGTATCCCTCGAGGTCAAACCCCCACCGTTTGGCCGGGCCCACTCCCGGCAACAACCCCGCCAAACGCAGCTCGGTATCGATCGCCTCCGCGATATGTGGATACTGAACTTTGATGGCGACCACCTCGCCACCGCGCAACACCCCTCGATGGACCTGGCCTAGCGACGCGGCCGCCTGCGACTCCTCGAACGCGGACAAGACCTCGTCGAGCGAGCAACCCCACGCGCGCTCGAGTACCGGAACCACCTCGGCCGCGGGCAACGGCGACACGCCTCGCGTGAGATCACCAAAACTCGCCTCGTCGGACGCCGCCATCAGCTGGCCGATCTTGAGGGGAATGCCTCGCGCGTTGGCCAACATGCCCGCGAGCGCGCGTCGAGCCCGGGCCCGTCGACCCTCGCTCGTCTCCGCCCGAGCCCGCGCGGCGACCCAACCGATCCGCGCTAGCTGTCCCGCACGCTGGACGTGCCCCAGTGCTCTGCCCCCCATGCCACCTCACGAGCCGTTCGACGACACCGCGGGGGGCTGACGGGAGGCCCATTCACACGGCGCGGCAAACATCGGCAGTGCGCTCCCGACCAAGCCCCACTTCGGGGCGCCGAAGTAGTCGAGATAGTCCGCGGTCCAATGCTGCCAAGTCTGTCCGCCTCGTCGCCACTGGTCGCAATCGGCCACGACGCGCTCGAACAGCGCGCGCGCCTCCGGCGTGGGCGGGCAAGTGCACGCAAACAGCGGCTCCGGGTGATCCGGTCGGTACGGATCGACGAACACGCGTGCCCGCGACAAGCTGCCTCCCCGGCCGCCGTGAACCGCAGCATCGAGATCAATGTCGATCCGATCGCGGTGTCTCGGCGCGTGTGCGTGGACCCGCCCCAGTCCGATCGTCGCACGTTCAAAGCGGTGCCCGTCTTGCTCCACGTGAGACAAGAACACGAACACCATCAGATCCGACGCATCCAAAAGCTCGCTCACAAAGGCCGTCGCATCACTCGAACGCGGGACGACGGGCTCGACAAACTCCCGGACACCCGAGACCAACGCTTCTGAGTTCGCGCGGTTGAGTCGAAAGCTGTGATAGATGACCGTTCCCGCCTTGTTCCAGGGACGGGACCAGCCGATCTTGCGTCTTTGCCGGTACCGCTCGAACGCGTTGACCAAAAACCGCATCACTCGAGGCGGCTCTCGACGAGCCGAAATCTTGGCTTGAACGGACTGATAGTCGCGATCTTGGCGAATAAGCGCCGTCGCGTCGGCGGCCTCACGTGGCGTTGTCGAGCCCATAGGTCTCCCCCTGTGGCGACTGATGTAAGGCGCGCGGCGTCTCAGTTCAATAGAGCTGGTCTCCGCGACGGCCGAGAGTTCCTATCCGGTCCGGCACCCGATTGAATGCTCGCCGGCGTTCGAGTCGAGCGCGCGCGGATACCCAGCGCCCGCACACCGACCGAGCCCCCCAATCCGCTCGCCGGGGACGCCGGCCACGCCGGCCCCGTCCCAGACCCGGTCGGACGGCCACTCGCTACGCAGCCATTTTTCCGAGCGCACCCATGATGGTGCCCGCCATGTCGCGCAGCGGCACCAGCCGCTCGGCCCCGCCGTTGAGATGCGCCTCGCGTGGCATGCCGAACACCACCGAGGTGGCCTCATCCTGCGCAAACGTACGTGCCCCGGCCTTGCGCATGGCCAGCAACCCGTCGGCTCCGTCGCGCCCCATCCCGGTGAGCATCACCCCCACCGCGTTCGAGCCGAGCGACTTCGCGGCGCTTTGCATCAAGACCTCGACCGACGGCCGATGGCCGCAGACCTTGGGCCCGTCCTCGCATTGCAAGCGATACTGTCCGCCCGAACGAGTGATTCGCATCTGGAGGTCTCCAGGCGCGATGAAGACCCGCCCGGCCAAAACCCGGTCTCCAGACTCCGCTTGCTTGACGTGAAGCCTCAGGTCCTTGTTGAGATTGTCCGCGTAGATCTTGGTGAACACCGCCGGCATGTGCTGGACAATCACCACCCCCGGACAGGTGATGGGCAAGCCCGACAGGACGGCGCGAATCGCCTCGGTCCCCCCGGTGGAGGCACCGATGACCACCACCTTGTCCGTGGTCACGGCAAGCGCCCCCGCCGACGCCACCGGACTCGCACGGGGTTTAGGGGGGCGTCGATTCTTCCACTCGCTGACATTCGCCGTGGATGCGATGCGAACCTTCGTGCTCAGCTCCAGCAGCATCGCCTCGAGCCCGCGCTCGACCTGGCTCGTTGGCTTGAGCACCAGATCAACGGCGCCCGCCTCGAGCGCCTGCATCGCGATCTCGCCCCCCCTGGTGGTCAACGAACTGACCATCACCACCGGCTTGGGATACTGCGGCATCAATCGCCGCAGAAACTCAACGCCGTCCATCTTCGGCATCTCGACATCCAGCGTGATCACATCTGGATCGAGCTTCACGATCAAGTCGCGCGCTTCGTAAGGGTCGTGTGCGGCGCCGACAACCTCGATCCCGTCGCACTCGTTGAGTCCATCGCAGAGGATTTTCCGCGCCAACGCGGAGTCATCGACGACGAGCACACGAATGTTCCCTGATCCAGCCCGAGTCATCCGCGTGCCCTCTGATAGATCCCCGGAGACACCTTTTTATATGGAGTACGATCGATCGGCAGTGACTCGGCCGCTCCGATAAACAGATATCCCCCCGGCTGAGTGAAATGGTACATTCGGGTGGCCAGGCTAGCCTTGGTGTCGACATCAAAATAGATCATTACATTTCGACAAAAGATAATGTCGAAGGGCTGCCGAAATGGCAGGGTCACGTTCATCAGGTTGAAACGGCGAAACGTGATCTCTCGGCGCAGCTCAGGCTTCGCCGCGAAGCTGCCGTCGGCTTGGCGTGAGAAGTAGCGGTTTCGCAGCGTTTCCGGGATCTCCTCCGCCTCGCGGGCGGGATACACGCCTTTTTTGGCCACTGCCAACACCTCGTCGTTGATATCTGTCGCCAAGAGCCCGGCGTCCCACGCGGCATACTCCGTCCCCAACACCTGGCGCATCAGCATGACCAGCATGTACGCCTCGTGGCCGTAGGACGTCGCGGCACACCAAACCCGCAAGTCGCGTGACCGACGGCGCTGCCGGGCCTGCATCACCTCTCGTAGCGCCGTACGACTGAAGAAATCGAAGTGGGTCGACTCGCGGTTGAAGAATGTGTGGTTAGTCGAAATGCGGTTGACCAGCTCCGATAGCAACTTGCCAGTGGGGTCTCGCCGCACGCGCGAGATGTACTCGGAAAACTGAGACATCCCCTCCCGGCGCAGCACGGCGTACAACCGGCCCACGATCAACGAGCGCTTCGTATCGTCGAGCGCGACGCCGAACGTGCCGTAGATGAGCTCGCGCAGCTCGTCGAACTCCGCGTCGCTGAGCACGTCTTCGCTCGGCGGCACAAGATTCAAAGCGGTTGACGTCATACAATCTCCTCCCAAAGAGCAACGCTGCGGCTTGATCGGCCGGGTTCGTGCGGCCCCTCCGGGGACCACAAGGGCTGCCGCCGCCCCTCACCCCGCCGCCGATCTGTGCGCAGGGAGCCCCGCCCCGCGGGCTGGCTGACAGCCGACGGGGCGGCGCGGTCAACCGCCTCTAGTACTTCCCGAACTCTCCGTCGTCGAGTGCAATGATGCTGGCGGGTTCACCCGTACTCGGCGTGTACGACGACCCTTCGGCCACCGCCGCGATGCCCGGCCGTTCGGATCGTCCGTTCCCGGCGCCCCCTCCAAAACCGCCAAGGCCTCCTTCCGCGACGAGGCGCTGAATCGCGGCCATCATCTCGGGCGTCAGGTTGGCCGGCAGCGCGTCCGCGGCCGTGTTCTCGGCGAGCTTGAAGCCTCCGAGACGATCGATGAGATCCTTCGCCTGACGCGAGAGCTCTTGGGCCGCCGCCGCACTTTCCTCCGCGCTCGCGGTGTTCGTCTGGGTGACTTTGTCGACCTGCGACAATGCCGTGTTGATGTCGCCAATGCCCCGCGCCTGCTCGTTGCTCGCCGCAGCGATCTCCGCCACGAGATCGGTCACCTTGCCGACCCCCTCGACAATCTTCGTGAGCGCCTCGGCGGTCTGGTTGGCGATGTCCGTGCCTTGGTTCACCTTCTTGATCGAGTCTTCGATCATCTCGGTGGTCTCCTTGGCCGCATTGGCGGAACGGGCCGCCAAGCTCCGAACCTCCTCGGCCACCACCGCGAACCCTTTGCCGTGCACACCGGCGCGAGCCGCTTCTACGGCGGCATTGAGGGCCAACAGGTTGGTCTGGAACGCGATCTCATCGATCACCTTGATGATTTTGCGAATGCTCTGGCTCGACGCGTCGATGTCTCCCATCGCGGTGAGCATGTTTCGCATCATCTCGTCGCCCTGCGTCGCCACTTCGCGCGAGTCATTCGACAGCTCGTTCGCCGTAGTCGCATTCTCGGCGTTTTGCTTGGTCTGGTCGGTGATCCGCCGCATCGTCTCCGTAACTTCTTGTAGTGACGAAGCCTGCTGGGTCGCCCCCTGCGAAAGCGCCGCACTGGAATCGGACACCTGCCGACTCCCAGACGCAACCGATTCGGCCACCTGGCTGACCTTGCTCAGCGTCTCATTGAGCGCATCGAGAGTCGCGTTGAGAGCGTCGCGCGACGCGGCGTGGTCCCCTTGGTAGTCGTCGCGAATGTACGCGCCGAGATCGCCGTGGGCGACGCGCCCCAAGTTTTCCTTGAGCACGCCCACGGGTGCCAGGACGCGCTCGAGAATCGCGTTGATGCTGCGCATCATCGGCGCGTAGACCTCGTTGAGTTGGCCGGTGTCGCCACGCTCGTTGAGTCGCCCCTCCTCGCAGGCCGCCATCAGTTTCTCGACTTCACGCCGGTACTTCGCGCGCTCGTTGTAGTCGATCCACTCCAGCGCCGACCCAATGCGCACGCCGTCGGCGTCTCGGAGAGCACACACGGTCAACCCGAACTCAAGCTCGCCCACCTTGATCTCGGTTACAAACGGAAGGCGACTCTCATCAGCGATGATGGCCCGTTGATGAGCCGGGTTCTTGTGAAACTTATCCACGCAAGTCCCGATGAGGGCGTCTACTGCGAAATCGGGAAAAACCTCGCGAATCTTCGCCTCGTACCGTCGCAGCATCGCGACCAAGGCCGGGTTGACCTCCGTGATCCGCAAGTCGTTGTCCACGATCGAAAACAGGGCCTGACACCCAGTCACCATCGAACTGAGTCGATTACCGGTCAGCGCATCCGCGCGCACCTTGGTGACCTCTTTCCACTCGAGGCAGTGGCCGTCGAGTTGACCGTCGTTGACGATCCCCGTCACGTAGAGCTCGAACAGCAGCGGGCCCACTCGGATATCTGCACGGTGCGGAAGGTTGTTCGGATTCTTGACAAGCCGTCGAATCCGACCCGGATCGGTGTGGAAATCGTCGATGCAGGTCCCGATGAGTCGGTCCACGCTGAAATGGCGAAACGCCTGGCGAAACGTGTCCTCGTGCTCCCGCAGCAGCGACATTGTGGCCTGGTTGGCGTACGTGATCCGAAAGTCCTCATCGATCATCACAAACGCCGTACCGGACCCCTCAAGCGCGTCGCGCATGCGCTTACCGTCCGCCGCCTCGCGGTCAGCGACCTTGACGACTACCGAGGCTCCGCAGGCTTCTCCATTCTCGTTCGCCATCGGCGTGATCACGAGTTCCGCCGAGATCCCGGCCCCGTCCGCACTCGTGATCTCGAACTCCTCACGCACGACCTCACCGTCGGAGATCGCGTCGTCGATAGGCGTGTGCCGACGCTTGCAGCCAAGCGCGCTACTGGTGCGCTGACCCAGCACGCTTTGCGACGAGCGCCCCGTCACAGCGGCCATGGCGTCGTTCCACGACTCCACGACGCCAGCTTCACTGACGGTGAACGCGGGAATGGGGAGGGTTTGAAGAACATCTTTGCTGGTTGACGCGT
This sequence comes from Myxococcales bacterium FL481, assembly GCA_006508105.1. Classification (GTDB taxonomy): domain Bacteria; phylum Myxococcota_A; class Polyangia; order Nannocystales; family Nannocystaceae; genus FL481. Next base: position 19,492 of record QKPP01000242.1, on the reverse strand, counting down.
TCATCTTGTCTCTGTCCTGGGGGGCGTTGCTGCTTCGAGAGGCTCCCTCGAGCATGATCTGGGAGACCGCCTCGAGGGCGTCGGACCAAGCACGATTCACCTTGGTCGTCCACGCCCGCCCAGCGATCTCTTTCATCACAAAAAGAAGGGTTTCCGCGACGGCTGGGTAGTGCTCCGCGGTGGCGCCGTACCCAACATGGCGGGCGCCTAATTCGTGCAAGGCCTTGGTCAACACTTCGGGCTTGCGTAGGTTTTCGACGACCAACACCAGCGAGGCCTTTAGATGCTTGCGCTGCTTGGCCATGGAAGTGTTGGCGAAGAGCGGCTCGACATCCGGATAGCGCGAGAACAGCTCTTCATAAAATCGCCGCACCAGCTTGTCCGCCTCCGGGGCCAGATTGGCGAAACTCCGCTCTAAGGTTTCTACATCGAGGTCGGCCATACAATTCCTCTCCATGCTTGCCGGCGCGGCTACGAAGCCAGCGCCTGTTGTACTTCCTCAAGCTCGTCGCCGTAAAGCAACCGTTCCGCGTCAAGAAGTAGCTTCACCGAGTCCTCGGTCTTCCCGACGCCTCTCATGAAACCGTGACCACCATCCCCGCCCACGCTTGGCGGCGGCTCGATGTTGTTGTCGGCGATGTCCAGGACTTCCGAGACGGTATCGACCAAGAGCCCAACCGCCGAGTCTCGCACCTGGATCACGATGATGCAGGTTCGCTCATCGTAGTCGCGCGGCGGCATATGAAAACGACATCGAACGTCCATAATGGGAATCACTTTCCCACGGAGGTTGATGATCCCTTTCACAAAATCGGGCACGTCGGGAATATCGGTGATCTCCTGCAGCCCGATAATCTCGGTCACATGCTTGATCTCGAGCCCGTACGACTGTCCCTCCAAAATGAACGTGAGGTACTTTCCCGCCTGGGTATCCTCGCCCTCGGCGGCAATCGAATCATCAGGTAGCAGTGATTGTTCTTGGCCCATTCTTTGACTCTTTTCGAAAACACTTCCACACGGCCTCGCAACGCAAGGACGCCTTAGATACAAGAGGTCTCGCCACCAAGCGAGTCTACTTCGCCCGAATCTAGGACGAGCACGCCTCCTTGAGCTCCGAGCCCGAAGTCTCGATTGACATCAGCGTTACGATGAGTGGCAAATCGTTCACAGCGAACACCTTCTGACCCGAAACCGCGCGATCCGAGCGAGGCTCTCCGAGTTCGGTCACCGGCAACCCTACTATGCACTCCTCGTTGTCTCCCGCCAGACTCACTTGGAGCCGGCCCGCAAGCGTGTTGACAATCTCTCCGGCAACGTCCCGTAGCTGCGACTCGCTCGGCGCGTCCTCGACCCCGAGGGACTCGCACAGTTCAGTGGCGAGATCCAGCGGGAGAGCGACTTCCATGCGGCCCTGAACGGGGTGACGCAACTCGATCGCGGAGCGAATCGTGTCGGCATTCCAGTCGAACGCCTCGTCGGTCAGCTCCGCGTCGGCAAAGAACATGCCTTCAAGCACGTCCGGAACGAGCGTCTCCAGCTCTTCCCATGAGGAAGCAAAGTCTTCAACCATGATCGTGTCCCTGAATGACCGCGGAGAGCATCTTGAGGGCCCCCGCGCCCGAAAGCGGCTTCTTGACGACGCGACGAGCGCCCTCGTTCATCAGCTCGGCCTCCGCGGCGGGCCCGATGACGCTGCTGACCACCACGACGTCAACCGTACGTAGCGTCGAGTCTCCCTTGATTGCCCGAAGTAGCTCGAGGCCCCCCATCTCGGGCATGTTCAGGTCGGTGACCACGAGATCAACCGATCTTTGACGCATTCGGTCGAGCGCCTCGCGCCCGTGACCCGCCTCGACGAATTCGGCGTTGGCGAGGCCGGCCGATCGAAGGCATACGATGGCGCCTTGGCGGGCAAAAGCGGAATCATCCACCACCAACACGGTGGTGATATCACTCGCGGGGAGGGCGGCAGCAGTCATAGTTCCTCAGGCTCCTTGTTCGGAACGGTCACAACGACGCTCTGAGTGCCGACGTCTACTGTCACCGTTCGGGCGTCGTGCCCACCGACTAACTCAGCAATCGGGGTCAGTCGATGACGCCACAGCGCGCGTTTTACTGCGAGCACGTTACGCTTGCCAATGTTCATTGAGTTTCGTTGTTCACCGACGGCCGCGCCGCCGGTGATCTTGACCGTAAGCGGGCCGGTCCGGGGCGACGAACCGTGCGCCGACATCTTCTTGAGCAGCACCGTCACCGCCGTGTCTGCGTAGTACCCCTCGGGCTTGCTCGCCGGGTCGTCTCCGCGCGCGCTTGGGAGCACCACATGAGCCATTCCGGCGACGCCGCGAATCGCATCGATGATGATGACCGCGACGCACGAACCGAGACCGATTGTCTTGATCCTCTCGTCAGGGCGAGTCGCTACCGCCAGATGGCCGATCTGTACGAGTCGTGTACTCATGAAAGCACCTCAGCGACGCGCGGGGTGACCGGCTGATCGCGCGGCAAACAGTTTGCTGCGCGCGTCGGAACATCACGCGCCAGGTTCGCCACATCCAAGATGAGGCAGATCTCACCGCTACCGAGAATCGAGCAGCCCGAGATACCGCGAATTGTCTTGAGATACTTGTCGAGCGGTTTCACGACAATCTGACGTTGCCCGACGATTTCGTCCGCAGCCAGGCAAAACGCAGTCCCTTGATCTTCGACGAGAACCAAGATGCCGCTGTCATCGGCGACCGTCCGCCACGCGGCGCCGTAGAGCGACTCAAGCTGCAAAATGGGAAAGGTTCGCCCCCGGATATGGACCATTCGTGCATCGTTGGGTAATTTGGAGAAGCGACACGAGTCGGGCCGAAACGACTCGTGCACCGCGGTGAGCGGCAGCGCGCACACCGACGGTCCGACGCGAAGAAGCATGGAGTCGATAATCGCCAACGTCAGCGGTAGTCGTATGATGAACGTCGTACCTCGCCCTAGCCGACTTTGAACCTCCACCCGACCGCGCATCGCCTCGATGTTACGGCGCACGACGTCCATGCCCACCCCGCGGCCGGAGATGTCGGTCACCTGTTCCGCCGTGCTAAACCCCGGCTCGAAGATCAGCTGCAGAATCTTGTCCTCCGACAGTTCGTGGTCTGGAGCAACTAGCGCCCGACTGAGAGCCTTTTGCATCACACGGTTCGAGTCGATGCCCCGACCGTCATCGGAAACCTCGAGCCAGACCTCGCCGCCTTGGTGTCGAGCCACCAAGGCGAGCCGTCCAGCGGGGGGTTTCCCGGCTTGCGCGCGCTCCGAGGGCGCCTCGATGCCGTGATCGACCGCGTTGCGGACGATGTGCACCAGGGGATCTGCGATCGACTCGATCACGTTCTTGTCGACCTCGGTCTCTTCGCCCTCGATCTTTAGATCGACCTCTTTGCCCAGCTTGCGCGAGACGTCGCGGACGACCCGCTGCATCTTGCGAAAGGTGGCGCTGAGCGGAACCATTCGCATCGCCATCGACGTGTCGTGCAGCCCGCTCGTGATCCGGTTGAGCTGACCGGTTGCCTGACCGAAGCGCTCAAGCTTGAGATCCTTGACGTCGGGATGATGCGTGATCGAGGCCGCGGCATTGATCAACTCGCCGACTTGGTTGAGTAGAGTGTCGAGTTTATTAATCTCGACGCGAATGTATCGGGCAGTCTGCGCGCCACCGGATGCCGAAGTGGTCTCGGCCTCTTCGCCGGGCTCGATCGACGGCGGGGAGGGGTCGGGCGCCTCGGTCACACTCGGGTCCGAGGGTTCGGACCGACCGGTTGGCGAGGCCGCAGCGCCGGCCCGCTGCGAGCGCTCGAGGAGCTCGGGAATCTCCTCGGGTCGCACTCGTCCCTCGCGGATGAGAGTCTCCGCGACCGCGGCGAGCGTGTCTCGACTTGGCTGGCCGATCTCGTGCGAGGGGCGCTTTGCCATACCGCGTAGGTCGGATACGATTTTGTTATAGTTGACCACCTCGCCGTGAGTCACCGTGAGGTTGACTACTGATTGCCGCAGGCCGTCGACTCCACGCAGCAGGACTGAAATCGCAGTTTCGTCGCGAGGACGCGACGCGGCCTTGAGCGCAGCGAGAATGTCCTCCATCAAGTGGGAAACGCTTTCGAGCTGGCGATATCCCAAGAACCCACAGTTGCCCTTGAAGCTGTGAATCTCGCGGAACGCCTCGCCGACAACGTCAACGGCGTTGGGCTCGTCTTCAAGGCGCAGCAGTAGGGACTCGAGTGCATCGAGCTGGTCCGCGGCCTCTGACGCGAACTTGGCGATCATCTCGGGAGGAATGGCAAGCGCCGGACCCTCGTCGTCCTCGACCGTGTCCGTGGCGACGCTTCGTGCGGAAGGACCGGAGGGCGGGTCGGTTTTCTCGGGCTGTGCAGCGTCTTGGCTTGAGACCGGGTCCGGACTAGCGCCCCCAGGCTCCGGTTGCACCGCGACTGCGGGTTCCTGGGCGGCCAGCGGAGGCTCAGCTTCGGCGGATCTGTCGCCTCCTCTGGATTCGTCCAGCTCTCGACGCGACGCTTCATGCTCGGAGTTGTGGTTCGCAGGGGGCATGCGCTCGGACTAGGGCGCCTCCAGCGGCGCTGTGTGAATGAGAACGAGGTGCAAGCTGTATAGAGCGACATCGGCGAACGTCATCCCCAGATGCGAATCGGTCCGCAGCCCAAGCGACGGTTGAAGGGCGGTTCAGGAAGGAACGGCGAGCCGCCGCGCCAAAGCGGTGCGGCGATTGTAGGGAGGCGGTCGCAATGTGCCTCCGAGCGTTCGCTGGCGGAACAAACTACCCGCTTCCGGCGGGATCGAACGGCCCTCAGCGTGGCATCGCGGCCGAAGGCGAGACGCGACGGCCGTTGGCCGTGCCTCCGCGCGCGAGATCAGTTCGAGGCGGGACAGTGATGGGCCTCCTGCGGGCTCGACATTCACCGCTGGCCTGCCAAGCTGTTCGAGGCACAAGCACCGTCGGCTCCAGTCGCTAGCCATCGCAGCCCCCGCTCAGGATCGAGCGGGGCCCAACCAACCCCGGCTTCGTCAGTTCGACACACGCTCTCGGCGCCGAACCGAGATGAACGCGGGCCGGCAATTTGGACGTCGGGGCCGAGACGAGCGCCCGGCCTCGTGGGAGGAACCGTGACCCTGAAAATACTGATTGCCGATGATGACTCGACGACCCGACGAATACTGACGCGCGCGATCGCATTGCTCGGACACGAGGTGAGTGCAGTCGGAGACGGTCGAGAGCTGGTGCGACGTTTTGGCGAAACGAGGCCCGATCTAGTCCTGACGGACTGGCATATGCCCGAAATGAACGGTGTGACCGCCATTGAGCACATTCGCCGGCTGCCCGGCGGAAGCGATGTGTTTATTATTCTCGCCACCGGCGTCTACGGTGCCGCCGAGACGGCGAACGCCATTGAGGCCGGCGCCGACGACTACATTCTCAAGCCGATCTCCGTGCCCGCGCTCCGCGTCCTGCTGATGCTCTCCGGCGAGCGCATTCTTCGGCGCCGCTCCACTGGCACGTCCCGACGGGGTTGGGCCGACTCCGACTCGCGGTGGACACCCGAGGCGGGTCTGCCGGGAATAGCCGCGTCCCTCGACGGTCAAGGTTGCGTGCGTTCGGTCGCGCCAGCGGACAACGCCGAGTGGGCCCCTGAACTAGGGGCCAGTGTCCTGACCGCGTTCACGTCGTCTGATCAGGACGTGGCCCAAGACGCCTTAGCGGCGGCTGCCCAGGGCGCAACTCGATGTTTCGTGCACCGCAGTGGTCCGGACCAGACTGTACGAGAACTCGCCACTTTGTGGCCCGTGCGTTACGAAGGAAACGTGACCGGGTTTCGGCTTTTGTCGGTTCCAGTCAAACACGAGGCCCCTTGGCTCTGCGATGACTAGCATCCGCTTCAACACCCGTGACGCGGACCACCTGCGTCGCGGCGATTCGTGGACGCACGATCGGGCCGATCACGGCCCGGAGGGCCGTCGCGGTAGACCAGATCCTACCGCCGGGCCAGACGAGCGCGCCGGAATGCCGGTTGGCAACGCTCCCCCCCGATCGCCAGGTGGGTGCCATGTCCGCTGAATTCGACGAGGACAGCGACATCATCGAGGCCGTCGTCGGCGAGGGGATCGAGGCCCTAGAAGGCGCGATGGCCAAGCTGACGCTTCTCGAGTCTCAGCCCGACGACCTGTCGCCACTTGACGAGTTGTTTCGCAGCTTTCACTCGGTCAAAGGCAACGCCGCCATGGTCGATATGCGCGAGCTCAGCGAGTTCGCGCACAAGATCGAAGATGTGCTCTCCGAGCTTCTCACGATGCAAACGGCGGTCTCGCGGTCGCAGCTGCAGCTCATCCAAGAAGCAATCGATCTTGCCATCGGACTGCTCGACGGCTCCCAAGTCGACGCGGACGACACCCACTGGTCCGATCAACGCGCCGAGTTTCTCTCGCGCTTCGCGTTTCACTGCAGCAGCGGCAGCGGCGAGGGGATGACACCCGCCGAGGGCGACGTGTTGTCGGACTTGCATCCAACCTCCGCTGCCGCCGACGACACGGCGCAGGCCGAGCGTGAGCACGCCACCGCCGCCGCAAACAACGCACCGCAGACGGGGCCGGACAAGAGCGCCACGGACAAAGCCGGGGACGAGAGCCTGCGTGTCAAGGCCAAGAGTCTGCGAGAGATTGTGGCCCTCGCCGGTGACCTGTTCCTCCTCGCCGCACGACTCGAACGGCTCAGCGTGCAGGCGAGTGGCGCCGAGGGAACTGCCATCGGTAGCGAGCTCAGAGAGATCAGCTACTCGTTTGACTCTGCCACCAACGATCTGTACGAGAAAATGCTCGACGTACAGCGGGTGGAGATCAGCAAGCTCACACGGCCGCTAGAGCGAATCGTACGAGACGTGTGTCGTGCGCAGGACAAGTGGATCACCTTCGTGGTCAACGGCATGGACCTGCGAATCGATCGGCGGGTGATCGATCAAGTGCGAGACTCGCTGGTGCACATGGTGCGAAACAGCATCGACCACGGCATCGAGACCGCGGACCGTCGCCGCGAAGTTGGCAAGCCGGAGCAAGCGAAGGTCGAACTATCGATCGCCGAAACGGATGACTTCGTCGTGTTCACCCTCGAAGACGACGGCAAAGGCATCGATCTGGCTGCGGTCAAGCGCAAAGCAGTTGCTCGGGGACTGGTCTCAGAAGCCGCGGCGGCCGCCATGCCCGACGACACCGCAATCGAGTTCATCTTCTCGGAGGGGTTTTCGACCGCGCAACAGGTGACCGACTTGTCCGGGCGCGGGGTGGGCATGAACGTAGTCGCGCGAGCGATTCGAGAGGCCGGTGGCTCAATTCGCAGCCATACGGTCCAAGGTCAGGGCACGCGCTTCGAGTTGTTCATGCCGAAGGCGGGATCTCCGGTTGTCGAGGGTTTGGTGGTGCGGGTCGGCACGGTTGTGTTCCTGGTGCCGATGAAGGGCATCTACAAGTTCCATGACTGGAGCGTCGTCCAGGTGCTCAAGAGCATCGACAGCTTTGATCTAGCCGTCATCGAGGAACGAACGTATCCACTCGTCCACCTTCACGCCCACGACAATGGGCAACCGAGCGAGGCTCGCGTGGGATTGATCCTCGAAGATCCTCGGGCACGTCGCTGCGTGGTGCCGGTCGCCGAGGTCCTGGGGCACACGCGTGCTTTGGTCGCGCGGGTCGAGGGCGACGCGACGTTGCTTCGGCGTGAGACGGAAACGTTCATGCGAGGCGACGGCGGCATCGGCTATGTCGTCAACGTCGAGGACTTCGTCGCCCAAGCCTTGGCGGGCGGGCCGAAGCCGCCGATCACTCGCACAAACTGACCCGACGACGACCGTCCGAGGATAGCGCGATCAGGCGTGGGCGGAACCGTCTAGTCGTGGCCCGGCTTCGCCGAGCCCGGTTCAGGCGCGGGCGCTGTGGCCGGTTCCCGCACGGCCGCGCCGGAAGACCGATCCCCTCGCGAGCTGGTGCCTTTGTCGATCTTGCCGGCCGCTGCGTGACCGGTCAACGTACGCAGCCACAGGGGGAACACCTTGGCCAGGTCCAGCGCGATGGCACGAGGAAGCACACAGTGCGCTAGTCCGTTGTTCGACATATAGGCGCTGATCGCAGCCTTGCCCTCGGAGACGGACTGGTGGACGTCGGGCTCGAGCAACAGCTGACGCAGCTTGCCACTGGCATCGACGAAGCCAAACGGACGCGCGTCGGCACTAGGGACAAGAGTGCCGTCGGCGTCTCGCCGGTGTTTGGCTACGATGCTGCGGATCCGCAGGTAGGCGTCACCCCGGTTCGCGGCCTGCAAGTCACGAACATCCACCACCCCACTGCCTTGATTGCGACTGCGTTGGCGGTTCCGGTTGGCCTCACGTTTGCGGCGCTCCCGGTTCTCGGCCTCGCGTACTTGCTCTTTGGTCACGACACCCGCTGCGGCGAGTTTGGCTTTGAGGTCAAGCACATGAGCATGCTAGCGGCGATTCGTCGCGGCGACAAACGCCACCACCGACGCGCGAGCCCGATGGGCCCGCTCGAGTCGGGGGTGTCGCGACTCCGAGCGCCCCGCGGGGAGACCGGCCGCGATTCACCCGCGCGCCTCGGCCCGGGCGCGGAGAACGGCTGCTGTCCTGGACCGCGTAGCGGCGGGGCACAGGGGCCGAAGGACTGCGCAGGCCCCTGAGAGATCCCAGACCACGGGCTTGACCCGGACCGCGGTTAAACACACGTTTACAGCACATCCGTGAGCGCGAACAAAAAAGGCGACGACGCCCGCGTCCGACTCGTACAAGCTGCGATCGCAACGATTGCCGACCGAGGCTGGCCGGGCGCAACCACGCGAGCCATCGCCGAGGCGGCCGATGCCAACTTGGCTCTCGTCAACTATTACTTCGGTTCCAAGCAGACGCTCTTGTTGACCGCACTCGAGACTTCGATGCGCGAGCTCGCGGACGCGTTCAACCTCGACGGGCTCGCGCACGATCCCGCCCGCGTGCTCGAGGCGTGCCTACGGCTCGTCGAACAACAACCGCCCGATGCTCGACTACGCGTATTGTTTGAGGGCACCATGCAAGCGCGCCATGACGAGTCCATCCGTCGCGTCACCGCGAACATGCTCGCCGGCTACCGCACTTCGCTCGCAAGCGCACTGGCCCAGGGTCATCCCCCCTCTCCTCGGCACCGCGGACGCGCGGCCGCTCTCGTGGCGATTCTCGACGGTCTGCTGCTGCACAAACTGGTGGACCCCGAGCTCGATCCGGCGCTGGCCCGGGAAAGCCTACAGTGCCTCGCCAGCCGCGAACTCGACTGAGATCAGTGGCGAATCACCGATGCTGCGCTTGCTGCCGACCTCCACGCGAATGGGATCGACGTAGTTGCCCAGCAACTGCATCGTTCCGTCCTCCCCCCCCTGGGGCAGCCCCTTGGACCCGTAGGCTCCAGGGCGGCCCCCGCTGACGTCGACCTCGGCCGTCTCGCTTTCGTGCAAGACCCGGTCGTATCGCACTTGAACGTGCCCGCCACCGCCTCCTCCGCCGCCGTCCGCCCCGACGTACGTGCCACCGAGGTTGCCACCATCTCCACCACGCGCCCGCAAAGAGCCCTCCAACACGATCTCTCGTGCTCGGAGGACGATGGCTCCACCGGCACCACCGCCGCCGCTGCGTTCTTTGTTTTTGTCGACGCTTTTTCCCGCCTCGCCGTCGACATCGATCACGCCGGCGAGCACCAACGCAGTGGCTTCAATCGCCAACCCCGCTCCGCCGGCGCCGCCAGCTCGCATGTCTGTCGCGCCGCCTCCCGACCCGGGTGTGGCTTGCGTCGGGACCGAGTTGTCCGAATCACCGCCGGCTCCGGGCGAGTCCCCCGCGTCAAAACCCCCGCGCCCTCCGGCGCCGCCGTGCCCACCACCGCCGCCGCCGGCCGTCGTCGACGAGCCCCCGGCACCTGGACCTTGCGCAGACGGATAGCCCCGCCCGTCGCCATCGATGCTCCCATGCACAGCAACCCACGCCGCGTCCAGGACGAGTCGCCCACTTCCTCCGACGCGCAATTTCCCGCCGGCCGCGACTTCGATCCAGTCGAAGGCCTGTTCGCCGCTCAACTCCGCGACGTCGGTCACGACCAACGACCGAGGAAACGTCCCGGGTCGATCCGACGCATCGATCGCGCTGTCGTTACCGAAGAACATGTAGACAGTTGTGGGCGTTTGCGCCACGAGGTTCGGCAGCCTGACCCACACGCGGGCCGAGTCCGCCCCCCAATGCTCAATCCAGTGCGGCAAGTCGAAACCCGACACTAAAGAAGGATCGGTCGACCAGCGTAAATCCACTCCGCCAGCCGACAGTTCGGAAAAATCGAAGTTGTCGCCGTCGCGCAGCTCAACTAAGATCGGCCGCCCTTCGAAGTGGCGTTGCGCGGTGACAGTGACCGGGCGGGACCAACTCCAACCCGCTTCCTCCTCGCCGTCCTCATCAGTCGCGTCGTCGTCTGTCGTCGCGTCGCTGGTCGCTGACTCGTCCGCACCGTCTTCTTCCTCGCCCGTCGCTGACTCGTGCATGTCGTTGTCGTCTGCTCCTTCTGACGTCAGCCCGTCACTCGTCGCATCGCCGACCGAACTCCCTTCGCCCTCGCCAGAACTGCTCTGAGCGGCCGAATCCGGCTCACCGTCGTCCTCTACGCCGTCGCCCCAACCGGGCACACAGACGCCGCCAAGACTACCGCCGGCATGATCGCCGAATCGTCTCCCCGAACTGCAGCTTTCGTCAGTGAAACTGCAATACCCCACCGGCTCGCACACGCCGTACTCATCCGCGACGATGCACTCGCTATCTTGCGAACACTCGAAGGCATCGAGCCAACTGCATGATCCCATCGCTATCAAGCCAAGCCCAGACATCGAAATCACAACGAGGCAACGCATGCCTTGAGCTTAGACGCGAAGCCCTATCCGCGTCCGGCGTCATGGTGATCGTCGCGTGTGCAACGCTGCCCCGCGGCGCTTTGGCGAGCAACCGCATGCTCTCCACTGCATGCTCGCGACCAAGTGACTCCCACCGGGTACGAGCTCACTTCTTCGACTCTTCTTCGATATGCGGCCAGCCCGCGTATGCAGTGTTCTCCCGTAGTGGCCACCCGACGGGCCACCGGCAAGGCGTGGTTGCTCCTCGCCGAGGCAACCCCGTCCTCGACAGCGTATCGCACGTAGCGTAACGTCGAACGTGGTGACGTCCGATGAGCTAGTTGCAGAAGCCCCCAGTTCGGTGGCTTCTTCGTTCGGCCCCGCCGTCAAGCTGGGTAGATACGAGCTCATTCGGCGAATCGCAGTCGGCGGGATGGCAGAATTGTACCTAGCAAAGGACAGTTCTTTGCATGGGTTCGAGCGCCGAGTCGTGCTCAAGTGCATTTTGCCGCAACACGCCCAAAACCCCGAGTTTGTGGCACTTTTGATCAATGAAGCGCGCCTCGCTGCGCTACTGGTCCACCCCAATCTCGCGCAGGTCTACGATATAGGAATCGAGGATGGTCGCTATTTCGTAGCGATGGAGCACGTCGACGGCCACGATCTAAGCTCGGTCGTGCGGGCGATCGGAGCCAGAGATTGGCTCCCTCTCGAGCACGCCCTCACCATTGTAATGGGTATCGCAGCCGGGCTGCACTACGCGCACGAGGCCCGGGATCTAGCCGGGCGAGCGCTTGGACTCGTCCATCGCGATGTATCGCCCTCCAACGTCCTACTCACGCCCTGGGGCGGGGTGAAACTCGTCGATTTCGGTATCGCCAAGGCCTACGCCGTCCAGCCCCGAACGCAGGTCGGCGCACTCAAGGGCAAAGTTCCCTACATGTCGCCTGAGCAATGCCGCAGCGAACGGCTGGATCGACGCAGCGACATCTTCTCGCTGGGTACATTGCTGTGGGAGCTGACGGTCGGCGCCCGGCTGTTTCGCCGATCGAGTAGTCTAGACACCATTCACTGCATCGCGCGAGGCGAGGTACCAAAGCCTTCTACGATTCGCCCGGACTTTTCGCCCGCGCTCGAGCGCATTGTGATGCGAGCGCTAGCGCCCGCGGTTGAGCGCCGCTACCAGACCGCACAGCAACTCCAGATCGAACTCGAGGACTTCGCACGCGATCAGCAGATTCGCGTGTCGCCGGCGCGGCTCGGTCAATACATTCGCCGTCTGCTCCCCCATTCACATATAAGTGCAGAATCGAGCAGTCCCGCGATCCAACAGTATACAGACGGCTCCATCGAGCTGGCGTACCCGCCAGACAATCCAACGGTGGCTGAGTACTCGGCCCGGACCTCGCCGCCGACGAGCATGCAACGCTCTCGCCGTCGCGCCACGCCGATCGCGATCATCGCCGCGACCGTCGGGGTGCTCACCTGGTGGATATCTCGGCCACCTTCTCAGCCCGAGGGGGTCGCCACGGCCGTCATCGACGCAACGCAGTGGGCCGGGCCGCGGGATGACCTCGCGAAGGCGACCGGGTTGGTCGAGCCCGACGTGTCGGGTCTCCCCACCGCGCGACCGCTGGCTGGCTCACTTGAACCGGCCGAGGGTGAGGCGTCACGGTCCCCCAAAGCGGGCTCCGCCAGCGTCGCTCTGGCAGCCGACGCCGCGCACCAGTTGCCGTCACCGTCGGCCTCACGCCCGGCCTCGATTTCAGCGGCCGCGCGTCCGGACAAGGCCATCGTACTCAGCTCCACCCTTTCCACGTCCGGCACCTCACGGCGCGCCCCCGCCAAGTCCGATGGCAAAAAGTCGCGCTCGAAGGCTCGCGCAAAAACCAAGCGCACGCGCAAGTCCAAATCGAGGGGTTCCTCTTCGACCAAGGCGTCCACGCCAGCCCCGTCACGACCCAGCCGAGCATCCTCACGCCCCGCCACATCGAGGGGTTCGTCCTCGACCAAAAAATCGGCGAAAGCGACGTCACGACGCCGCCCAGCGTCCTCACACCCCGCCACATCGAGGGATTCATCCTCGACCAAGAAATCGGCGAAAGCGACGTCACGACGCCGCCGAGCGTCCTCGCGCCGCACCAAAAGGAGCAGATCGACATGGGATCCAAACTCAGCTCTCCCCCCGTCCGGCTAGTGCGATCTGCCGCCTTGTTTCTCTCGACCACCGTCGCGTTGTGCCTCCCATCGACCGCGTTTGCCTCGAACAACCGCCACGAGGCGCATGCCCACCGTACAACGGGCTTGTCGCTGTACGAAGCGGGAGAGTTCGAGCGGGCACAAGGCGAGTTCGAACGGGCCTATGAGCTGCGCCCCACGCCCGATGTCCTCTTTGCGTGGGCCCAGTCGGCGCGCCTTGTCGGCAACTGCTCCACGGCCATCTCGCTGTACCAGCGCTTTATCGCCACCGATCCACCCGCTCGGCAGGTCGACGCCGCGAACCAGCATGTCGCGCGGTGCCGACAAACACTGGCGACCGAGCGCTCACTCGCCGGCCAGGTGCCCACGCAGTCTGCGACCGAGTGCAGCGATCGTTCCACGGCTCGGGTCTCCACGCGCGAGACCAGTACTGCGGGAGCGCCGGTCGACCGGCCGCGCCGGTTCGCTCGAGACGCGCTGACAACGACGTTGGCCGGCGCGGGGCTGATTGGGCTGGCCGGCGGTGTCGCCTTGTTCGCCAGCGCCCAGTCCCACAGCCGCCAAGCATCAGAGCTCAATTCGTACGCAGCGTTCGACGCCGCCCAGACCAGGACGCAACGCCACCGTACGGCCGCCGCCGTGGTGGGCGGAACGGGCCTCGCCCTCGGACTCACGGCCGTCGTCCGTTACATCATCGTGCGGTCGCGCTGAATCCGGGGGCGACTCTCCCGCAGCGACTCGCGCAGCGAGCCGGGTTTCGCCAAAATTGGCGACGTTTTTTCACCAATACCATCGACATCTCGGCCGATTGTCGTCGATTTTGCGCCAAGGTACCTTGCCGCCATGACGCTGGTGGAGTCGAAACCAGGTGGCGCCGGCTTGAGCGAGCGGTTTGCGGAGGTGCGGGCCCGCACTTGCCGGCTGGCGGCGTCGCTCTCCTCAGAAGACCAACAGATTCAGGCGTTCGACTACGCGAGCCCCACGAAGTGGCACCTCGCCCACACCACGTGGTTTTTCGAGACGTTCGTGTTGGGGCGAGAACCAGGCCACGAACCTCCGTTCGACCCCACGTTCTCGGTCTTGTTCAACAGCTACTACGAAGGAGTCGGTCCCCAGTTTGCCCGACCTCAGCGGGGCTTGCTCTCGCGCCCCAGCCTGCAAACCGTCCTCGCGTACCGAGAGACGGTGGACCGCGAAATGGTCGACCGTCTCCGGTCGCAAGACGAAGCCGTGCGTGCCGATCTCGTGGAGCTCGGCCTCCAGCACGAGATGCAGCACCAAGAGCTGCTCTTGACGGATATCTTGGCCAACCTGTCCGTCAATCCGACGTCTCCCGCCTGGCGCGACGAGACCGTCGAGTTCAGCTCCGCGCCGGCGACATCGAAATGGATCCCATTTGATGCGCAACTGATACAAGTTGGCCATCATGGCCGCGGGTTTTGTTTCGACAACGAAACGCCGCGGCACCAAACTTACGTGCATCCGTTCGAGTTGCGCAGCAACCCGGTCACGAACGCAGAGGTGATGAGCTTCATCGACGACGCCGGCTACCGCCGACCCGAGCTTTGGCTCTCGGACGGCCTCGCCTGGGTGCGCGAGCACGGCGTAGAAGCCCCGGCGTATTGGCGTCGAAACCCGGGTGAGCCCGCCTGGCGCACGTTCACGCTCTACGGCGAGCAGGCTGTCGACCCGCACGCCCCCGCCACGCACCTTAGCGGGTACGAAGCGCATGCCATCGCAACCTGGCTCGGTGCTCGCCTACCCACAGAGCAAGAGTGGGAGTGGGCGGCAACCACCCAGGGAGGCTCACCGCAAGAGGGGCGCTGGCTCGAGCAAGGTCCGGTTGTACCTCGAAACTCGCCGACGACGAGCCCGTTCACATCCTTGTGGGGTGAAACGTGGGAGTGGACCCTTAGCGCCTATCAGCCCTATCCCCGGTATCGTCCGCTAGCCGGCGCCGTGGGTGAATACAACGGCAAGTTCATGGCCAACCAGTTGGTGCTGCGGGGTGGCTCTTGCGCCACACCTGCGAACCACGTACGAACTTCGTATCGCAACTTCTTTTATCCTCACCAGCGCTGGCAGTTCACGGGTTTGCGACCCGCCCGCGACGCTCAATAGCCAATGTTTGACACCCGCCAACTGTCCAAAACCAATGATTTTGCACCGCACCGGCGCCCCGCGTCCGACGTCGAATTCGACGGCGTGTTTCGCGGCCTCTCGGCCGACGTTCCGCACATCTCTCCGAGATGGTTCTACGACGATGTCGGATCGG
The DNA here is from genome assembly GCA_006508105.1 of Myxococcales bacterium FL481. Lineage (GTDB taxonomy): Bacteria > Myxococcota_A > Polyangia > Nannocystales > Nannocystaceae > FL481. Next base: position 4,073 of record QKPP01000242.1, on the reverse strand, counting down.
CCCTCTTCGAGGCGATCACTCGCTTGCCGGAGTACTACCCTACCCGGTGCGAGCTAGAGATCCTCGACGCGCACGGCAAGCAGATCGGCGAGCGCCTCGGTCAGAGGACCGCCGTCATCGAACTCGGCAGCGGGAGTGCGCAAAAGATCGGACGTCTCCTGCCGCATCTGGCGAGTGTTCGAGCCTATCGACCGATCGACGTGTCAAACGCTGCTCTCCAGGCAACGTCGCTTGAGCTGGTAGGAAGGTTTCCACAACTCCGCGTCGATCCGGTGCACGCGGACTTCAGCGACCGCGATGCCATGCACACGTTCTTGCAACGCGCAGCGGGCACTGACGACGCCGTGTTGTTCTTTCCTGGAAGCACGCTCGGGAATTTCGAGGTCGACTACGCGGCCGCGCTCCTCGAAGGCTACGCTCAAGGCCTACGCCCGGGGACGCCGCTACTGCTCGGTGTGGACCTCGTCAAGCCCCGTGAGACACTCGAAGCGGCGTACGACGACCCGGCCGGGGTCACCGCCGCGTTCAATCGGAATATGCTGGCCCATCTCAACCGCAGGTTCAACGGGAACTTTGATCTAGCGCAATGGCGCCACGAGGCGAGATGGGTGCCTCGCCACCGCCGAATCGAGATGTGGCTTCGTTGCGATGAGCCACAGGTCGTGCAGTTTGGTGAGCAGCGCATCGAATTCGCCGCCGGCGCCGGTATCCACACCGAGAACTCACACAAGTGGGACCGACCGAGCCTGCACGACCTCGCAGAGACGACGGGTTGGAGCCTTCAAGATTGGTGGACCGATCGTCGAGGTTGGTTCGCCCAGGCGCTGCTTGTCCGACAAGATGACCAGCACAAGGCCGATCGTCTCACCGCGACGAACACCGGCGAACACCGGCCGAACTGACGCGACGATGTCAACGTCGGCGCACCGTGCCACCGCCAAACCTGCGAGCACGGCGCGTGGGGCATCTCGGCTCTGAGCCAACACCAGCCGGATCGCGTTCGTCTTGAAGCGAGGCGCAATCCGTGCCCCCGAGCCGGCGGGCGCACGGTTCGGCCACGGTGCCGGGGAATCCGGTCAGGTCGAGAGCGGTCTAGTCCGACAGGCTCGCCCATCGTCGGGACAACCGTTCGAGATGACGAGCAACCGTGTCGCACACCACCTGCACCCGCGCGGGGGTATAGGTGCGATGCGGAGTCACCGCGTAGATGCCATGACGATGGGCGACTCGCCAGTCCGGTAGCAGCCGGACCAGGTCCCCACGCTCCAGGTAGCGCTCGACGTGGTACGGGGCGGTCGCCGTGACCCCGATGCCCGCGAGCACCGAGCCGAGCTGAACCTCGCCGTTGTCGAGGGTCAACCTCGAGTGCATCCGCACCTCCAGCCCCTCGTCTCCACGTTCAAACCGCCACTGGTTCGCCATCGGAACGTCCGTGTACAGCACCCAGTGCGACACCAGATCGGCCGGCGTTCGCACTTCCGGATGGCGATCCGCCCACCCGGGGGACGCGACCAATACGTGACGCCACGTGGCGAGACGCCGCGCGACAAACGACGAGTCCGGCAACTTCCCAGCCCGAATGCCGACATCGAAGCCTTGCTCCACAAGATTCACCAGCGTCTCCGTCGCGCGAACATCTAGCGCCAACAACGGGTGGGCGTCCAACAGCTCCCGCAACGCGGGCCCCCAAAGGCTCTGACCGAGTGCCGGAAACGTCGCCACCCGGACCTGCCCTTCCACGGTGTCGTCCCGGGCAGCTCGCGCAAGCCCGTCCGCCACCTCCGACAACGGTTGACTAACCCGCTCGTATAACGCCTGCCCGGCCTGCGTCACATGGAGCCGCCGCGTCGTACGATTGAGCAATCGGACCTGCAACGCGGCTTCCAGCGAACGGACCCGTCGACTCAGCAAGGTCTTGTCGATGCCAGCCCGTCGCGCCGCGGCGGTGAAGCTGCCCGCGGAGACGACCGCGACAAACGCCGCCAACTGTGGAAGCAACGCCGGGAACGCAAGAGCGTCGGTCTCACTCGCGTCGCGTGTCACGCACGAAGGCTAGGTGGTCGATCCGTGCCGAGTCAACGCCCGCCGTCGTTCAACGCTGTGTCCTCTCTGCACCGCGAGCCGCGAGCCGCCCGGACGACGGACGGGCGACGGCGAATCGCCGTGCCATACTCTGGTTATGCCGCGTTCCGTCCCTCGCCGGTTTGCCTGCCGGCACGCACACTGGGCGTGGCTGCTTGGCTCGATCGCCGCGGCCGCCAGTCTCGCTCGGGCCGACACCAAGACCGCGGTTGAAGTCTCAGTCACGCAGGCGCGCAACTCCGATGGACACGTACTGGCCTGTCTGTTCTCCAGCGCCAGCGGATTCCCCGGCGAGCCTGAACGCGCGGTCGCTCAAGCGCAGAGCCGGATTCAGAACGGAAAGGCGCGGCTGTCCTTCCCCCCGGTTCCGCCCGGGACCTACGCCGTGTCCGTTATCCACGACGAAAACGACAACCGCAAGCTAGACACCAACCTGGTGGGCATTCCGAAGGAAGGCATCGGGGCCTCCAACAACCCAGAGCCTCGCTTCGGTCCGCCCAAGTACGACCAGGCGAAGTTTCGCGTGGGCGCCGAGCCCGTCCGCCAACGCGTTCGGCTTCGCTATTTCTAGCCCGGGCCACGCGTTCGCCGGGCTGTGCCTGTCGCAACCGACGACCCGCGACCGCTCCACCGCCCCACCCGCCGCGACCCGATGCCGCTCATGCCGGCGTCGGTGAACGTGGCCATGTCCTGGAGAATCGCCAGCGCGGCGTCAACGAGGGCATCGCCTCCGCGGGCCGCGTCGGCTACGCCCCGCTGTCGCTGACGCCGGCATCGGTGAACGTCGCCATGTCGCGGAGAATCGCCAGCGCGGCGTCCACGAGGGGCATCGCCAACGCGGCTCCCGTGCCTTCACCTAGCCGAAGCTGGAGATCAAGTAGCGGCTCGAGACCGAGCTCGCGCAGCACTCGAGTATGCCCGGTCTCCACCGAACGGTGCGATGCCAACAAGTAGCCACCGACGGTCTCGCACATTCGAACGGCACACCAGGCGGCTACGCTCGAAATGAAGCCGTCGAGCAGCACCGGGACCCCCCGGGCCGCGGCGGCTAGCGCGGCCCCGCACAAGCCGGCGAGCTCAAATCCACCGAGTTTGCTGAGCACATCGAAAGCATCGTCCTGCCGCGGGCGGTTGACGAGTAGTGCATGGCGAATGGCGTCGACCTTCCGACGCCACCCAGCCTCGTCAAGACCCGTACCGTGCCCCGTCACGCCCGCGGGATCGACCCCGAGAAATGCGGATGTGATGGCGCTGGCCGACGTGGTGTTACCGATCCCCATCTCCCCGAGCGCAAGCAACTCGACCCCACGCTCGATCAGCGCCTCCGCTTGCGCGACCCCGACGCAAAGGGCACGAGCCGTCTCCTCGGCGGTCATGGCCGCGCCCTGGGTGATGCTCCGCGTCCCGGGTCGGACGCGACACGCCTGAACCGAGGCGCTGCGGTCTGCGACGGGCACCGCCACGCCGACGTCGACCACCACGACCTCGGCTCCAGCCGCTCGCGCCAGTACGTTGATCGCTGCTCCGCCGGACGCAAAGTTGGCCACCATCTGGGCGGTGACTGCCTGTGGGTAGGCCGAAACACCCTCCGCAGCGACTCCGTGGTCCCCGCACATCACGAGCACCGCCTTGCGCCCCACTTGCGGCGCGCTCGTGCGCCGGATCGCGGCGACGCGACAGGCCACCCATTCGAGCCGACCCAGGCTTCCACGCGGCTTGGTCTTGGCGTCGAGCAGTGCGGCGACTTCGTTGCCCCACGTCCGATCGACCGGAGCGACGCTGGCAATCGTGCGACGCACCCGCGCCATGTCCTTGAGTTCCATCCCTCAGTTCCTATTCCGGCTCGCTAGCGTCCACCCCTGGGGTTTGTGCCCGCATCGAGCGAGGCGAACGTCGGCTCCGCAGCTACCCGTATCTGTCACCACCGCGCGAAAGGCAAAAAAAAGCCCGCCTCAAACGAGGCGGGCATAAACCTGGCAGTGTCCTACTCT
>QKPP01000172.1 GCA_006508105.1 Myxococcales bacterium FL481 | reverse complement strand
GACGATGACGACGACGACGACGATGACGACGATGACGACGATGACGACGATGATGATGACGACGACGACGACAGTCCCAAGTTCGACATCGGCGATCCGGATCCGGGCGAACCACCGCCCGGGGGTGACTGGGATTTTTCCTACATCTGGATCTCGAACACCAACATCGCGCAGCTGTCGAAGATCAACACCCGGACCATCATCGAGGAGGCGCGTTACAAAACTGGCCCCTTCGACCAGCTCTACGTGGGACGTCCGTCACGCACTTCGGTGAACCTCAACGGGGACATGGTAGTGGCCAACCGCGACGGTGGCGTCGCCAAGTTCATCAACGATCCCAAGGAGTGCGAGGAGAACAACAGCAACGGTACGCCGGGCCTGCAGACCTCGACGGGGAAAGACGATGTGCTCGACTGGGGTGAAGATGACTGCCTGGCGTGGTTCGCGGAGTTCGACGAGATTTCCGTGAGCGCGCAGCGACCCGTCGCGTGGACGGCCGGTGAGTACAACAACGCCACCGGGAAATACGAAGACACCAAGGTTTGGACCTCTGCCGCGGATCTGACGGACATTGAGAGCATCCATGTGATCCGGCTTGACGGCGATACCGGCGAAACCGAGGCCAGCGTCAATATTCCGGAACTCAACCCCGCGCAGTACGGGCTCTACGGCGCGGCAGTGAACCAAGACGGGGACGTGTGGATGCTCAGCTACGGATCCACGAGCTCGGGGACTGCCTACGGTTGGCTGATTCGGATCGACTACGACACGTTGGAGTACGAACTCGTCGATGTGCCGGGGGGTCACCACAACTACGGCATCGCGGTCGATCCGGAGCAAAACGTCTGGATCGGCGACGAGACGGGAGTTGGATCGTATCGCTACAACCCGGAGACCCAAGAGTTCTCCATCGCGTCGGGCGTCAACGGCTTTGGGCTACAAGTTGACGGCGAGCAGCGAGCGTGGGTGGCGACGTCGCAGTTCCATTCGGGCGGGTTTGGGCTGCAGGCGATCCATACCGAGACCATGGAGGTCATGCAGTTCTTCTCGTTGCCGTCTGGGGTCCCGCGCGGTGTGTCCATCGACTTCGACGGCTTCGTTTGGATGGTGGACACCGTCCAAACGGCGTTCAAGGTCGACCCGGTCTCCGGCGAGTACTGGACTTACGACGAGCTCGACCAGCCCTACACCTACAGTGACATGACCGGCTGGGGTCTCGCCTCGTCGGGAACTCCGGTCGAGTAGCCGGATCTGACGGCCGCGGGGGCGGCCGTCGCACCGCCCAGTTTCAGTTAGACGAGGACATCCGTCCCTTCGACGGGGCCAATCGGCGGCGGCAGCTCGGTCTCGTCAAGCATCTGGCGGATATCGATCTCAATCCCCCGGGCCATGTTGCGAATGGGTACGTCGTTGGCGAGACCTTCAAACGGGTTTTCACTGTATTCGCCCACGCGGTCCATCAGCCAAAAGACCCAAAAACACACCACGCTCGCGGGCATGGCCAGATACACCGACTCGGCTCCGCTCCCCCGCGAGAACACGTCGATCATCCCGAACGGCAACAGCACCAAGAAGATGAAGATGCAGTACGCGTTGGCGCTGGCCCACTGCCTGGGCAGGGGGAACTTCTTGATGCGCTCGGCCTTGCCCTGCAGCGTGTAAAACTCGGTAATCAGAGCTTGCATGGCCAGGTGACGGAAGTGGTCGATGATGCCCGCGTTGCGTAGCTCCATCATTCTTCGAGACTGCACGCTGAGCAAGTGCGACGAGCGGTTGCCTTTCGTGAGCACGTACTCCCCCTCGTCGGCGGCGACGTACTGCCGGAGGATGGCCTTGGCGTCTGCTTCGGTGACGGCGGTACCGAAGCGCTGACGGTCGCCGGTGGAGAGCTTGCCTTGGTGTTCCCACGGAGCGACCTTGCGCAGCTCTACCGTGAGCATGTGGAGCCAGGCGACGTGCCGGTGCACGAGCTCTCGGCGCAGCTGCTGGCCGCGTTCTTCACTGTGCACGAAGTCCCGCGCCATGACGGCGAACGACCGAGACGCGTTGACGATGCCGCCCCAGATCTTGCGTGCCTCCCAAAGCCGAGAGTAGGCCGAGTTGTTCTTGAAGCCCAGGTAGAATGCCAACGCAACGCCGAGGAGCCCGACGGGCTGCCAAGGTAGCGCGAACCACTTCCACCCGGTGAAGTACGCCAAGCTGCAGACCGCGGTGGAGTACGCCGTCACCACGGCGAGTGTGTGGCGGGTCCACCACAAGCTTGCGCGAAAGGAGAAACGATACGCTTGGTACATCTTGCTTTCGTCGCCCTCGTAGGCCGGAGCGCGCGCTAGTATGGCGCGTCGGCGAGTGGTGCGAAAGCATGCGGCGCGCAAGGCTTGGGCGCCGCGAACCGTCTCGGGGCGAGGTCAAGCCGGGTGTTGCTGCGTCCGGACAACGGGCTGTGCGCAGCGGCTGGCCTCGGCTCGCGGCTTCGCCGAATCCCGGCCCGCGGGCGGCGCGGGTCGGCCATCGAACACGCACCCCGCCACAGGCCGCCTGAACGTCGCGATCAGAGAACGACGACGAGGCGGGTTGTCGGTCGCGGGCGCGACCCCGCGTCAGTCGAGGTCGTAGGTACAGCTGAGGATGCCGTGGAGCGCGTCTTGGCCCAGTCCGAGGCGCCCCGCGACGTTCTCGAGGACGCTTCGCTCCGCTTCCGAGGTGCAGCCGTCGGCTTGGGCCACGAAGCAGAGGTCGCGCACCAGTTGGGCCCTTCGCGCCGGCGTCGTCAAAGCGACCACGGCGTCGATACGCGCCCCGAGATCGCCTTGGAGGGCGGCGACGTCGAGCTTTTTGGTCACGGTGCCGTCCCCTAGCAGCTCGTCGAGGGCCTCCGCTTCGCGCTCGTCGATGCCACCGGAAGCGGTGATGATGAGCATGCCGGCGGCGAGCAGCAGGCGCCGCATCGCTTTGGCCTCGTCCGTGGACGCCTTGAGGTACCCCACCTCCATCACGGCCAACAGCTCCTCCACGCGAAGCTCCAAGTCGGCCAGAGACAACCCGCCATCGCGCATAATCGCCGATTCGGTGAACAGCTTGCCGGCCTTGATGCGCAGGGGACTAAACGGGTGGGTCGACAGCCAGTCTTGGCGCTCGACGTCGGTCTCTCTCCCGTCTCCCGCCGCTTCGATGTCGGTCATCTGGTCGAGCATTGCGTCGATGACTCGATCGGTGAGCGGGCGGCGCAGGCCCGAGGCCAGCTTGAACAGGGCGCGGCCTGCCGCGTCGAGTTCGCGACAGCAGTACAGGCCGGCTCGATCGGCCGAGATCTCGGCGAAGCGCGACCACGCGAACAGCTGCAATGCTCGGCTCGCACTGACGCCAACTTTCGGGGACAACAGCAGGCCAACCGGGATCTCGTGGTGGTCGAACGCGTGGTGGCCCAGTTCGTGACCGATCACGAACGCCAGTTCGTCGTGTTCGAACGCCTCGAGCAGCGAAGACGCCAGTAGCACGAAACCGCGGCCATGTTCGGGCCGCGCGGCGGCGGCATTGAAGCTCGCGCTGGGGTAGACAAACAGTTCGAGCGGCAGCGAAAACCCCAGGCGTTCACAGCAGCTATCTACGACCCGGTGCACGCCCGGGGCGAGACTTCGCGTCAAGCGAATGGACGCGGCAAGCAGGCGGCGACGCGTCTCCGTTTCTCCCCGCTCGCGCTCGATCGATTCGATCGCGGAGCGGATGTCGTGGGCGGCCAACAGCTTGTCGCGCAAGTGTTGGTCGGAGCGGCAGCGGATGCCCTCGGGAGTGGCCATGCGGGCGAGAGTCTAACCCCAGCGAGGCGGCCGGACAGTGGGTTGTCCGCTCGTCGCGCGCCGTCCGGTTGCCGCGGTCGATGTCCACTTGAGTGGGGAGAGCGGGGGGGTGAGCGCGGGAGAGGGCGCCGTGTCGTTGCTCCGCCGAAACCGCGGGCTCGGCTCGGGGCTCAGAAACCGCGCGAGTGGCCTCGGTATCTAACGCCCGACTCTGGCGGCTGACCGAGGGGCCGAACGACTGGCCGGCCTCGCCTTGGCGCAGCTGTGGTGCCGCGGGCGCGCCCTTCTCCAACCTCACTGACTGTCTCGTGTCCCTTTTGACCTGGATCCTTGTGGCGGCGTTGTGCGCGGTTTCTGCGATGCTGGGCGCCCGACACTTGCACCGACGAGGCCGTGGAGCCATGGATGCCTTCGTGCGGGGCGGACCGGTGGGGCTGCGGCTCGTGGTGGGGCTGCCGCTCCTCGTCGGCCAAGCTCAGGCCGCCGACAAGCGGGCCAGCGCCGTGCGCCGCGTGGGCGAGATTCGTGTCGATGGCCGACTCGACGAGCCGGACTGGGCCCGAGCGCCGGCCAGCACGGGGTTTTGGCAACGGGAACCGGATGAGGGCGAAGCGCCCGATCACCAAACCGAGTTTCGCGTGCTCTTCGACGAAGAAGCGCTCTACATCGGCGTACGGGCCCATGACGACGAACCTACGGCCATTCGCGCGTTGTTGACTCGTCGAGACCAGTCTTCGTCATCGGATTGGATCTACGTTGGCATCGATTCCTACGCCGATCGCCGCACCGCGTTTGTGTTCGGGCTCAATGCGGCCGGGGTGCAGCACGACATGGTGCTGTTTGACGACACGAACTCCGACGACAGCTGGAACGCGGTGTGGACTGGCGCCACGTCGGTCGACGACCAGGGGTGGGTGGCGGAGTTTCGCGTGCCCTTGCGCCAGCTGCGGTTCACTGCGGACACGACGCAAGCGTGGGGCTTCCAGATCCGTCGTGTGGTGCAACGAACCGGCGAGGAAACCTGGTGGTCTCCCACCCCGCGCAACAAGCCTCGGGTGGTCAGCCTGTTCGGGCGTCTCGACGGCGTGGCGTTGCCGGAGCGGATGCATCGGCTGGAGCTGTTGCCGTACTTCATCGGCGGTGCGAAGTTCCCCGCGGCCGCAGCCGACGACCCCTTTGGGGACGGCGCGGAGCCTCAGTTTCGTAGCGGCCTCGATTTCAAGTACGGGGTCACGAACAACTTGACCTTGTCGGGCACGATCAACCCGGACTTCGGCCAGGTGGACGCGGACCCATCGCAGATCAACCTCACGGCGCAAGAGGTGTTCTTTCGCGAGCGCCGGCCGTTCTTTCTCGAGGGCGCCGACATCATCCAGTTTCGTCTCAGCCAAGGCGATGGAGACGGAGCCCAAGACACGCTGTTTTACTCGCGTCGCATCGGGCGGGCACCGCAGGGGAGTGGAGCCGACTACGGCGACTACTACCGGCAGGACCCGACCACGAGCATCTTCGGGGCCGCGAAACTGACGGGCAAGACCTCTCGCGGGTGGTCCATTGGCCTCATGGACGCCCTCACCGCGCAAGAGATGGCCGACATCCGGCATACGAGCGGGGTGCACGAGCGGGCGGTGGTCGAGCCGATGACCAACTACGCGGTCGGTCGCGTCCGCAAGGACCTCAACGAAGGTCGCACGACCATTGGCATCGCGGGGACCGCGGTGAATCGACAACTCGAGGGCACGCCGTTCCGCGACGATTTGCACGAGGCGGCCTACGCTTCCGGGATGGAGTTTAGTCACCGCTTCGCGGGCGACATGTGGAACGCCAACGCGAAGCTGGCCGGCAGCCACGTGCGTGGCTCGCCGGAGGCGATCGAGATCACGCAACGGGCGAGCCAGCGATTCTTTCAGCGACCAGACGCCGAGCATGTCCACGTCGACGAGACTCGTGAAAGCCTCAGCGGACTGGCGATGGTGGGCGACGTGGGTCGCACTGGCGGCCAGTTTTGGCGGTTCGCCGTCGGCGTGGACGCCCGCACCCCCGGATTTGAAGTCAACGATGTCGGGTTTCAGCGCGAAGCCGACTTCGCGGTCGGCTGGGTGTGGACCCAGTTTCGAGACCAACGCCCGAGCAAGCACGTGCGCGAGTACTTCTTGAATCTGAACGCCTGGTCGGTGAGCAACTGGCAGCCCGAGAACCTCACCAACGGGGCCAACGTCAACGGTTCGATCACCTTCAACAATCTGTGGGGGGGATGGTTGGGCTACGCGACGAACTTCAATCGGGTCAACCCAGGTTTGCTTCGCGGCGGGCCATCGGTGCGCGCGGACGTGTGGCACAACGCCAACTTGGGCATTCGATCCGATGAGCGCCGCCGGGCCCGGGGCAATCTGATCGCCTACGGAGGTGCCTCACCGGCCCAAGGCTCGTGGGAGCTGGGCTCGAATCTGGACTTTTCGGTGTTGGCGCGCAGCAATCTCGAGCTCAGCCTCGGGCCATCGTTCTCGCAGCGCCTCGGCCAGCTGCAGTACGTCACTGCGACCGAGGATGCCGAGGCCGTCGACCACTATGTGCTCGGACGGATCCAGCAGACCACCCTAGGCGTGACCCTCCGGGTCAACTACACCATCACTCGCAATCTAAGCATGCAAATCTACGCGCAGCCGTTTACCAGCTCGGGTCGATACGATCAGTTCAAAGAACCCGACGACCACCAAGCCCAGGATTTTGACGATCGATTTCACGTGCTCTCCGGGCCAGAGATCGCGCGGGCGGACGACGAGTACACGGTGACTCGCGCCGGTTACACCTACACGTTCGACGCCCCGGATTTCGATTTTCGTGAGCTGCGTTCGAACTTCGTCCTGCGCTGGGAGTACGTGCCGGGCTCGACGCTTTCGTTCATCTGGAGCCAAGGTCGCGCCGCCTCGGGTTCCGACGGTCGTTTCGATGTCGCGCGGGACATCGAGGACATGGCGGACGCCGAAGGCGAGCACGTATTGTTGCTCAAGCTTGGCCACTGGTTTGGTGGCTAGGAACTGCCGACCCGCCGAAGACGCGACCCAGCGCAGGCGCGACGGCGCGGGTCCGGTCGGCTGTCCGCGCGGGTCCGCGTCGGAGCGCGCTGCCGCGTTCGGGCCCGCCGCGGCTCGGGGGCGGCGCACCGACGTGCCGAGCGGATCACCGCTTCCCCCGCGTCTGGCGACCACCGTACGATGTGGGTCGCATGACTCGACTCGAACGACTCCTTCCCCGACTGTCGGAACTCGGCGTGGACGCCTTTTTGGTCAGTGGCGTCGAGAACATTCGCTATCTGTCGGGCTACACCGGGCACGCCGCGCACGCATTGGTGACGCCGCACGGGGCGAGTCTGATCACGGATTACCGCTACGCTGAGGTTGCTCAAGAAGATTGCACCGACTTTGAAGTGGTCATCCGGGATCGTGCGACCACCACCCTGCCCGCGCAGATCGCCCAGTTGCTCGATCGCAGCCAAGCCAAACGGGTGGCCTTCGAGAGCGAGTTCACCACGGTTGCCCAGCTCGAGGGGCTGCGAGCCGGTCTGCCCCAGCGCGGGCTCGAGCCGTGCGCCGGCGTGGTGGAGGCGCTGCGCTATGTCAAAGACGCGACGGAGATCGCGTGCTTGCGCCGGGCCGCCGCTCTCGCGGACGAGGCGTTGGCCGGGCTCTTGCGAGACGTCGTGCGGGTCGGGGTCAGTGAGCGCGAAATCGCTCTGGACCTGGAGTACCGGCTACAGCGCAGCGGATCGGAGGGGCTGTCGTTCGAAACGATCCTGCTGTCGGGGCCCCGCTCATCGCTGCCCCACGGCGCTCCGGGGGAGCGGCGCTTGGCGGCGGGAGACTTCGTGCTGTTCGACTTCGGGGCCAAAATCTCCGGCTACGGCTCGGACATGACGCGGACGGTGGTGGTCGGGGAGCCGGATGAGCGCCAACGTGCCGTCTACGACACCGTGTTGCGGGCCCAGCAGGCGGCACTCGACGTGATCGCGCCGGGCGTCACGGGGGCGGTGCCGTACATCGCGGCGCGTGAGGTGATCGATGCCTCACCGTTCGCCGAGTTCGCTGGGGAGGGACTCGGGCACGGAGTGGGTCTGTTTTTGCACGAGCAGCCGCTGATGATGGGCGCCGACTGTGAGCAGGTGTTGCGGCCGGGTTGCGTCGTGACCGTCGAGCCGGGCATCTACATTCCGGGGTGGGGCGGGGTCCGGATCGAGGACGATGTGGAAATCACCGAGACCGGATACGAGCGCATCACTCACTCCCCCCGCGAACTGATCTGCCTGTAGCGGGGGGAACGGCGTCGCGCGCACAGTCCGACATTGTGCCCGGCGGTCGATGCAGTCCGTCCGATCGGGGGGCTGTGTGTAATCATGCGGGCGATGGCCGGCGACGCCGATTCGCCCCGCGAAGCGTCTGGCATCGGGCGCGCCCCCGCTGTGGATCTGGCGGCGGCTCGCGCCCGATCGCGGGTCGCCAAGGCGTTGTTCGGCGCCGCGGCCACCGAGGGCACCCGGTCGGGTCGGATCGGTCGCTACGAGATCCGGTCGCGGCTGGGCGCGGGTGGGATGGGAGTGGTCTACGAGGCTTGGGATCCTCAGCTGCAGCGGGCGGTGGCGATCAAGGTGTTGCACCCGAGCGTGGCGGCGGACGACAAGGCACGGCAGCGCCTCACGCGAGAGGCTCGCGCGCTCGCTCGCCTGTCTCATCCCCACGTGATCGGGGTGTACGACGTCGGCGTCGACGACGAGCGGGTGTTCATCGCCATGGAGCTGGTCGACGGGGAGACGCTCACGCAATGGTTGGCCCGCGAGCCCCGGCCGTGGCGCGAGGCGTTGCGTATGCTCATTGCCGCGGGACAAGGCCTCGCGGCTGCACATGACGTGGATTTGGTGCACCGCGACTTCAAACCGGACAACGTGCTGATCGCTCGCGACGGCCGGGTCCGCGTGCTCGACTTCGGCCTGGCTCGTAGCACCGACGAACGCCACGCCGGCCCGGTCCCGGCGTCGGCTCACAGCGCCCACCCGTCCCCGCGGGAGCCGACCGACGAGGCCTTCGATCCCACGCTGACCGATGCCGGTGCGATCATGGGCACGCCGCTGTACATGTCGCCCGAGCAGCTCATCGACGGCCACGCGGTGAGCCGCGCCAGCGATCAGTACAGCTTTTGCGTGGCGGTGTACGAAGCCGTGTACGGTCAGCGCCCGTTCGCGGGGACCTCGTTGCCGAGCATGATCGCCAACGCCGCGGCAGGGCGACTCCAAGCTCCGCCCGGAGACTCGCCGATTCCCGCGCCGTTGTTCGCGGCGTTGCGCCGGGGCCTGGCGCAAGCGCCCGCGAAGCGCTGGCCGAGCATGGGGGCGTTGCTGGCCCGTCTGGCCAGCGTCGAGCGAGGTGAGGCCGCTCGCCCGTCCTGGCGGGGTCGGGTCTGGTTCGCGGCTGCGGCGTGCCTGGCCGTCGTGGGTGGGACCGTGGTGTGGCGACCCGCGCTGGACCCTCCGGGAGCCTCGGCCGGGCCTCCCCGCGGTCGCTCGGGGCCGGCGGCCGAGCCCGCTGCGGCCACCGAGGGGCAAGCCGAGGCCGTCGTGTTGTCGGCTCCCACGAACGCGGCGGCGACGGGGTCTGAGATGGTCACGGTCGTGCGTGCCCCCGACGCTCCGATGTCGCCGCGGTCGCGCGAGCGGGCGCCCGCGTTGGCCGTGTCGCCGGCTTCGGTGAGGTCGGACGCGGCGTCAGGCGGTCGCAAGGCCCATGTCGAGTCTCCTGCGACGACAGTGGCCGGGTTGCGCGGTCCGTCTCCGCGCCGAGGAGGGGGCGCGGCCTCGCGCTACTGCCACGTGCACGAGGACACGTACGTACTGCTCGCCCGGCGGGCTCGAGGGGCTGCGATGTTGCGTCACGCGGGGGCCTGCTACGCCTGTCGATCGGAGACCCGTCGCGCTCGCATCGAGCGGATCGGCCTCGCTTGTGGCCACTATTTGGTGTGTGGCGAGGTGCCAGCAACTCAATGCGACTAGCCGCTGTGCCACGACCGCTCGCTGGGCGAGGCGTGCAGCGGGGGCTCGAGTCCGTCGTCGTCATGCCCCGCTGCCGGCCCGAATCAGCGGCCCGGGGGCGCCGTGGCCTCGCGCTGCGGCGGCGCACTGCGCCCGATCACCGGGTTTCGAACCAGCCGGTGACGATCGCTCTCCGACTCGGGGCTCGCTGCGGTCGCGAAGCTCGGTCTTGGTGGCGGTGGCTGTGTCGACTATGGGTGGTGCTTGGCTGGCTGCTGCCCGTCACGGCCGCGGCCGACGACTTCGGGGTGGTCACGATCGATTTGCGGCCTCGCATCGGTGGCGTGCCGAACCACGTTTGCGTCGTGTCTCGCGGCCCGGGCCCGCGCACCCGCACCGCATTCACCGAACTTCTCGCCGCCGAGCCCGCCCCGGGCGCTTACGAGTTGGCGGCGAGCGCCTGGGGACGGTCCACCCCCAGTGCGGGCTGCGATGCTCCCGGCAGTCCGTGTGCGCCGGTGGTCGAGTTGGCCGGGGGTCTGGCTCCCGCTGATCTGCACGCGGCGTGTACGGCCGATACCCTCGCACGGGAGGTCGAGCCGGATGCGAGCGTCGTGGTGCTGTTGCTCGAACATCCCGACGGGGCTCCCCCGAGGGTCGAATCGCTGCGTCTCACCGGTGGGGTGGTGACCGTCGGAATCGACGCGGACCTGCGAGCGCGGGTGGTGACCGCACGTACGCTGGGGGGGCACTTCGTCGCGGATCGACGCAGCCATCGGGCCGAGACCTCGGGGCGCAGTGACCAATTGATCGTGATGCCCGTCGAGCCTCGGTGTCACTGGTTCGATGTCCACACCCCCCATTTTGGCCCGCGAGAGTCGCAGCGCGGGCGCATCGCCGCGCGGGCCCACGGCGTGGTACTGCCGGCGAAGTGCGTCGGTTCGTTGACCGGCACCTCGCGGTGGCGGGTGGCGATCCCCATCGCTCGCGGGACCGGAGCGTTCCAAGTCGAGTTGGTCGGAACCGAGGACGCGCCCCGCGGGCCGGCCTTTGTTCACACCTGGTCGGGCGCGTGGCCAGACCAGCTCGAACTCCATGTGCGACGATTGGGTTTTTCGTGGCGACCGCCGGCTTGCTTGCATCGCCGTGGCACCTGTCCTGCGGCGACGCTCGATGACGGCGTGAGTTGTCAGGGCGCATGGGTCGAGAACCGATGCGAATACGTCTGTCCCGGAGGCGACCTCGATTTGGAGCAAACGGCCATCGACGTGCCCAACACCGTCACGTTTGAGCATCCGCAGCGCCCCGGCGAGCAGTGGAGCGAGATTTTGCGCCGGCCGGGACAGCGGCTGCGCAGCTACCTGCCCCCCGAGGCGATCGATCTCGAAGTCGATGTTTCCGCTTGGGCCCGCGAGGTGCCAGGCGCTCGCATCTCACACCTGGAGGTTCTCGGCAACGACGGTGAGTCTCGTCGCTACGCGGTCATGCATCGAGATCGTTTGTGGGTGCACGTGCCCGGCGCGAGCTGTGAGCCCGTCCGCTACGTGGTCGTCGGCGACCGCGATCATCTCGAGACGAGCGCACCGATCCGCGACGGTCAGCTACAGATGCCCCCGCCGAGCGAGAGTGCCCGCGTGCTCGACTTCAACTTTTCGCTGCTGCAAGGCGGGGGTCTGGCCTTGTCTCCGCAAGCGCCGATCGACATCAATCCTGGGATGTTCTTCGTGCTACAAGGCCAGCTCGCCGCGAGCTTTCGCCCCCGGCGGGCCCCGCATTCGCAGTACTACGGCGAGTTTCGCCTTGGCGGCCACTACGGGCAGTGGGGCCACGTGGTGGTCGACCAGTCGGTGGCGCAAGAAGAGAACTTACGCACCCGCGTGCTGTGGATGCGACTGCTGTTCGAGCCCGCCATCGGCTTCGACATCACGCCGTTTTGGACGGTGTCGGCTGGGGTCGCGCTGGGGAGCTCGTGGCCCCCCCGGGGTCGCGATCGACCGCACACCGGTCGCTTTCGATTCCTCGTGTCGCCGTCAGTGGATCTTCGCGTTCGTGTCCGCCCTTGGCTGCGGTTGGTGGCCCAAGGGCGCTTGATGTTCGCCGAAGCGTTGCAGATACGGTGGACGCCATCAGAGACCTCCGCGTCGACGCCGGTCTATTCCTTGATCGGGATGTACGGCGCGCAGGTGATGTTCTAGATCGCCGTCGACCGGACCGGATGCGGTGGTGCCGTGGCCGGGGCCGGCGCGCGCGGCTCGACCACGCTTCGTGACCGGGCCCGCGGGGCCCCAGCGGCTGGGTGCGGGATGGCCTCGCGGTCCCGTCGCCGCGTGGGCGACGGATTCAACCGGGGTTTCCGACCGCCTACAGCCTGAGCGAGCGCCGCGGCTTGGCGGGTGTGGGCGCGATCCTCTAGCCTCGACGATGGATGGCACTCCCCAAATGGCACCGCCTCGTCGGCACGCTCGCCTTCGCGTGGACGTGGTTGGCGCTGGCGGCTTGCGAGGCCCCCGAGACTCGCCGCGCGAGCGACCCAGACTTCGGGGCGGCGACCCAGCCCCCCACGCCAGCGCGCTTCCCGAGCATCGAGGCGATCTACGCGGCGGTGAACGACGGTCAGGTGACCAGCGTGGACGCGCTGATCGACTACTTGCCGGCGAGCTTCTTTGGGCACTTCACGTTGATGCACGAATCGCAGTCGCAACACGGCGCTTCCCACGAACACCCGCGCTTGTTGTTATTCGGTTCTGACGCGCGCTTTCTGATGGCCATCGGCACCGATCCGAGCGACCCCAACGTCGACGTGGTGGAGATCGCTCAGCTCGACCGCGAGACCGGTCTGTGGCGCTATCGTGATGTTGACTTCGGTCAACAGCCGCCTCGGCTGGGTCGTGACGACGCGACCTGCCGCGGCTGCCACGGGACGCCACCGCGCCCGATCTGGGGATCGTTTCCACGCTGGTCGGGGGCGTTTGGGGACGGTGCCAATCTGTTCGACGACGCGGATACGAAGGCGATCTTGCGGATCATCTCGGAGCAGCCAGACGGGGGTCGACTGCACCGCTTGCGATTTCAGGACCCCACCACGGTGGTCCGCGAGGGGCACTTCATCCTGCCCGCGCGGGTAGATGGGCGGGCCAATGTGGCATTCAACCTCGACTTGTCCGCGGCGGTCGCCGACTCGCTACTGCGCCGGGCCAAGCAGCATCCTGAGTACCCGCGTATCCGTTGGGCGTTGTTGCAGCGTCGTGTGTGCGACTACGAGTCGGCCAACGATCTGATCGCCCAACTCGGGCTCGACGGGCCGAACGACTTCCAGCTCGGCGAACGGATCGGCGACACGGAGCCCGGGTCGTATCGCTGGAACACCGGGACGACCGGACTTGACCGTGTGTTCGCACTGGCGGTGCTCGCCGACACCATCGATGAGGATGCGATGCTGCGAGCGCGGCTCGACCCTGAGCGTCTCGCGGAGTTCGAGCGCGTGCATTGGCTTTGGTTCGAGAGCACGGGGGCGCAGCGCGAGCAGTGGCAAATGTACGAGTTTCACATCAATCTCGATTCGCTGATCCCCGAGACCTACTACGTCTCGTTGTCGGACGGACTTTGCGACTACGTTGCCGACAAGGTCGGCGAGCGGGGAGCCATCGGGTCGGCGCAGCTCCGCCCGGTTCGCCCCTGAAGCGAGCGGCGACAGCCGCCGAGGGTTCCGGTCGCGGAGGAGATCGACGGCGGTCTGTCGCCTCGGGCGTGCCTCCGATCAGTCTGACGGGGGTGCCGGGCAGAGATGGAGGCATCCACCGACGTCGGTGGACAGGGTCCTGGCGCGCGCAATTTGCGCAACTGGCGCCGGTCGGGCGGTCCCCAGCAGCGACGGCGTGAACTCTCCGGCCCGAATCCCCAGCGGGGCGTCCGCGCCTCGGGAAACGCCGGCTCTCGTTCGATCCGGGCGTTGCGGGATTTCCGCGATCGCTGGCCAGGGCCACGATCGTCTGATAGTAACTGACCAGTCACTTACAAACTGCCGACCTCATGCGCCCCCGCACGTTCAGCGACGACGATCTCCTCCGGGCCGCCCGACGGTGTTTTTTGGCCTATGGGCCGTCCGTGTCGACGAGCCACATCGCCGCGGAACTCGGCGTGTCGCAAGCCGCGTTGTTCAAGCGGATGGGGACCAAACGCGAGTTGCTGCTGCGGTCTCTCGGACCCCCTGCGCAGCCCGACTGGCTCGAGCACGCCGAGCGTGGTCCCGACGATCGCCCGGCGGCGGAACAGTTGCGGGAACTGGTGGTACGCGCCGACGGTTTCTTCACGGAGCTCATTCCCTGCCTTGCCGTTCTCAAGTCGGCTCAGTTCGACATGGAAGAGATCTTCGAGCAGTTCACCGAGCCTCCTCCGGCGCGGGCCCATCGGGTGGTGACGGCTTGGTTTCGCGCTGTGGGGGACAAGGGATTGGCCTACGTGCCCAGCCCGTCCGCAGCCGCCGGTGCGTTGCTGGGCGCGCTGCAGTCACGACATATGCTTCGGCACATTCTGGGCGACGCGGCCCCGCCCACGTCGCCGGACTATCTCGATGAGATCACCGCGCTGATCTCTCGCGGCATCGAGCTTCGACCTGCAAAACGAGAGCAATGATGAGTCAGAGCGTTGCGGCCCTCACGTTTGTACTCGCACTGGCGCACGCGGGTCGTTCGTCGCCCGATGCGAAGGCGAATCCGGTCGGCCCCGAGGCTCCGCCTTCGACGGCGGGGACGGCCTCACCTCGACCCGGCGCGAACCAGCCCGCGCCACCGGTTGCCGACGGTTCCCAGGACGCGAGCCAGGGAGTCGATGGCTATCGTCAAGCTCCGGCGGGCCCCACCGTGCCGCGCCGCTCCGATTGGTGGCGGGCATTCGGCGATGCGCGGCTCGACGCGCTCATCGCCCGTGGTCGTGACCGAAGCCCCGACCTCGCGGCCGCACAAAGCCGGATCGACGAGGCGGACGCGGTCGTTCGCCAGCAGCTCGCGCCCCTACTCCCGCAGCTGACTTGGGACACGTCGGTCACGGTCGCCCCGCTCGATTCGCTGGGGTTTCAGTTTGGCGGGGCGCCCAGCGGTGGCGGTGGCGGTGGCATGCCGGCGCCGGACTTGCCCACGCTATACTACACCGGCTCTTCGGTGTTGAATCTCGGGGTCGACCTGGACGTGGCCGGTCGTCAACGACTGCAACGCCGGGCCAGCCGCCAGGATCGGAGAGCCGGCCGGGCAGATCGTGACGCCGCGCAGTGGCGAATGTCCGCGTCCATCGTGGCCGCCTACTACGATGTGGTCACGGCACGGGCCCAGCTGGTGATTTCGGCCCGTCAAGTCGAGGTCAGCGAGGAGTTGCTCGCGGTCACCGAGGCGCGGTTCGAGCTGGGGCAGGCGAATGCGGTCGACGTCTTGCAGCAGCGGCAACAAGTCGCGTCCGCCAAGACGTTGGTACCGCAGGCCCAAATCCAGCTGCGCGCGTTCGAGCAGCGGTTGGCCGTGTTGATCGGCGAGCCGCCCGGGCCGTCGTTCGACACGGTCGCCACGCTGCCCGATCTGCCACCCGCGCCGCACACGGGAAGGCCGTCGGAGTTGGTGCGCGCTCGCCCGGATCTTCGAGCGCAACAGCTGCGCCTCGAAGCGGCGCGGCAGCGCGAGCGGGGGGCCAAGCGGGCGTTTGCCCCGTCGCTGCGTCTGACCGGGCGTACGGGGGTGCAGTTTATCGATCTGGGCGACTTCAATTCCCAGTGGTTTTGGAACGCGGGCGCGGTGATCTCGGTACCGCTGTACGACGGCGGGACGAACCTCGCCCGATTGCGGCAAAGCCAAGCCCAAACCAAGACCGCGGGACATCAGTTGCATGCCGCCGTGCTGACCGCGACGCGCGAGGTCGAAGAGGCCCTCTTGCGCGAACGAGAGCAAAGGCGAGTTGTCGAGGCTCTCGAGGCGCAGTGGGAGGCCGCTCGAGTCGCACTCGATGAGACGCGGCGTCGCTATCGATCGGGCCTTGGGGCCTACCTGCCGGTCTTGACCGCGTTGAACACCGCGCAGCAAGCCGAACTCGGATTGGTCACAGCGCGGCGAGACTTGCTCGCCGCTCGCATCACGCTTTACCAGGCGCTTGGGGATACCCCCGCGCCGTAGCTTTGCCGAAGGTGATCGTATGTTTCGCAAGTTCATCACCAGACTTGTTCTCCCGCTCGCCATCCTCGCGGCAGCCGGTGCGATGGCTCGTGAGATGGTCGCTAGCACGCCGACGGTGAGCGCCACGCCGTCGCCGTCGCCGCCACCGCGTGTGGAGGTCCTGCGTCTGAGGGCGGAGACTCGCCCCGCGGTGGTCAGCGGCACGGGCATCGTCGAGGCCGCCCGTGAGATGACGGTGGTGCCCGAGGTCTCGGGCCGGGTGGTGTACCAAGCGCCGGAGCTCGCGGTCGGGGGCCGTGTGCGATCGGGCGAGGTCTTGCTGCGGATCGACCGGTCGGCGTACGCCCTGGCGCTCCGTCAGCAACGCAGCCAGGTGCAGCAGGCTGAGCTCGAGCGCGAACTCGAGGCGGGCCGCGGGGAGATGGCGCGACGCGAGTGGGCCTTGTTGCAGCAACGCGACCAAGCCGCGTCCGATCCGGGCCGGCTGGCGAGTCGTCAGGCGCAGGCGGAAGCGGCCGCGGTGGGGGTCGATGCGGCCCAAGGCGCGCTGGATCGGGCTCGGCTCGACCTCAAGCGCACGGTCATCCGAGCGCCGTTCGACGCCACGGTGGTGCGCGAGAACGTGGAGACGGGGCAGGTCGTGGGGGCGGGCGCCGCTTTGGCCACACTGGTGGGCACCGACGAGGTGTGGGCCCGCGTCGCGGTCCCGATCGATGCCTTGCAACTGTTCGAGGTGCCGGCGGCCCCCGACGAGCTGGGTTCGCCCGCGGCGGTGTCGCAGCTGCTGCCCGGGGGCGGGACGGCGACTTGGGACGGGGCGGTGCGCCGGTTGGTCTACGAGCTCGATGCCGAAAGCCGCATGCTGATGGTGTTGGTCGCCGTCCGCGACCCGTTTGCCCCCTCAGCGGGTCGCTTGCCGCTATTGCCCGGGGCGTTCGTCTCGGTTGAGATCCGCGGGCGCGGCTTGGCGCCGACGTTCGCGGTGCCGCGGCGCTCGCTGTTCGAAGGACGCCGCGTGTGGACCGTCGCCGACGACAATCGTTTGCGTCGGCACGATCTCGTGGTGGCGTGGGGCGACGCGGATCACGTCTATGTCCGCGCCGACGAGAGCCTTGCCGATGGCGTGCGGATTCTCGCGGAGCCGCCGGCGAACGCGGTCGACGGCATGTTGGTCGAGCCGCAGCCCGTCAGCGACCCGATGGTGGCCGCCCCCGGGTCGAGCGTCGATGACAACTCCCCGGCGACTGCGGCCTCCGACGCCAACCCGATACCGGCCAAAGCGGAGGGTTAGCGCATGGATACGCCGAGCAAGCCCGACCCCGAGGGGAGTGACACGCCGTCTGTGGTCAACGAGCGCACGCCCAAGCGCGGCATGCTGGCCTGGATGGCGTCCAACTCCGTGGCCGCCAACCTGCTGATGTTCGTGCTGGTGGTGGGCGGCATCATGGGCGCATTGCGGACCAAGCAGGAGGTCTTTCCCGAGTTCGACCTCGACCTCGTCGTGGTCGCCGTGGCGTACCCCGGGGCAAGTCCCGCCGAGGTGGAACAGGGCATTTTGCTGGCCGTCGAAGAGCGCGTGCGCGGGCTCGACGGGGTCAAGCGGGTGAAATCGAATGCGCTCGAGGGAACGGGGACGGTCAATATCGAGCTGCTGCTCGACGCTGATGCCGATCAGGTGCTGGCGGATGTCAAAAACGAGGTCGATCGCATCACGACGTTTCCCGAGGAAGCCGAGGAGCCGACCGTCAGCTTGGCGCGGAACCGGCGACAGGTCATTTCGCTGATCCTATCGGGAGACCAGGATCTTCGCACGCTGCACGATCTGGCCGAAGACGCCCGGCTGGCCCTGCTCGATGACGAGGCGGTCACTCAAGTCGAGCTCGAGGGCGTGCCGCGACTCGAGGTCGCGATCGAAGTGCCGCGGGCTCGGCTGGAGCAATACGGGCTGACCCTTGGCGATATCGCCCGGGAAGTGTCCCGGGGTTCGTTAGAATTGCCGGCCGGGGGCATCGATACCAACCGCGGCGAGATTCTCGTTCGCGTCGCCGATCGGCGGCGGGCGGGTTACGAGCTGCAAGACTTGGTGCTGCGGGGGACAGCGACCGGCGCCGAGGTCCGCCTGGGCGAGATCGCTGAGATCCGCGACGGCTACGAAGAAACCGACCAGTACTCGCTCTATGACGGTCGACGCGCGGTGCGGCTGACCGCGTACCGCGTGGGCAACGAAACCCCCACGGCGGTGGCCGACGCGGTCAAGGCCTACGCCGAGAAGTTGCGCGGCCAACTGCCAGCGAACATCTCGGTCGACACCTGGAACGACGACTCTCAGATTCTGCGCGAACGCATCGATTTGCTCCTGCGAAACGCCGGCGCGGGTCTGGTCCTCGTGGTGGTGATCTTGGCGTTGTTTCTCGATCTTCGCTTGGCGTTTTGGGTGTCGTTGGGGATCCCGATCTCGTTTTTGGGGTCGTTCTTTGTTTTGGCGCCAACGGGGCTGTCGATCAACATGATCACGTTGTTCGCGTTCATCGTCACGCTGGGCATGGTGGTCGATGACGCCATCGTGGTCGGCGAACGGACCTACGCGTTCATCGATGCTGGCAACGCTCCGATGCGGGCTGCGATTTTGGCTGCGCGCGAGATGGCCGTGCCCATCACCTTCGCGATCTTGACTTCGATCGCGGCCTTCGCCCCGATGTTCTTCGTCCCCGGCACGATGGGGAAGGTGTTTGTGATGATTCCGGCGGTGGTGATCTCGGTATTGGTGATCTCGTTGGTGGAGTCGTTTTTGGTCCTGCCCGCGCATCTCGGCCACGGCCCGCGGCGTCGGTTGCCGCGACGCGGGTTGCTGGCCCTGCCCGCCCGAGTGCAGCGGGGGATTGCCCACGGGCTGCGCTGGTTCATCGTGGGCATCTACCAGCCAGTCGCGCGTGGAGCGGTGCGCGAGCGCTACATC
>QKPP01000050.1 GCA_006508105.1 Myxococcales bacterium FL481 | reverse complement strand
GACGACGACGACGACGACGACGACGACGACGACGACGACGACGATGATGACGACGGCCCGAAGTTCGATATCGGAGGGCCTCCGACCGGGGAAATCCCCGACGACGGGATTGACTGCGACGTGGACATTCTCTTCGTCATCGACGATTCCCCCTCCACCTACGACGACCAGCAACGCATGATCGCCAGCTTCCCGGGGTTTGCGAAGCGGATCCGCGAGGATCTCGATCAAGTCGACGGCCTTCATGTCGGGGTTGTCGACACCGATCTCGTTGGCCATCCGTTCAACGAACCCGCCGAGTGTCGGACGATCGGCGGCCTGATCACCGCCACTGGACATCGCGATCATGGCAAGGAACGCGACGGGTGTGGACCCGATGAGGCCACGGTCTACGTCGACGGAACGCGCTTCATGACGGAAAACGACGACCTGGCCGATGGCTTCACCTGTGCGGCCAAGCTCCACGAGTTCGGCAGCGGCGCGGAGTACCAAGTCGATGCGATGTTCGAGGCGCTCAGCCCCGAACTCAACGCCCCCGGAGCGTGCAATGACGGCTTCGCGCGAGACGACTCGCTACTGGTGGTCGTCTACCTCACCGACGAGGACGACAACCCGTGGACCAACGGGGCAGGCGGTCGTGACGATGAACCGGCCGACTGGTTCGAACTGCTGGTTGAAGCCCGCGGCGGCGTGGAGACCAACATTGTGGTCCTCAGCTTGCTCTACGGCACCCCCGGCGCCGACTGTCCGGTGCCGCAGTCGCAAGAACACTTCGGCACCCGGCTGGCCGAGTTCACCGAGATGTTCACACACGGCCTGGTGGGAGATATCTGCCTCCCCGAATTCAGCGGGTTCTTCTCCCAGGCGGTCGCCACGATTGGCGACGCCTGCGACAACTACACCCCGGTTGAATAGCCGGCCGGCGGACGCCACTGTCCATAGTCGCGCGGCGCCATCTCGCCCGACTCGCGATGTGACGGCCAGCACGCCGGAGGGGGCCAGACGAAACCGTCATGCGCGGCCGTCCCCCCGAAGCGAACAGCGTCCCTCAACTGCCCGCGCAAACGACACCCGTCCCGCTCCACCGCCCGTCTGAAGCGAGTGGACGCACGTCCGTTCTGCGAGCACACTCAGCGAAACGCCGGCTTCGTACTAGGTCGTGCGAGCTCAACGCGGAGCGGGTCGGCGACACGCGCGCGGAGCCGGGCCGACGCGCAGCCGGCCGGTAGCTGCAAGATGAGCCAGATGCACCACCACCCGCGATTCATCGCTCGTTCGGTGAAAGAGATGGGAGAGCGCTCGTTCAATGGAGCGCTTGCCTACGCCGCGGTAGCCGTGCTCATGTACTTCGCCGGAGGAGTTGCCGAAGCCGCCCCGCCGGTGGGGGCGGCGGGTCTAGCCGTTGTCTTGGGGCTCTGCACGGTCCGGGCCGTCCTGGCCCATCGGATGCGACGCGAGGTCGGCGATGGCCGTTGGCAGTCTTCGGTGCACGACGGTCTGGTCGCCGCGCTCGCGCTCGCCTGGGGCGGCACGACGGCATGGATCGCCAACCACTATCAATACGGGCCGGAAACGGTCCTCGGCTACGTCGCTTTGGCCGCGCTGGCGGCCGGAGGTAGCACCGCGTTCGGCATCCGCCCGCGAACTCAGGTGTGGTTCTTGGCGAGCCTGTTTGCGCCGGCGCTCGTGGGCACGCTGCTGCTCCCCGACGCCTTGGGGTTCACAGTGGGCACGGTGGTCTACCTCGCCTTCATCTACAAAGATGGGCGCCAGTCAGGCAATGCGTGGCGCAAGCTGGTGTGTACCCAGCTACAGCTCGAAGAGGCCGAGCAGCGAGCGGTCGCCGCCGCCGAAGCCAAGAGCGTCTTTTTGGCCACGATGAGTCACGAGCTTCGCACGCCCATGCACGGGGTGCTCGGAGTCAGTCACCTCTTGGCGGATAGCGATCTGAACGAGGATCAGCGTCGACTGGTGGCCACTTTGCAAGAGTCGGGTCAAAACCTCTTGCACCTCATTAGCGACATCCTCGACCTGTCCAAGCTGGACGCGGGACGCGTGGAACTCGATCCGGTCGCGTTCTCCCCCCGAGAGCTGTTGGATCACGCCATGAAACCACTGCAGGTGCTGATGACCCACGGGCGCCTCTCGTGGAGCACCGACTGCGAACAAGCGTGGTTCACCGCGGACGCCCATCGCATTCGACAGGTACTCAACAATCTCGTCGGCAACGCCATCAAGTTCACGCACCACGGTGAAGTCACAGTCCGCGCGACAACGGTGGAGTCAGCCCGCGGGCTGCGGCTGCAGTTTGAGGTGCGGGACACGGGAATCGGGATTCCCCCCGACAAGCTCGACACGATATTCGAAGCCTTCGGTCAGGCATCGCCCTCCACCGTACGCAAGTACGGGGGGACCGGGCTCGGCCTGGCCATCTGTGCCCGGCTCGTCGAGCAGATGGGCGGCGAGATCGGGGTGGACAGCGAGGTCGGTCGCGGCAGCCGATTTTGGTTCTCGGTGGCCGTCGAACGGGCCGCGAAAGTCGAACAGCCCGTCGAGGCCACGGTCGACCCGGCTTCGCTGCCCCGACTCGACGTGCTCGTCGTCGAAGACAATAAGGTCAACCAGATGCTGATCCGCCGGCTTTTGGAACGGGACCGCCAACGCGTGACATTTGCCGGCACCGGCGAACAAGCGCTGGCCATCGCGCAGCGCCAGCGCTTCGATCTGATCTTGATGGATCTCGGCCTGCCGGACATCGGCGGCCTGGAGGTCACCCGGGAGATTCGTACGCGCGATTCCCAGACCCCGATCGTGGCGTTGACCGGCGAAGCCGAGCGCCCCGGCCGGCGAGAGATGACGGAGATGGGTTTGACGGGGTGGCTGACCAAACCGCTCGACCCCGAACGACTGCGACGGACGTTGCTGTGGTCCGGGTCGGCCGATGCCGCGAATGAACGGCCGGCGCCGAGAACCGAGAGCCAACGCCGCGAGCCCGAGTCCTCCAGCTTGCTAGGCGGGGCGTAGTTCATCGCCGCTCACGCCGCTGGGAGCGGTCGCGGTCTGGGGGCGGGCGTCGACACCAAGCGCCGAACGCTCGTCCACCGTCAGTCGAGCGACGGAGCCGGGTGGGAACCGCCAGCCCAGGCACGCGGACCCGTCCCGTCGAGATTCGATCCCGTGCGGGCGAGCGATGGCTCGCCTCCCAGCAACCCATCGGTGGCGCCGCTCCCGTCGCTTGGTATCTTTCAGCGCGCATGCAAACCCCCTTCGCCGACCAGCTCGCGGCAGCCGTGGCGACGGAGCTGTCGGATCCGAAGCGGCTGGCGTGGTTTCGCACGGCGTGCCGCCACGCCGGCCAACTCGACGCCCACGCCCGCTTCGTGGCTGACTTCGCCGGTGCCGGTCGACGACTCGGCGACGCCGCCGTCCGTGGCCTCCCCGCAACGATCCGCACCGACGCCTGGCCGGCGAGCCAAGCGGGCCGAATCGCCCTGTTGCGATGTCGCCTCGACGCCCTCGCCCCCGCCGAACACGTTGGCTGCGTGGAGGATCTCTACTACCGCGGAGCCCTCGGCGAGCGTCAAGCGGTCCTGGCGGCCCTCGCCTACCTCCCCTCCCCATCGCAATACCTCGCGCTCGCCGTCGACGCCGCGCGCTGCAACGCCGTGCCCGAGTTCGCCGCCCTCGCTCGCCACAACCCCTACCCGGCGCGCTACTTCGGCGACGCCGCGCTCGGCCAACTCGTGCTCAAAGCCATCTCGATGGGCGTGCTCCTCCCGGACATGACCGACCTCGCCACGCGGACGACCCCCGAACTACGTGGAAGGGTCTGCGCCGCCGTCAGTGAGCGCCGCGCGGCCGGACGCGCGATCCGGCCCGACGTCGCCGCCTTCGTCGATGACTGATTCCCTGCGCAGCCCTGCCGCGAACCGGTGCGGCCGCAAGCGTTGACCCGCTGCGTTGCCCCGCAGCCACGCGTGCCCGCTAACCTCTGCCGCACGACGCACCGCCCCCCCACTTCCCCGAGTCCCCCAACCCAGCGACAAAGACCATGAAGCTGTTCGATCCGCATATTCACATGACATCCCGCACCACCGATGACTACCAGGCGATGGCCGCGGCCGGCATCGCTGCGGTCGTCGAGCCTGCCTTTTGGCTAGGCCAACCGCGCACGCACGTGGGCAGCTTTGAAGACTACTTCCTGTCGCTGGTCGGCTGGGAACGGTTTCGCGCCCGCCAGTTTGGCATCCGACACTTCGCCACCATCGGCCTCAATCCCAAAGAGGCCAACAACCCCCGCCTCGCGGATGAGGTGCTCGACTTGCTGCCGCGATACCTCGAAAAAGACGACGTGGTCGCCGTTGGCGAGATCGGATTCGATGACATCACCCAAGCCGAAGAGCGGTGCCTGGCCGCGCAGATTGAACTCGCGGTCGCCCACGAACTACCGATTTTGATCCACACCCCGCACCGCGACAAAGTCCGAGGGACCCAGCGCACACTCGACATGATCGCCGCCGCGGGCTTCCCCCCGCAGCTGTGCGTGATCGACCACAACACGGAAGAAACGCTGCGAGGGGTGCTCGACGCCGGCTATTGGGCGGGGCACTCGATCTATCCCGACACCAAGATGGACGAACAGCGTATGGTCGCTTTGTTGCAACAGTTCGGCACCGATCGCATGATTGTCAATAGTGCGGCCGATTGGGGCGTGAGCGATCCGCTCAAAGTACCCAAAACTGCCGCCGCCATGCGCGAAGCCGGATTCGACCCGCAGGCCATTGAGAAGGTCCTGTGGAACAATCCGCGCGATTTCTTTGCCCAAAGCAAGCGGTTCGATCCACAAGCGCTCGACGCCGAGACTACATTCGATCAATCTCAGCTGTTCGAAGGCAACTCGGTGCTGCGCGGACAGACCCCGCAGCGTAGCCCCTCGTCCTGATGGTCCGCCACCGCACGCTCGTTGTGAACGTGGTCGGCCTCTCCGGCCGGCTACTCCGCACCGCGCCGGAGCTCTCCCGCTTGGCGGCCGCGGGCAAATCCGTCCCGCTTCGCACGGTGACGCCGGCCGTAACCTGCTCCGTGCAAGCCACCATGCTAACCGGAGCGCCCGTCGCCGAGCACGGCGTCGTCGGCAACGGATGGTACCACCGCGAGACGGCGGAGGTCCGATTTTGGTGTCAATCCAACGCGCTGATTCACGGCGAGCAGATCTGGCACGCCGCGAAACGCCGCGACCCGGACTTTCGCGGGGCGAACTTGTTTTGGTGGTTCAATATGTACTCCCCGGCCGACATCGGCGTGACCCCGCGACCGATGTATCCCGCGGATGGCCGTAAGATCCCCGACGTCTACACCCACCCTGCAGCCCTGCGCGAGCGACTCAACGCCTCGCTCGGGACATTTCCCCTGTTTCAGTTTTGGGGACCGGGTGCGTCGATCGTCTCGTCAAACTGGATCGCTGCCTGCACGCGCGAAGTCTTGCGCAACGACCAGCCCGATCTGGCGATGGTCTATCTGCCCCCCCTCGACTACGAGGCGCAGCGCTTCGGGCCCATGCCCCCGAAACCGCCC
>QKPP01000289.1 GCA_006508105.1 Myxococcales bacterium FL481 | reverse complement strand
ACGATGACGACGATGACGACGATGACGACGATGACGACGATGATGACGATGACGATGACGATGACGATGACGATGACGATGACGATGATGATGATGATGATGATGACGTCGCGGACGAACTCGGCGACGACTGGCCGACAGACCCCGCCCGGGGTGGAAAAGATGGTTGCGGTTGTGCAGCGGACACGACCCCCCCGTCGGCCGGGCTGGCGGTGCTGCTAGCGATCATGGCCTTCCGCCGAAACCGGCCTAGGCCCAGGCCGTAGGCCTGCTGGCCGGCTTGCCTGAGCCGCACCGCGCTCGCCGACGCGACCCGCGCCAGCAACCGGTCCCGTCGCCGCGCGACCTGCCGCGGATCCAACCGACCGAGCACGCAGCGTGCAGCGTCACCGCCCCGCGGATCCCGTCACGAACGCCAAGACTGGTTCGTGTCACAGCCAGGGTGACCGCCTCGTCTGAAGAACGGAAGAAACAGCGCCGAGGCGCTCTAGGAGACCGTGATGCTCAGACGAATGATCCGAAGCAAGCTCGACCAGTTCGAAAACGAGTGGGACTACTCGATGGACTACATGCGCGAAGTGCTCGACGTCGGCCCACTGGCGGTTAAACGCTTCTACGACGCCGCGCGTCTGGACACCTACGCTCGGGGCGTGTCCAGTCACGGGGTTTTTGCCGCCAAGATCCGCGGCGTGATGGCCGGCGACTGCGGGCCCTGTGTGCAGCTTGTGGTCGACATGGCCGCACGAGAGGGCGTACCGCCGGCGGCCCTTCGGGCCATCGTAGCTGGCGACTGGGAGCCGCTCCCGACCGACCTCGCGCGATGCGCGAGGTTTGCGGATGCACTGGCGCACCGGCGGCCCGAACTCGACGACCTGCGCGACCAGGTTCGTGCCTCGTTCGGCCGCGCCGGGCTCGTGACACTGGCCTACGCGGTGATGGCAGCGAGTTTGTACCCCACCCTCAAATACGCCCTCGGGCACGGGCAAGCCTGCTCCAAGATCCGTATTGGAGACCTCCGCATCGCCCCGACCGGCCACGCCGCATGACCACCGCCGCCAACGAACCACTGACCACCGCGTTCGCCAACCACCGCGATCATCTGCGTGCAGTGGCGTATCGCATGCTCGGCACCGTGACGGAAACCGAGGATGTCCTCCAAGACGCCTACCTCCGCGTCTCGACCTCCGATCCCACCGAGATCATCAACCCCCGGGCGTATCTGTCCCAAGTCGTGACACGTCTGTGCCTCGACCACTTGCGTTCCGCTCGCGTGCGGCGCGAGCAATACGTAGGACCGTGGCTCCCCGAGCCGTTGGTGGTCGAATCAGAATGCGCCAAACCTCCCGAGCCCGAACAGCTCACGGCATTGCGTGAAGACGTTTCGATCGCGCTGATGCTCGCGCTTGAGCGACTCTCCCCGCTCGAGCGCGCCGCGTTCATCTTGCATGACATCTTCGACGTCGAGTACCCGGAGCTCGCCCTGGTACTCGGACGCGAGGAGGCGGCGTGCCGCCAGCTCGCTGCGCGAGGGCGCCGTCGGGTGCGAGAATCTCGGCCACGCCGCGCGGCGACGCAGTCGGCTCCGCCGACCCCGACGGCTCTCCTCACGGCGTTTACGATCGCGGCACGCGACGGCGACATCGCCAAACTCGAGCGCGTCCTGGCCGAAGACGTGGCCGTGACAGCGGACGGCGGAGGCCGCGTGACGGCGGCGACCAAGGTCGTCCGGGGCCGGCACAACGTGGTTCGCTTGATCCTCGGCTTGATGCGGCACATCGATCCCCGCGCCCGACTGTGGCCAGCCACGGTCAACGGTCACCCCGGTCTCGTCCTTCGCCAAGGTGACACGATCACCCAAACCATCGCGTTTGAGATCTGCGACGGACAGATTGCGCACATCTACACGGTGCGCAATCCGGACAAGCTGCGCCATCTCGCGGTCCACCCATAAGCCGTGGCCAACGACAGTCTCGTCAGCCCGCGATCTCGTCGAGCGGCTGCCGTCCCGCCCGCGACGCCGAGCGGCACGAGCGAGTCCCCTCGGCGAGATCTCGGTTACCCTTGCCCATGGCCTACGCCAACCGGGTGCAGCGCGTCGCCGACCACGTTCGAAGCCATCTCGATCACAACCTGTCCCTCGAGGCTCTTGCCCGAGTCGCTGGCTTTTCGCCCTACCATTTCCACCGCATCTTCCGCGCGACGACCGGCGAGACATTGACCCACTTCACCCAGCGCTGCCGCCTGGAACGGGCCGCCTATCTCATGAAGTCCGCGCCGGGCCGCACGCTGCATTCCATCGCGGCCGAGGTCGGGTTCTCGGCTCAGTCGGACTTCAGTCGAGTGTTTCGTCGCCACTACGGCATCGCGCCAAGCCGTTGGGATCGACGCTCACGGCTGGCCCCTGCGGTCCGGGAAGACTACGAGACCGTGGTCGCCACGGCGCGAGCCAACCGCCCCACCCCCACGGTGCAGACACGCCGACACCCACCCGCCCGGGTCGCCTACATCCGAGTGCGAAATCCGTTCCAGGGCCGGCAACTCGCCGACGGCTACAACCGGCTGCGCAGCTGCTTGGACACTCTTCAGTTCGACTGGCACAGCGCAAGCTTGCTGGGCCTCAGCTGGGACAACTACGAGACGACGCCAATCGAACAAGTCAGCTTCGATCTCGGGTTTGTGGTGGACCACACCGTGCCGGCGGCGGGGCCACTTGGGGTGCATCAGTTCCCCGCAGTGCAAGCCGTGGAGGTGCACTGCCAAGGCCCGCTGGTGAACATCGCAGTGGCCTGGGACTACCTGTACGATGAGTGGCTCCCGCACTCTCGTTTTGAGCCCGAGGACCTGCCCGCCATTAAGCGGTTTCGCTCCTGCCCCGATCAATCGGCATGGGCCGACTGGAACGTCGACTGCTCAATCGCGATTCGACCACAGATGGGCTGAGCTCATGGTTGGCCGACATCGTGGCCCCACCTCACCGACCGCCACAAAACTCGTCCAATAGCGGCTTGGCCAGCTCCGCGGCGATGACCTTGTTTGCCTCGGGGTGCAGATGGACCCAAGACAAGAGCAGATGGCGATCGTGATCGAGCGCAGACATGACGTCCACAAACGGCACTTGGTTGGTTTGAGCCCAAACGGCGAGACGCTGCATGAGTCGCTGATGGATCAGCAAAGAGTACTCGAAACTCGTAACCGTCTCGTTGTGCTCGATCCGTTTCCGAATCTCGGCGGCCTCTGCCGCGTAGGTCCGCCCTCGCAGGGGCTCGCGCTCGGGTGCCGCGCGTGGATATGGAGCCGCAGAGGTCGCCTGTTGGTTCGCGACGACCAACAAGACGTTGTGCTCGCGCGACACCGCCAAGACATCGTCGAGGTTGCCCAGATAATACTGGGTCGTTCGCTCCGCTCGAGGTTCAAATTTCTCCGAAGCCGCGACCACCGATGTCCTCTCGCCGACCAGTAACTGGTCCAAGAACGCCACCAGCATGAAGCGATGGACGGTGACAGCATAGAGTTTCTCTAGCACGCCCGCGGGTTCATCCGGCAAGACGCTATCGTTCCGACCCTGATAGAACGTGATCGCATCCGGCTGCAACGCGATCCCTTCCGCCCGCAGCAACGCGGCGATGTTGCCCGAGGAAGAGTGCGGAATGGCAAAGTTGATCACCTCAAACGCCTTTTCCGGGCAAGCTTCGTTGAGTGCGAGCGCCAGCTGGTGGGGATAGGTTTCGTGGTCACGGTTGTAAAAACCAAACGTCGAGGACGCACCCAGCGTCAGAACCCGCGTGGTTCCCGGAGCCTTGTTCCGGTCGAACTGCGCCCCGCGAAATCCTTCGCGGTTGATCGTCACCGGCAGTCGCTCCCCCGTGTCTACGTCGCGCGTCGTTTTGTGCTCGCCGGGGAAGAACTTGGTGTACTGGCCTTGATTGTTGCGGTGGCGTTCTACGGAATCGCTTCGCTTCTCCGCGCTGAGGTGAGCTGCAAGACGCCCTTTGAACTCCGGGTCTTCCCAAGTTTGGCGATCTCGACGGGCGTCTTCGTCAGGATTCACATTGCGGTACCAGGCGGTGCCGTAGGCCAACACTCGAGGCCCAACTTCACAAGCGAACACAGCCCGTGTGGCGAGTTCTCCCAGGACAAAGACAGCGACGATCAGGTACGCAACGTAGAACGTCGATCCCTGAGCGATTTTGCTCCATCTCATCAGGCGTCGAGCATAAGCCCGTTGGCATCGCCTGTCTCGCTCGGTTGGCTTGTTCGCAGTTACGCTGGCGTCAAAGGTATGTGCGTCGGCCACCCTGCAGCTGCGGTCTCTTCCCGCGAAACGGTGTCGCGAAACGCCCAGAGCATGGCGGCGGCACCCGAGGCGCCACGCCAGCGACCGGTGCTCCCCTCCGAGCACGGTGGCTCGACTCCGCTCTATGAGCGGAAAGCGGCCACGCGTCGTCGCGGGATCCCATGAGCCGCGACGCGCAAGATCGGTCAAACGTGGCGGGGACCGGCCGCCTAGCGTAGCGGTCGCCACACGAGCCACTGCTATGACCCGCGTCTCCGTTTGTCGAACCATTCCTGCCCCCGCCGCCCGGGTGTTTCGCATCATTGCCGATGTCGAGCGACTCCCGGATCATTTCCCGGAAGTCATCCGTGTCGAGATGCTCAACGAGACTCGCGGGGCCGGGTGTCGCTTTGTCGAAACTCGGCAACACCGAGGCAAACAGATGCGTACCGAGCTCGAGATGACGGAGTACGAGCCCGATCGCCGGGTTCGCATGGTTGCGGACTCGCACGGGACGGTGTGGGATACCTGCTTCGATCTCGATCCGAGCGGCGATGCCACCCGACTCACCGTCACGATGCACGCCCGCGCGCACTCGATACTGCCCCGGATCCTCAACCCGATGATGAAGCGACTGTTTCGCCGGGGCATTCGCGGGCATCTAGAGGCCGTAGCCAGGGTCTGTACGACGCCACATTCCGCCGATGCCAAGCGTCCGGTCCAGCGCTAGAGTCGGCGTTTTCTCGTGCCGGCGCGATGCGATCCAGACGACGAGACCGCGGTCTGCCGCAA
This sequence comes from Myxococcales bacterium FL481, assembly GCA_006508105.1. Lineage (GTDB taxonomy): Bacteria > Myxococcota_A > Polyangia > Nannocystales > Nannocystaceae > FL481. The sequence continues at coordinate 526 of QKPP01000289.1, read as the reverse complement.
CGCACCGGCGAAGTCAGACGGTACCCGTGTCCCAAGTCGCTCGCGAGGGCGCCGCCGGCCAGCCGTTGCCGCCGGACTATCGGCGGCCTGAGTGGGGCCACGGCAGCAGTTTGTCCGGACGTAGCGACACCCCGCGACGGGTACGTGCCGGCCCGCACGTCGCTGAAAGCGGCGGCGGAGAGCGGTGAAAAAACCGTGCTGATGGAAACGTTCGATGCTGCCGCCCGCGCGAGGAGAGACGAAGGCGCCTGGGTGCACACTCCCTCGTTCTGTGTTTTCGTGCGCTCATGAAGACACGAGCCCCCGTGGCACCGTTCGCCAGCTTGATCTCGTTGCTCACCGTTGGCGCGCCTGCCATCAGTGGATGTGACAAGTCGGACGACGTTTTCGAGCCGGTGTCAGACGACGACGATGCGTCAGACGACGATGACGACGATGCGTCAGACGACGATGACGACGATGACGATGACGATGACGATGACGACGATGACGATGACGATGACGATGACGATGACGATGACGATGA
>QKPP01000251.1 GCA_006508105.1 Myxococcales bacterium FL481 | reverse complement strand
GCGGGATTGCAGGCGACGCCGACTCCTCCGTCGGCGCCCATGAGCGGGACGCCGGTCCCGATCCGAGCCGGCCGACGACTGTCCGCGACGGTCGACAACGGTCCAGGCGCTCGCCGGCTGGACCCACCCCCGTGAACACCAGCGCGACTGTGACCGTCTCGGTATCCGCTACCGGCCCCGGCCTTGAAGCGGCCGGGGGTCGGGGTATTGCATGGTCGTGTCCACGTCGAGAACAAGCCGTCGCGCCCTCGTCCTTGCTCTGCTGCTCGTGCCAATGACCGCGTCCGCCTGCCAGGGAGCGGACGGCGGGGTGTTTGAACACCACGCGCGACTAACCAGTTCCAGTTTGCTCACCGCCCGCGGGCTTGTCGGTTCCCGAGCTGCCGCCGCGGGAGTGTGCGGTGCGGAGAGTACTCAGTGTGCGCCGAGCAACATGTCCGGTCGGATCTACGCCGGTGGGGCCATGCTCGGTGAACTGGGACCCGGGGCGTTCAACTTGACGATGCTGGCTGCGAGCGAGGAGATCATCAATGATCCCTCCCACGGGATGGGCGGCACCACCGAGTTCAATTTGCAGACGTCGGAGCTGTTCACTGGGATGATTGCGGCACCGGCTGAAGATGACATGCCCGATCCTGCCGTGATCACGCGGGTGGAGCTGATGTTCGACTACTTGGACGTGGCGTTCTCCCTGACCGATACCGCGGTCGACGGCCAGTACGAGATTCGCACGGTGTTTGCGACCGAGGCGCACAGCGGCGATGTGGACGGGACGATGTATCTAGGCGATCGCTTGGTTCGCAGCGCCGACGAACCGACTTGGACCTGGTGCAACGCCGATCTGTGCAGTGCACAGCGAGCCGACGTCGAGCCAGGGATCATCGTCGACGCGAACCTGGTCGGCTATGAGTTTCCGGGACAGGGGAACCCCGACTACGTGCCGTTTGCGGTCGAACTACAAGACGAGGTGCTCACGACCTATGAGCAGATCACCGCCGGCACATTCGTGTGGGACATCGATTTCGCGGTCGATGGGGCGGTTCGATTCGCATCGGAGCCGATCACGTGGGAGACGACCCGGGATATCGTCCGCGATTTTGCCCTGTCGTACGCGCCTACGAAATCGCAAGGGGGCGAGCCGTCCGAGCACCAGGCGCGGGCGTCGTTAGAGATTCGGCCGTTGGAGGCGTTGTCGCAGGGCGAGTCCGGTGCTGCGCGGTATTCGTTGTTCGTCGTGCGCGGCGAAAGCGTGTCGAAGGCCGCTCGAAGGTGGTAGGTGTGCGTGGCGATGCGCTCGCTTGTCGCTCGAGGCTGCTTACGCGGCCTGTTCATCGGGGCCTTGCTCAGCGGTTGTGGTCCCGCGGCGGCCGATCCGACGGGCGCGTCGCAGCTCGAACTCGAACCGTGTCGCGTCGTCGGTGTGGGTCGTCCGGCGCAATGCGGAAGACTCGCGGTGCCGGAGAACCCCGAGCAGCCGCAGGGTCGCCAGGTCTCGCTGAAGATCGTGGTCGTGCCCGCGACCAGCCGTTCGCCGGTGTCCGACCCGATGTACTTGCTGGCCGGGGGCCCCGGACAGGCCGCGATCGAGGTGTTCCCGCCAGAGATCGCGGCGTTTCGCGAGGTCAACAAACGTCGAGATCTGGTGTTGGTCGATATGCGAGGCACGGGGTCCTCGAGTCCGCTGCTCTGCGACGGGGTCAGCGATGCCCACGGGGATCGCATCCTCGCGGATGCCGACCCGAACGACGCCGTTGAATGCTTGGCGGCCATCGAGGCCGACACCCGGCAGTACACCACCCGCCACGCGGTACGGGATCTCGAGGCCGTACGAGGCGCGCTCGGACACGGCCCGATCAACTTGCTTGGGGTGTCCTACGGCACCCGATTGGCCCTCGAGTACACGCGCTACCATCCGGATCACGTGCGGAGCCTGGTGCTCGATGGCGTTGCGCCGCCCCAGATGGCACTTCCCGAGAGTTTCGCGGTGGATGCTCAGGCGGCGTTCGAGGCCCTCGTCGCGCGCTGTCACGCCTCACCGGACTGCAAGGCGGCGTTCCCCGATATCGCCGGGGATCTGCGGACGATGCAACAACTGCTCGCCGCGGGTCCAACCACGCTGACGGTCCCCGATCCTCGAACCGGCGCGCTCCGATCGATCGAGGTGTCACCGCGGGCGGTTGTGTCCGCGGTACGTGCGAGCCTGTACGCCACCGCCTTGGTCGCGATGTTGCCCTTGGCGCTGCACCGAGCCGCTCACGGCCAGCTACCCCGGGCCCTGGCTCAGTTCTCCGTGCTGGCGCAGTCGACGGTGACGTCCATGAACGGTCAGCTGTTGGCCTCGGTGGTGTGCACCGAGGACCTGCCTCGGATCGACGCCCAGCGGCTCGCCACCGCGAGCGCGGACTCGTTCCTCGGCATGACCACATACGATGTCTTCGCCGAGACTTGTCGGGTCTGGCCGCGCGGCCCGTTGCCGGAGCACGCCGGACGACCGGTGCACAGCGAGGCCCCGGCGTTGTTGTTGTCGGGGGCGCTCGACCCAGTCACCCCGCCGCGATGGGCCCAGCTCGCGCAACAAACGCTACCCCGCGCTCGTCACCTCGTGGTCGACCAGGTGGCGCACGGAACCTTCCGGCAAGGGTGCATGCCCGACCTCATCGCGGAGTTTGTCGACTCGCTCGAACCCGACGCTGTCGACGCGTCGTGCCTCGATGACATCGAGCCGGCCGAGTTCTTCATCGATTTTGCGGGGCCATCCCATCGATGATCGAGGTACGCGGGCTCGAACGAACCTTCGGGACGGTCAAGGCCGTCGACGGTGTGTCGTTTGTCGCCGAGGACGGCCAGGTCACGGGGCTGTTGGGCCCGAACGGCGCCGGCAAGACGACAACGATGCGGATCCTCAGCGGGCTGGTCCACGCCGATGCGGGCTCAGCCTTCATCGACGGCATCGACGTCGGCCGGCGGCCGCGTGAAGCTCAGCGAAGGCTGGGCATCCTTCCGGACGCGCGAGGGCTGTACCCGCGGCTGACGGCGCGGGAGAACATCCGCTACTTCGGCGAGCTGCATGGGGTGGCCATCGATCGCCTCGACGCGACGATTGGGGAGCTGAGTCACTTGCTCGGCATGGATGCGTTGCTCGAACGCCGGGTGGAGGGGTTCTCCCAGGGCGAACGGGCGAAGGTTGCCATCGCACGCGCCCTGGTCCATCGACCGAGCTCGGTGATTCTCGACGAGCCCGCCAATGGGCTCGATGTGATGAGTACCCGCGCGTTGCGCTCTGCGATCGAGAGCCTGCGGGACCGTGGGGTGTGCGTGGTGTTGTCGAGCCACGTCATGCAAGAGGTTTCGGCGCTGTGCGATCGGATCGTCATCATCGCCCGCGGTCGGGTGGTGGCCTCCGGTCGCCCCGATCAGATCCGCGACCAGGCCGGCACCGAAGACCTCGAGGATGCCTTTGTGCAACTCGCCCAGATGACGGAGCAAGTTGAGGATGTCTGAGCTTTGGGTGGTGTTTCGCAAGGAGCTGCGAGAGGCGTTGCGAGACCGCCGATCCCTGCTGTCGGCCGCGGCTTTCCCGATTCTCGGGCCGATCATGATTCTCGTGATGTTCAGTAACCTGGCGGACCTGACCTCGGAGGAGCGCGTGCTCGACGTCGCGGTGAGTGGGGGAGAGCATGGGCCGGCTTTGGTCCGGCATCTCGAGTCCCAGCGAATGGAGGTGGTGCCGATTGCTGCGGACGACGATCCGGCGCACTGGATCACGACGGGTCGGACCGACGTCGTGGTGGTCATTCCCGAAGAGTACGGCGAAGCGTTTCGTGCCGCGACGCCGGCCCCGGTTGAGATATTGTTCGACGAATCCCGCCAAGAGGCGCAGGGCAGCATCGTCAGGGTCCAGCGAGCATTCGGCCACTACAGTTCGCAGGTCGGCGCGTTGCGACTCTTGGCGCGGGGCGTCGATCCGACCCTGACGAGGGTCCTCGACGTTCGGTCGACGAACTTCGCGAGGCAGGGGGGCGTTGCGGTCCGCCTCCTCAGCATGCTGCCGATGCTGGTGCTGGTGTCGGCGTTCCTGGGCGGGATGTTCGTGGCCGTGGACACCACCGCAGGCGAGCGCGAGCGCGGCTCTCTCGAACCGTTGCTGTGCAATCCGGTGTCTCGCCTGGCTCTCGTGGCCGGGAAGTGGTTGGCGTCGGTGGTGTTCGCGACCGCGAGCCTGCTTTTGATGTTGGGATTGTGCGGGGTGGCTTTGGACGCCGCGCCGCTCGAGGAACTCGGCGTGGCGTTGGAGCTGGGTCCGCGTGACGTCGCCGGCATTGTCGTCTCCGCAGTTCCGCTCGCAGCGTTCGCCTGCGCGGTAGAGATGCTCGTGGCGACGTTTTCGCGGAGCTTCAAGGAAGCGCAAACCCAGGTGTCGTTGTTCATGTTGGTCCCGATGATCCCCGGGTTCTGGCTCGCATTTGCGTCGGTGCGGATGGACCTTTGGCACCTGTGCGTGCCCGCTCTGGCGCAAAACCTGCTGCTCGTCGAGTTGGTGCGCGGAGAGACGCCAGCCGTCCTCGACTACGCGGTCGCGGGAGCCTCGAGCCTGGTCCTTGCATCGCTTTGCGTGGTCGCCAACGCCGAAGTGCTCAAGCGCGAGAACGTGGTCTTCGGCCGAGGCTAGCTCGTCTGAACGGGTGCCTCGGTTGACCCGCACCCCGGGGACCTCGCGCTCGGCGGCCTGCATCGCGGGGCGGCTGGCCCGGACGGGCTGCGCCGCGGTCACGGGTGGTCGGTTGACCGCGGCGGGTCGGAGCGGAGTGCCTGCGACACTGCGCGGCGCAACGCGGTCGCGCTGAATGGCTTGCGCAGAATCCTCGCGTCGGTGCACGCTTGCGCCTCGACGATATCGGCTGGCTCGGCGTACCCGGTCATCAGCAGCACGCGGGTCTCGGGCGCGAGCGTGCGCACGCGCTCAGCGAGACCCACGCCCGAGCCTCGTGTCAGCACGATGTCGCTGAGAACCAAGTCGACGCGGGGCGAACTGTCCCGCAGCTTTTCCAAGGCGCCGTCCTCATCCCGCGCATTGAGGACGCGGAAGCCGGCGTCGGTGAGCACCCGCGTGACGAGCTTGCGCACGGAGTCTTCGTCTTCGACGACCAACACGGTGCCACCCCCGGGAGGCTCGTGTCCCGGACGGCTGTCGCTAGCGGGAGAGGGGGCCTCCGCCACCGGCAACCGGATCTCGAACGTGGTCCCACGGCCCACGGCGCTTTTTACCGTGACCGTGCCATGCGCTTGCTTGACGATGCCGTAGACCGTGGACAAGCCGAGTCCGGTGCCTTGGTCCCGCGGCTTGGTGGTGTAAAACGGTTCGAAGATCCGCGCTTGGGTCGCTTCGTCCATGCCGCAGCCGTCATCTTCGACGACGAGCCGGTGTCCGCCGTAGCGGTCGCCGGCCCATGTGATCACCGAGATCGTGCCGTGTGGGCCCAGGGCGTCTCGAGCGTTCACGACCAGGTTCAACACAATCTGCTCGAACTGAGTCGGATCGATTTCCACCCAGGCCGCGTCGCCCTCGTGACGCACATTCAGCCGGATGTTCTCGCCGACAACCCGAGTCAGCAGCCGGAGCATCTCGGCACACGCGTCGTGCATGTTGAGTCGGGTGACCTCGGGCGTTTGACGGCGACTAAACAACAACAGCTGTTTCGTGAGGCGAGCGGCGCGTTGCCCCGATCGACGAATCTCTTCGAGATCTGGTCGACTCGGGTCGTCGTCGTCCATCGATAGATCGATCAGGTCCGTGTGCCCGAGTATGCTGGTCAGCAGATTGTTGAAGTCGTGGGCTACACCACCGGCGAGCTTGCCCACAGCTTCCATCTTCTGGGACTGGCGTAGCTGCTCTTCGAGTTCGTGTTGCAGCGAGACGTCGCGAAACGTGACCAACACGTGGCGTTCCTCACGGACCTCCAAGGCGCGCACGCTCGCGATCATGTCGAAACGTGAGCCGTCCTTGGCGCGGTGCTGCGACTCGAACGTCTGCGCGGCGTCGACAAGCGCTGGACCGATCTTGAGTCGAGCTTCGAGTTCGTCTTGGGCGATGTCGTCGAAGTCCCACCACTTCATGCGGGCGAACTCGGCGCGAGTGTAGCCGAGGCGTTCGTGCGCAGCGCGGTTGTACTCGACGATTTGCATGTCGCTGGTCCGCAGCAGCAATATCGGATCTTGGCTGTTTTCCAGGGTGGCTCGCAGCCGTTCTTCGCTTTCCCGTAGTTGCTCGTACAACGCTGCGTTTTCGAGCGCCGTCGCGGCCTGGCTCGAGAGCAAGCGGATGGTCTCGATCCGTTGGGAACCGAACAAGTACGGGGAGAGATCGTTTTCGAGGTAGACGATGGCAACCAGTCGCCCCGCCTTGACGATGGGCGTGCACAGCATTGAGCGCGTGCCACGGCGCTCCACGTACTCGGCATCGGCGTGCTGCGGGTCGGTGGCGGCGTCGTGAATGACCAACGTCTCGCGGCGCAGGGCACAAAGTCGAATCAGCCGCGACGGCAAGTCGACCTCGTCGACGGGAGGACGGGTCGGCAGCAGTTGCGCCGTCTCGGTGGCACTCGCGACGGTCGCCACTCGCGTCTCTTTGTCGTCGGGGATGAGCAACGCGCCACGTTGGGCTCCAGCGTTTTCGAGTAGGGCCGTCATCACGCGAGAGACAACCGCACCCAACCGGACCTCCTCGGCGATGGCCTGGGATGTCTTGAGCAGCGAGGCCAGATCGAGGGTTTCGCCCGATCCCGATTCGGTGGAGATCGAGCCGTCGCCGAGCAGGGCCCGCAACGACCGGTGACCCCGCCCCGGTTCGAGCTGCTCGAGAAAGGCGAACTCTTCTTTGAGTCGCTCGCACACTCGCGTCGCCCCCCATTTTTGGTAGGCGAGAAACGCCTCGCCGACGAACAACCTCACCATGCGGGCTCTCGCGTGCCGCTGCCAGTACCGAGCGGTCCGGCGTGCGGCGAGTCCTTGCAGGTGCACGAAGCCATGCTCCCGCGCGTGATCGATGGCTTGCTCGAACAACGACCCGGCTTCGACCTCGTCATGGATCCCCGCCAGTTCGGCGCGCACCAACAGCCATAGATGGCGGCAGTTCTCGGGCGAGTGGTCGGCCCAGTTTTCGAGCTCTCGCTGATTGCGTTCGACCTCTTGGAGCAACTCGCGTTGGTCCGGTTCTTGACGGAGGCGTTCCAGTTGCACCAATGAGCTGAAGAAACTGAGCTCGATCCGTGTGTACACCCCATGGGCCGCGCGCTTGGCGGTTTCGGCTTCGTGCAACCAGGGCTGCGCCGCCAAGACGTCGCCTTGGTGAATGCTGGCGCGAGCTTGCAGGAGGGCCACGACGTGCACCGCCCAAGTGAACTCGGCTTGCCGCGCCTGCTCGAGAAAGGCCAGGTCGTCGAAGCCGGGGCGAGCGGCCTCGGTCGAGTCGGCCGGCGCAAGACGCTGCAGGTACGCGGCCACGCTGGCCACGATGCCCACGGTGGGGTTTTGAGACCGAGTGAGTTCCTCGACGAGGTCTTGCGTCGCGGCGAGCAGCGGCGGGATGGGCTCACCTGAACTTGCGCGGGTCATCACCGCAAGACACCCCGCGTAGCCGCGAAACAACCGGTCTCCGTCCCGTTGTCCGAGCGCTCGCGCCTGTTCTAAACACTCGATGCTGTGGCGTAGGTGCTTGCGCCAGTGGACGACGTGCGTGCCCATGGCGTGATAGGTTCGGCAGCTGAACGTGCTACGCGGGAGCCGCTCGTCGAGTTGCAGGGCACATTCGCCGATCTCGAGCGCGCGCTCGTACTCGCCGAGTCGCTCGCCGAGCACACTGGCGAAGGTCATCAGGGCGTAGGGAGCGTGAGGACTGCCGATAGCCCCGGCGGCAAGCGTGCCCATGTCGGCGGCTAGCTTCGCGTACACACTCGGTCTTCCGAGGAAGACGGGCGACGTGCCGTGGCACATGAGTTCGAGCGCATCGTCGACGCGCTCGTCGGCCGGGTCGACGTTGCCGAACCGACTGCGCAGCTGTTCGGCGGGGGGGATCTTGGCGTCGGCCTCGGCCAAGCATCGGTCTCCCTCACCGGGGCTTAGCTGCTCGGGCAATACGATCGAGTAGGGTTGGAGTGCCCGTTCGAGCAGGTTCGCCGCGTCCGTGAACTGCCCGCGAGTCGTGATGTGCAGCAAGTGGACGACGGTCGCCTGCGACCACTCGTGGTCGTCTCTTGCCCGCGCGGTCAGTTCTTCAAACAGTCGATCAGCGGTCTCGAAGTTGCCCAGCAACCCATGCGCCTCAGACAAAAGCAGGTGTTGCTCGAACGCCGCGGCGTGGTCTTGGTCCCATAGCGGCACCAGATCGAGCGACGGCTGAAGATAGCGGATCACCGCGTCGAATGCGGCGGATCGGCGAGCCTCGCGAGCGGCCTGCAGCAGGTATGCGGCGGCCCGACGCTTCTCCGACTCGTTGTCGAGCGACGCCATGGCGAACCAGTAGTGCTCGGCCGCGAGTCGGCGCACGCTTTCCGGTCGGCCGTGGCCCGTGTCGTCGGCGCTGAGCCGCCTCGCGATCGCTCGATGAATCGTGGCGCGCTCGTCGTGCGATACCTCCAACAACGCCGCTTCTTGGATCCGGTCGTGCGCGAAGATGTAGTCCCAATCCTCGTGCACAAACAGCACCCCGGTTTCGAACGCTTCGCGCAACTCGGAACGGCACCGCTCGAGCGACCAGTCGAGAACCGAGGCGAGCACGCTCAACGGGCCCCGATTCCCGAGCACCGCCGCGACTCGCAGCGCTCGGCGAAGTCCTGGGTTGAACCCGGAGAAGTGCTGGGCCAAGACGCGGGCGACGTTGTCGGTGACGGGGAGGGCCCGCACGGCGAGCATGTCCCACACCCAGCCGCGCGTTCGATCCAGACGCAACGCTCCAGTTTGACCCAACATCGTGAGAAACCTACGCACGAAGAAGGGGTTGCCTCCGGTTCGGGTATGCACGAGCTCGGCGAGCTCGTCGGCCTCGCGCCCGAGTGCGTCGCCCACGAAGGCGCGAACTTGCTGGGCATCGAGAGGCTCGAGCTGAATCTGCACATGCGGGACATCTCGTTCCTTGAGGTGCTCAAGCGTGCGGACGAAGGGATGGTCGGGGCCCACCTCCTCTTGGCGACACGCGCAGGCCAGACACAGGTTAAGCGGCCGGCCTTGAGTGCAGATTGCGTTCAGCAGCTCGATGCTGGCCTCGTCCGCCCACTGCACGTCGTCGAGGAACAGCAACACCGGCTGGCCGCGCATCCCGGCGGCCCCCACGAGCTCACCGACGGCCTGGTGGAAGACGTGCCGCGTCTCGGCGGGGCCCAGTGGCGCTGGCGGCGGGGTTTGTCCCACCAGGTGTCGCAGCTCCGGGATAAACTCCGTCAATCGGGCCACGCTCGACATCCGCGGGCCGCGGAACGTGTGTTGCCACCACTGCACGCGCTGCGGCGTTTCCACCAGCAACGCTCGCACGACCTGACGCAGGACCGCGAGCCAGACGGCGTAGGGCCGTCCGCGACTGATCTGATCGAATTTGCCGACGGCATAGTAGCCGCGCTCTCGGGCGAGCGGTGCTTGAGCGCGGCTGACCAGTTCGCTTTTTCCCACGCCGGCCTCTCCCCATACCGAGACCAGGATGGGTTGGGGGTCGACGGCTGCTTGCTTGAGCGCCGAGACCAAGCGGGCCCGCGCTTCGTCTCGACCGTAGAGTCGCCGAGGTAGGTCGAGGCGCTCGGGACGATCGCGTTCGCCGAGTTTGAACGGCAACAGTTGGTCGCCTCGTTGCAGTGACGCAAGGGCGTGGCGGAGGTCGGCCAACAGACCAAAGGCGCTCTGGTAGCGGTCATCAGGGGCCTTGCTGAGCAGCTTGTCGACGAGTTTGGAGAGGATCGGGGGCAGCTCGGGGAGCCGCAGGGCCAATGGCGGCGGCCGAGTTGCTAAATGGTGGTGAACGAGCTCCAAGGCGTCTTGCCCCGAAAACGGTGGCTCGCCCGTGAGGCATTCGTAGAGCACGACGCCGAGCGAGTACAGGTCTGACCGACAGTCGACTTGATGACCGGTTCGCCCCGTCTGCTCGGGAGAGACGTACGCCAACGTTCCCACGATGGCGGCATGCCCTTGTGGTGCGCTGCCGCCGGGTGAATCGAGCGAGGCGGCGCCAAAATCGACCACCGAAACTTGCTCGAGCGCCAGGTCCACCAAGATATTGCTCGGTTTGATGTCACGGTGAATCACGCCCAAGCCGTGCACTCGGTCGAGCACCGTGACCACGTTGACGGCCACCCACAACAAGCGATCGAGCGGCAACGGTCCGGTTCGAAGCAGCTCGGATAGGCACTGGCCCGGCTTGCGCTCACACACTAAGGCGATGAAGTGGTCGTCTTCAATCAGTTCTAGCGCCTGCGGAACTCCGTCACCCTCGACGTGCTGGAGTACGGCGAACTCGTGTCGCAAGTATCGACGCTGTTCGGAGGCCGGGGGAAAACCATGGCGCTTGATGATGACCTTGGCGTCATCTTCGAGCCGCGTGGCGAGGAAAACCCGTCTCGGGCCCGCGTCCCGAGTGACCTGGCTGGTTCGGTACCCTGCGATGCTATCCACTGTTAGGTGCTCTCGCTCCGGACAAGAGTCATACGCCGCTCCGACTCGACAGACAACTGATGATCCAACCCCGACGCGGTTGCGGACGCGCCATGCGAAGTGCTCGCGTCAGCCGGCGCCATGAGGTATCCCGCTGTGCGATTTCGCTGTGCGATTTCGAGCTGAACGAATCAAGTGACACTCGACTCGCGTTGCGGCTCGTGGCGACGAGATGTCTCGAAGTGTGCGATAGGGCCGGACGACTGGCCGGGCGGTTGGATGCGACGGCCTTGTCGTCGCCAGTGACAAGCGGACGGACCGGCGCGGTCGAGTCGGCCGGATGATCGTTTCCCGGCACGCTGACAGAGCTGATTGCGGGCAGCACAACAACGCGTGCCTGGACACACGTCTTCACGCTTGGATCACACTGCCTTGGTTGGCGGCAACGAAGCGGGTGGCGATAGCGAAAGCCAGCGCGCCGGACCCCGAACCGCGGCAAGCGGGATCTCGTCGCAACGCGTGCCGCCGGGGCCGCGCGTGCGGAGCAACCCGCCGGGCCATCGCGAGCTTCTGGGAGACACTCCGCGTCACCACAACCGAGCGCCGGCGCGTTGCGGCGGTCGGCCGAGTGCCCCGCCATTGTGCGGGCGACGAACAGTCGCAGCGGGACGCGAGTCATCGAACCCTCGGTCGAGGTCTCATCGTGCCGTCGGCGTCATGACAGTCCGACGGGCCGGTGTTACATTTCGCGCGCCGTGGCGAACGACGAGCCTCACCGCTCCCTCGCGGACTCCCTAGAGCAACGGTGGCTATCGTTTGGCGCCACGAACGCCGGGCGGCGGACGATTCGCGCAGTGCGTTGGACGTTCACTGCGGGGGTCTTGGCGTTGCTGGTTTACCAGCTCCACGACATCGGCTGGTCGAAGCTTTGGGCCTCCGTGCCCACCAACCCGTGGATCTACGTCATCTTCGGCTGGCTCTACATCCAGCTCACTGTCGCTGAGATCGTGGCCTACCGCAGTTGTTGGCGGTTCGACCTGCGCCAAGCGATTCCGGCGTTTTTGAAAAAGCGCATCTACAACCGCGACGTCCTCGGCTACTCGGGCGAGGTCTACTTCTTCTCCTGGGCGCGCAAGCACGTTCAGGACAGGTCCTCGCTGCAACTGGCGGAGACGATCCGCGATCAGAACATCGTATCGTCGTCTGCTTCCACGGCCGTGGCGCTGGTTCTGCTCGGGGTCTATCTCAACTTCGGCACGGTCAATCTCGACGATCAGCTGGGCTCGTGGCTGGCCTCGAATCTCGCCCGTGTCAGCGCTGGCGGCGTGGTGCTGACGGTCGTGGCCTCGGTCGCAATCGTCGGCGTGGTCGTACGCTTTCGCCGCTATCTGTTTCGGATGTCTCCTCGTCTCGCGGCGGGTCTTTTTTTGCTCCATACCGTTCGGTTGGTGATCGGCCAGGCCACACAGGTTTCGTTTTGGGCGGTTGGTGTGCCCGATGTCCCGCTGCAGACCTGGCTGACCTTCGCCGCCGCAAGCATCATCGCCAGCCGCATTCCGTTGCTGCCAAACCGCGATTTGCTGTTTGTCAGCGCCGGGATCGCCATGTCCGATGCCCTCGATCTCGAGAGCGCGGGCATCGGCACGATCTTCGCGTTTCAAAGTGTGCTGACCAAGGTCGTCAACGTGATCTTGTTCTCGGTGATCTCAGTGGCCGAGCCCAGCAGTCCGGCCCGCTCCCAAGAGCTCGCCGATGCGGCCGCGCGACGTCGCGTGACGTGAGTCGCTCGCGCGAACTCGACGAGCGTCGTCTAGACGCGATACTGGCGCAAGCGGTCGACGTGGCGGACCAGGTTCGCCTCACCGAGGAAACGATCGCCGCAAGCGCGTTCGATCTCGCGGTCGGCGTCGTGCACGAACACCTCGGTCCTGCCAGCCGATCGCTGCGCGAGACGTGATGCCGTGTAGATACTCGACATCCTCCCCGGGCAGCGTCGGTTGTAGCCCTGCGGGCCGTCGACCAAGATCACGTCCCAGCTGGTCTCGTGGATCCGCGATGGCAAGTTGCGGAGGTACAGACGGTGCGGCCGCAGCAGCGAAAGCCTCCACGCCCAAGCTCGTGTGGTGTAGCGAGTGGGGACGACGTCGATGCCTGGCGTTTTGTCGCGTGCGACAGCGATCCACGCGGGCTCGTGCTCGACGAACGTCACCTGTCCGCCCGCGTTGGCGTCGATCCATTGTGGGGAGTCACGACCGACGCCGAACACCAGTACGTTGCCGCCGCGCCGCGCTGCGATCGCTTGCCAGATGATGCGATACTCGCGGAGCGTGGCTTGTCCGGGATTCGCGGCGACGAGCGCCTCGAGGCTTCGAGTGACACTGGCAGCGAGCACAGCGTGACTTACCACGCGGTTGCGATCCTACCCCAGGGGGCGCAGGCAAATGCAGAGCCGCGCGAGAACCGCTCAGGGGGGCGTCGTCGTGGGCGGTTCCCCGCTCGGCGGGGCTGTGCTAGCCCCGTGCGAGCCGTTCCGTGCGTATCGCTCTCACCGTCGATTTCTCCGCATGGTCCGCGTATTCGGGCGGGGCCCAAAAATCGACGCATCAGCTCGCGCTCGCGCTCGTCGATCGCGGGCACGACGTGGTGGTTTTCTGCACGAGGGGCTGGTCGGAGCGCGTCGATGCGCCCGCGGGCCTGCCGTACGACGTGCGCTGGGTTCCGTTGTTGTCTCCTCGCGCCCAGCCCCGCAGCGCGTTGCGTGCGCTGACCTTCCTGTGGATGCGGCCTGCGGTGCAGCGCTGGCTCGACGAAAGCCCCGGCGAGACGGCCGTCGTGCACTCTCAAGGGGATGAGGGGGCGCACTTTCATCGTCTCCGATCACGCGGGCGGCTCGCGCACGTGGCGACTCTGCGGCACCCGCTGTATCCGGACGCTCGCCCCCCGGCGGCCAGGTTGGCGCGACTCGCTTGGTGGATCCGGACCCCGAAGTGGGGGCTGCAACGCATGACGGCTCGTCGCGCTCAGATCTGTGCCCCCGCAAGCCGAAACGCGGCGGACTTGATCGCAGCCTACTACGGGGTCGAGCAAGAACGGCTTGAAGTCGTACCCAATGGGCTCGACGAGGTCTTTCTCGGTGACGCGGTCGCTCGCGAAGAGATGGCCCAAAGTGTGGTCTTCGCCGGTCGCTTCGAACGCAGCAAGGGCATCGAGACCTTGCTCGAGGCGTGGTCCCGACTGGGTGCAAAGGCCCCACGTTTGACGTTGTTTGGCCAGGGGCAAGTGGATGTGGTGCAGGAGACCATCGCTCAACGGGGGCTCGCGTCACGGGTGAGCGTCGGCGGCTGGGTGGCGGGCGCTGAGCTGGCGCGGGTGCTTCGAGGAGCGGGGTTGGTCGTCGTACCTTCGCACCACGAGAGTTTCGGCAACGCCGTGGTGGAAGCGATGGCGAGTGGCGCCCCGCTTGTCGCGTCGGCGGTCGGCTCGGTGCCGGAGTTGGTCGAGCACGCTCGGACGGGGTGGTTGGTACCGCCGCAAGACCCCGACGCGTTGGCCGAGGCCGTGCGCCGCTTGATGGCCGAACCCGCGTTGCGCCGCCGCCTCGGTGCCGCGGCGCGGGCCCACGCCGCGTCCCGGTTCGGCTGGGACCGCACTGCGCATCAGTTCGAACAACTCTACGACCGCCTGGTTCAGGCGGAGGCGGGACGAACCGCTGGCCCGGGGCTTGTGGCCGGGGATCGCCGCCCCGAGCGGTGGCCTGCGTAGGCCCGGGCCGACCCGGTGCATGCGAGAGCGGTGCCGCAGCGAAGCGGGGGGGCGGGGTGCGGCCGCCCCGACGTCGAGTCGTTACGGCCGCAACACGACGTGGCCGACCGCGTAGACGTGGTCCCCGCCGCTGGCTCGGATCTCAATGCGATCGACACCGTGCGAGTGAGCGGCGCGGGGGAGCTCGATCGACGTGCGCCACAAACCGGCCATGCGTGTCTTGGAGCTGCGTCGAGCGCTGACCTGCGCGATCTCGTCGGGGCCACTGAACAAGCGCAGATCGTAGCGATCGTTGTTGTCGCAGCTGATATCGACGTAGCGTCCGCGCACTGGGGTGTCGAACGCCACGACCAACGCTTGCCCGGGTAAGATCTGTACGGTACCGGGGCCGTTCCACCGAGCGCCCGTTTCTTGGACCTTCGCCAGTGCGGTGGCTGCGATGCGACGGTCCGCGATCTGGGTGCCCACGCGCCAGTAGGCGGCGTCGGTCAAGGCGAGCGCGGCCAAGCCAACGCCGGCCAGCCGGTTTGCCCGTCGCTGTCCTAGCCGCGGCCACCGGGCTTCGACGGCGATGCCCCCGTACACCGCGACGAAGTACACGCAAAGGCCAATGGACGTATATGCCATGGTCGCGTACCGGTCGTTCCCCACCACGTGGCTCGCCTGCGTCATGGCCTCGATGCCAAACAGCGCCAACAGCCCGAACCGATTGCGCGCGCGATCGAGGGCCAGAAAGTGCCAGGCAATCAGCAGCAAGCGCAGATTGAAGTAGTTGATCTGCGGGTTGGTGAGCACGAATAGGGGGGCGATCGCCAGGGGCAATAGTCGATCGGACGACCATCTTCCGCGGACGCTCCACCACGCGATGAACGCGAGTAGAGCGGCCGCGAGGGCCTTGATCGGCCCCGCCCAGGCGTCGAGTAGTCGGGCTTTCGCGGCGATTCCCCCGGCCGCGGCCAAGGCGTGTCCGGTATGCTCGCCACGAAAGCCGAGCGCGGTGCCGAAACCCACCCGGTAGCGGCTAAACGACGCGGAGCTCTGGTGCAAAAGCAGGTTGTCCTTGGACGCGACGAACGCATCGATCCCGTAGGCCCACAGCGCTGCGCCCACCAAGACCGCCGTCGTCGCGGCGGCTCCGGCCACGAAACGAACGTGGGTTCGTTGGACATGGCCCGCCCGGCGGTACTCGACGAGGAACGCCATGAGCACGGGGAAGAAGAAGATGGCGGGGAAGATACGGTTGAGCGCGGCGTAGGCCAGCAGCGACCCGGCCACCAAGGCCTGCTCGCGGCGGAGGTAGCACGCGGCCGCCACCAAGGCGACGCACCAGTCAAAACGCAGAATCGAATCCCCGAGCATCGGCCAGCGACCGCTGTAAGTCGTCACGAAGAACAGCAGCGAGTAGGCTGCCACTTCGGCGGAGTAGGTCCGCGCGATCAATCCCAGCAACAGGATCACGAGCAGCAGATCGATTTTGGCTAGCACCCAGACGTGCTCGACCGGCGTGATCGAGGCCAAGGTGCCGCCAACGACGGTCCACGTCGGCGGCGGGTTGTAGCCGTGGTCGCTGAAGAAGTAGGTCTTGCCCCCGGGCCAGCGCTTCACGAGTTCGCGGACGTCGTGGGAAAACGCCTGCCATCGCTTCTCGGAGAACTCGCCGCGGATCTGCTCGCGCTCCCGCGCTGACAGCTTTCGGCTACGCGTGCGGTACGTACTCAGATCGCGGTAGCGCTTGACCTCGTCGAGTAAGCGGTCCCCGTCCGGCTGCTCTTCGTCGGCCATGAGCATCGCGGGGTAGAGTGAAAAGTAGCTCAGCTCCTCGAAGTACTTCGAGTTGACGTAGTAGTACGTCGTGTCCTGGTAGCTATGGAGGTCCGTAACCTTGTTCAGTTCGAACTGGTAGTAGTTGCCAATGCCGTAGGCGCATGCGCCCGCGAGGAGCGTCGCATGGAGCCCTCGCACGCGTTTGGTCCACCGTGGGTGTGGCCGCCACGCGAGGACCGAAGCGAGGCCGGGACCCGCGGCGCGGGGCCTGACCGGTCGAGATTGTCGGCGATCGTCTTGCGCGGGCAACCGGACGAAACGCAGGACCAGCAAGCCGATCGCGATCAGGGCGAGCCACATTCGGCCCGCGTGCGAGTCGGCTTGGGAGATGGGGTCGAGCGCGACAAACAGCACGGGGGTCGCCACGGCGGCCAACGCGGTGAGGCGTCGGACGGCCTGCCGGGGGAGCGCACGGTCATGGGCGGCGGGGGCCACGGCGGCAGTATCGTTGATCACGAGCCGTCGTGGTGTCGGCCCCGGCGACGATCCGATTCGCCGCTTCGGTCCGTCCACGAGAGCGTCCGCGTTCGATGCGCTCCGCGGCGATGAGACGCGGGGCCACGAAGGCGTCAGCGCGTCCGCAAGCCCCCCGCGGCGGCCGGATCCCGGCGTCGACGAACGGACGCGAATCGAACGCGAGACGGTGCTACGGTAACGGCCTCGTGCGGGTGTGGGCCGTGTCTGATCTCCACGTCGACTACCGGGAAAACGCCGAGTGGGTCGATAATCTCGCGCGGCAAGACTATCGCGGCGACGTGCTGATCGTGGGGGGAGACGTGACGGACGACCTTCCACGCCTCGACGCGACGCTCGCCCGCCTCCGGGACGCATTCCAGGCCGTCGCGTTCGTGCCCGGAAACCACGAGTTGTGGGTGCGGCGAGGATCTTACGACTGCTCGCTCGAGAAGTTCGAGGCGATCTTAGCGTGCTGCCGTGTCCGGGGGGTGCAAACCGAGCCGATCACGCTGGCGGCAGACGGACGGCAGGTCAGCATCGTCCCACTGCACGCTTGGTACGCCCTGCCGGAGGAGCACCCAAGCTCCTTGTACCGGGATCGCCCCGGGGCAGACGACATCGGGCTCGGGGCGTGGGCCGACACCCACTTTGTCCGCTGGCCGGAAGCGATCAAAGGGCGGGCTTGGGAGTACTTCGCCGAGCTCAATCGCGCCCGTCTGTCCCGCCGCTACACGGGCGAGGTCGTGACTTTCAGCCATTTTCTGCCGCGGCTCGATGTCGGTCTTCTCGGACGACGGTCGGCGGGCGCGGCCGCGTCAGAGCGAGTGCGATTCAACTTCAGCCGCGTGGCGGGGACGGACCTGATCGAGCGGCAGTTGCGGGCCCTGGGGGCCGCGGTGCACATCTACGGCCACCAGCATCGCAACGTCGACCGCACCCTCGGCGGGGTTCGCTACGTCTCCAACTGTCTCGGCTATCCGTCGGAGCGCGCTCGGGGCTTGCTCGCGGCGGCTCGGCTGGTGCAGGTGTGGCCCCCGCTCACTCGCGCAGCCGAGGAGGCCGGTGGGTCCTCCGCGCCCGCGGCCCCCTAGGCTGCGGCCGGTGGGCCCTATTCGATGGGGATGTCCGGATTCACCACGCCAAGACCGTAGCCGGTCATGTCGCTGTACGTGTACGGTTCGCTCAGTCGCTCGTACTTGCCGGCGAGTTCTTCGGCCTCGGGGTTGAACTTGTAGGCGGTTTGGTGGCGGTCCACCATCCATACGAACCCTTCGTAATCGATGGAAATGCCCCGAGTTTCCGGGCTGTCGAAATCGTATTTGCCGATGATCTCGAGGGTATCGCCATTGACACCGATGAGGTTGTTCGAGTGGGGCCCGGAGTACGTGCCCGCGATCCACACCCGGTTTTTGATGTCGACCATCACCCCCAGCCCTTTGGCCTCCTCGACGAGGTCGAACACCTCCGTCTCGGGATCGAATCGATATGTGTCGTGACGATCGCCCGTCACCCATACCGACTGATCTCGAGCGATCGCGATGCCGTACGGGCTTCCGCGCGGGACCTGGTACTTTTTGACGTCCATCGTCTCGAAGTCGATCTCGAGTAGATCGCGGCTCCGGTTGATCAGCCACAGGTCATTGTCCGCATCCACGGCGCCGCCGTAGGCATAGGTCGCCATGTCGACGACGAACTCCTCATCGAGGTTCCCGGTGTCGCCATCGATGAGCACGACCAGGTGCTGGTCTTCCGCGTCGGTATAGGAGGTCCACAGCTTCGTGTCGTTCCAGTGGCCATTGGACGCTTGCACCCCGGACGTCCAGGCCACGGGGCGATTGCTGAGCGCGCCGTCGAATTCGATGAACCACTGCAAGCAGTCGTCCTCCCCGAACGGCAGCACGTCGTCGCGGCCGGATGACGTGGTGAACGCGCCATCGCCGTTGACATCGTTGGCTTCGCAGTCGCTTTGACGGGTGAGAAACTTCGCGACTCCGGCGGTGCCCCATCCGTGGCCGCGGCTGGCGACCGCGGCGTCACCATTGAGATTCACCGAGGTGCGCGACGGGTTGGTGCCCCCCGCGACGTAGCGCCCGTGCTCGGTTAGCGTCCAGGTGTCGACCTTGGAGAGCGTGTCGTCGGTGTCGTTCGCCACCCACAGGTACGAGAACTCGTCTTCCGGGTCGGGTTCCGGCGGAGGCTCCCCAGTATCGGGTTCGCCGATGTCGAAGATGGGACCATCGTCATCGTCGTCATCATCGTCATCATCGTCATCATCATCATCGTCATCATCATCGTCATCATCATCGTCATCAT
>QKPP01000306.1 GCA_006508105.1 Myxococcales bacterium FL481 | reverse complement strand
CAACGGCAACGGCAACGGCAACGGCAACGGCAACGGCAACGGTCCGCCGCACCGGCTGCCCGTCCCGCCGGACGCGCAAAGCTATCCCGACAGCGCTGCTCTCGACTGGTTCATCGATCGGAAGATCATGCCGAACCCGACGCGAACCGCCAATGACCAAGAGGACAACCCGTGGCGCTCGGTTATTGAATCCTACCTCGGGCGCAACCTTGACTCGCCACCACTCGAGGGCCGTCCGCCCGGTGAAGATTGGGCCCACCAACGCTGGGTGGAGTTCGACCCGCAAAAGTACTTTCAAAGCGCTCAAACGGGAGCGCGAGACAACTCGGGCCTACGCGATCGCAGGCAAAGCCACGAATACAAAGAAGGCGAGTTCGACAACAACGGCCTGTATCACAACACGACCGGCATAAACGGATTCGACGGCACAACCGATGGCATCGAGGTCCGGTTCCACCCGAATATGCCGGTGCAAGATCCGGACGCGGTGTGGACATTCGACGGCACCTTGCCTCCGAAGCTGCTACGCGTGCGATACGGCGAGCCGGTGTTGTTTCGCCACTACAACGCGCTTCCGGTGGATCTCACCGCCAACCGTGGATTCGGTATCCACACCATCACCACGCACGAACACAACGGCCACCACCCCGCAGAAAGTGATGGTTTCGCCAATGCTTTCTTCTTCCCGGGCCAGTTTTACGACTATCACTGGCCGATGGTGCTAGCCGGGCACGACACCATCAACACCGGTGCCACCGACAACCGAGCCGGGAGGCCCGACGGGAATGGGGGCATCGACAACATCCCTGGCGACTGGCGCGAGACCATGAGCACCCACTGGTTTCACGACCACATGCTCGATTTCACGGCGCAAAATGTCTACAAAGGCAACGTCGCCATGTCGAACTACTACAGTTCGGTTGACCGCGGCAACGAGAGCATCAACGACGGCGTCAATCTTCGGTTGCCCAGCGGCAGTGCGCTCGACTGGGGCAACCGCGACTATGACGTCAACCTTCTCATCTCTGACAAAGCATGGGATAGCGATGGGCAGCTATGGTTCAACCCGTTCAACCTAAACGGATTCATCGGCGACCACATTCTCACCAACTGGCAGTATCATCCCTATTTTGATGTTCGCGCCCGCCGCTACCGGTTTCGTATTCTTAACGGCTCGGTCTCGCGCTACTTCAAAATCGCACTCGTCGACGAAACCGGAAACCCCGTGCCGTTTCACATGGTCGCCAATGACGGCAACATCATGGAGCACGCGGTGCATTTCGCCGACGGAACCTTGCCGACGCAAGGTATCGCGGAGCGCTACGACATCGTGGTCGACTTCTCCAATTTTGCGCCGGGTGACAAGCTTTACTTTGTCAATCTGCTATCGCACAAAGACGGCCAGGTCACCGACCAAGCGATTCCGCTAGCGGACGTACTCGATGGCACATACGCCCCGATCGCGGTGGATACCAACAACGACGGCACCCCGGACGAATGGCAAGGCGGTGACCCAGCCGTCGGCAAGTTTCTCGAGTTTCGCGTCGCGGCCTACAACGGCCAAGACAACAGCATGAATCCAGCCAACTATGTGGAGGGCGGTAACACCATGATCCCGCTTCGCCGCCCCTCGGCTGCGGAAATTGCAGCCGCCCGCCATCGGAACTTCGAGTTCGAGAAGAACCCGACCGATGAGGCGCCCTGGGTGATCGAGACCGACGGTGGCAAAGGGGTGGGGATGGACCCGCGTAGGGTCTCCGCGGCTCCTCAGCTGGCCTGTGACCCCAGTAACGGGCCATGTGCACCAGATAGCGGCACGCTAGAGATTTGGCGTTTGGTCAACGGAGGCAACTGGAGCCATCCGGTCCACATCCACTTCGAGGAGGGCATCATCTTGCGGCGTGACAACGACACGCCCCCGCCGCACGAGAAGTGGGCACGCAAAGACCTCTACCGAATCGGCCCTCAACCGGACAGCGGCGCGGTCGTGGAGATCGCACTGCGCTTTCGCGAGTTTGCCGGAACCTTCATGGAGCACTGCCACAACACGCAGCACGAGGACCACGCCATGCTCTTGCGCTGGGATATCGAACATCCCGGGCAAACCGCGATCATGCCGACCCCTATGCCGACGTGGGATGGGGTGGAATACGCCGAGACGGTCGCCCTCCCGACCTTTCGCACTGGCGACGGCACGGGTTATGGCCCGCCGCTCGAGCCCATGGTCGTCTGGGCCGAGGGCGCCGAGGTCGGGAATCTCGACTTCACGTCGGTGGGTGGTCTCGTCAACTGGACGGACAAAACGGTGGAGGGAGAGGGCAACGATGAGCGGGGCACGATTACGATGCCCCTGCAAGTCGCGGTCAACGAAGACGACGACGGCAACGAGACGGATGTCTATTTCTTCGTGTCAGAGGTGAGCGACGAAGATCTCGCAGCTCAGTTTGGTGTGGGCTACATGGGCGCGCTTGATGGCGCTGGCGCCCCGCCGGCGGGCTCGGTTAGCCCAGCCACATACACGAATGACACGTGGAGGTTCTTCGGTGATCTTCCCAATCCAATTCCGACGGCTGGAGATAACTCACCGGCCCAAGACCAGGCCAATACGTATACGCCTGTGCGCGAAGTCATCATCGGCGGCGAGACGGTGTATTTCAACATCGCCTTTGTCGCTTGGGGAGATGACCCATGGGAGAAGTTGCGAATCGATACCCACTGCACGTTCCCTGACAATCCGGCCAGTCAGAACTGTCGCTACCAAGGCAAAGATCTCGGCACGACCACGGCGGGGCAGATCGTGGCCCTGGACCTGGGGGCCGACCCCACGGTCACCTTCAAGCTGCACAAAGCATGGTTCAACCAAGAGTACCTTCCGTATTACACCATCACGGATGCCTGGCCGTGTGGCCCAGCGAATGGCATGGGTGTGATCTGCGTGCCCAAGCACGCTGCATTGGCCACGGCCGCTCGACCACTGATCCAGTTTCTGCCTCAGACCGCGTTTGTAAACCGCTCCGATCCACACGACGGCACGGGATTTCCCCCCACCCAAGTGGCGTTCAATGTGGATGGTGGTGGGCCACTCGGAGGACAACCGGGAGTGCCCTCCTACTTCATGCCAGGACCAGATTACTCGCCGCTTTGGCACATCGGGTTTAGCCGCTGGAACGAGGCTCATCCGGACATGGAGCAAGTCACTTCCTACGAAGAGCTGCTCGCGATGTGGGACGACGGCCGCGTCTCCATCTTCGAGTTTCCCCCCTCGCCGGATCGCATCGGGGGAATCACGGCGCCTCAGACGGGAGACTACGACCTGGAAAGCCCCACCCCAGCGCACGTCGTCAACTGCCCCGTGCCCGCCACCTTGGACGTGGCACTGCTACGCGCGTCTAGGATGCCGGCCACGCCATGAAGCCTACTGACACGGTGCAAAGTCGCCGGTCGAGCCTGCGCCGAACGGCGGCCCGTTGGGTCGCCGTCGGCCTTGCCTCGTGCGCAAGTTTGGCCCTTGCCGTCACCTACCTCGTACCGTCCGCCCCGACGCCCCAAAGCGACACTGCCCAAGGCGGCGAAGAGGCGTCACGTACCCGCTGGGGCGCGAGCTACTTCCCGAACATCGAGCTCACGACGCATCAAGGCGACAACGTGCGCTTTTTCGACGACTTGATCAAAGACAAAGTCGTCGTCATCAACTTCATCTACACATCGTGCCCTGACACCTGCCCGCTCGAGACCGCACGGCTGGCCCAGGTGTACAAGATCTTGGGAGACCGCGTCGGCGATGATGTATTCTTCTACTCGATCACCATCGATCCGGACAACGACACTCCGGACGTGCTCGCGGCCTACGCCCAGCGCTACGGCGCCGGGCCAGGCTGGACATTTCTCACCGGGAACGAAGCCGAGATCGTCGAACTTCGCAAGAAGCTCGGATTGTACATCCCCGAGATTCAAAGCGACGACTCGAACAACCACAACCTCAGCTTGATTATCGGCAATCAGGCGACCGGGCAGTGGATGAAGCGGTCGCCGTTTGAAAACCCCCACGTGTTGGCCACGCAAGTTGGAAGCTGGCTGCACAACTGGAAGTTACCAACGAAGGAGCGCCGAGATTTCGCCGACGCGCCGAAGCTGCGTTCGGTTTCGGATGGAGAGCGATTGTTTCGCACGCGGTGCGCCGCGTGCCACACCATCGGCGGCGCGGTCGTCGGCACGCAAGTCGCCACGAACGATCCCAACGTGGGCCCGGACCTGCTCGACGTCGATTTGCGCCGGGACCCCGCCTGGTTGCGCCGGTGGATCGCGGAACCCGATGTCATGCTGGCCGAGCAAGACCCCCTCGCGCTGCAGCTGCTGGCCGCCTACAACGATGTGGCCATGCCCAACATGCGCCTCGGTGGGACGGACATCGCCGACCTACTGGGATTTGTTCGCGCCGAGAGTAGTCGTATTCGCCGGGTTCAGCGGGCTCGTGAAGCCGGCCGGTTGGGCCGCGACCATTCGGCCCGCGAACGCCGGTTGGGGACGCTGGGACTACGCGACGCATGGGTGCGCGAGGCCCCGCCCAAAGCGAACGTGAGCGCGGGTTACCTGACACTCGTCAATCACGGCGAGCGCGAAGCCCGGGTGGTGGGGGCGCAAAGCCCCCTGTTTGAGCACGTCGAATTCCACGAAATGGTGCAAACCGATGGCGGAATGGGCATGAGGCCGCTCGACGAGCTGGTCGTGCCCGCGAGCGGAGAGCTTCGCCTCGAAACGGGCGGAAAACATCTGATGCTGATCGGCCCTCAACAAGCCCTGGCACACGGCAAAAAAGTGCCGGTGCGACTGCAGCTCGCCTCGGGCAAGGGCTGGGACGTTTGGCTACCAGTCGTTGCGCCTGAACGTGGCCGCCCAGGATAAACCCGCCGCGGCCGCCTCTGTCAGTCAACTCATCTGGCCTAGGCGGCTTGAGTCCGCGCCGCGAGACCGGATACCACTGCGCCCGCGATGCCATGATAGTCGAGCAACGCGGGCGCAAGCCGGCGCCCAAACAACGCCGCGGCGAGCCGGACATCGTCCTCGTCGAGCGCGTCCGAGATCGCATCGACCACCTGGAACAAGCGCAACTGAAACCCGCCGAGACTCAAGCTTAGTCGCACCTCCGATGACGCCAGCAATCGTTCGGCGGAAGCGGCAAATTCCACAAGCGCGTCGAGATCCTCTGCGTAGGCCACCACCGCTCGCAAGCCGGCCGCGGGCGAGCAAGCGTCGAGTTGTCGACCGATCTTCACCGCGATCTGGGCGAGCGCGTCCACTTCCTCGCGGGCGTAGGACGCCATCTCTTGCGCCTCTTTGAGCTCGACGAGCTCCATATTCGGTCCATCGGCCCGAATACGGAACGCTTGAGCCATTCACGGGCGGCACCGGCACCGACGGCTCCGCACCTGCCCCGCGTTTGTACGCGCGGGTCGTCCACCGCCCCGCATCGGCGCTGCCGGCGATCCACCGCTCGCCTTCCACCGGCTGCACACCCCCGTCCACGACGCTTCGCGGTCCAGCTTTGATCGGCGACAATTACTTTTGCCGGTCAGCGACAACTAGTTTTGCCGGTCTGGG
>QKPP01000187.1 GCA_006508105.1 Myxococcales bacterium FL481 | reverse complement strand
GATGACGATGATGACGATGACGATGACGATGACGATGACGACGACGACGACGACGATGACGTCAACGATGACGATGACGATGACGATAGCGACGATGACGACGATGACGTCAACGACGACGATGACGACGATGACATCCACGACGACGATGACGACATCGACGATGACGACGACAACGACGATGACGTCAACGACGACGATGACGACAACGACGATGACGGCAGCAACAACAATGACAACGATGACAGCAGCCACGACGATGACGACGATGACGTCAACGACGATGACGGCAGCAACAACAACATCGACGATGACAGCCACAACAACGACGACGGCGACGACAGTCGCGATGATCGCCGCGCCCCCGCCGAACGGCGTTCCAGCGGACCCAAGGGCCCCTCCGCGGCGACACCTAGTCGTCTTCGCTCGGGTGGTCGTCCGTAAACGGTGCCGCCCACGGCTCGACACGATCTTCGAACGTCATCGCGTCCCCCGTCGTCGGATGGCAAAAGCCAAGGCGCCATGCCTGCAGACACAGCGCCGTTCCGCTGATGAGCGGCTCGTCACCCGCGTACGTCACGTCGCCGACAATCGGATGACCCCACGTCGATAGGTGCACCCGAATCTGGTTCGTGCGACCGGAGCGGGGATGGACCGCCAGCAAACTGCGACCCGAGGCCGTCGCGAGCAGCTCGACCCGGGTCTGTGCGCTGCGTCCAGTCGCGTCGACGGATCGCCTACCCCGCCCCTGTGAGGTCGAGCTCACTGGATAGTTCAGTTCGACGACGCGGCCCGGCGGTTCTCCCTCGACGAGGGCCAGGTAGGCTTTGTGCACGGTCCGGGCCGCAAACTGGTCGGAGAGAGCACGGGCGGCGCTCGACGACTTCGCCAACAGCAACAGACCAGCCGTGTCCGTGTCGAGTCGGTGAACCGGCCGCAGCTGCTGCCCGTCGAAGCAGCGCGCCCACAGCCATGTCAGCGAATGAAGATGATAGCGGCCACAGGGATGCACCGGAAGCGGCGCGGGCTTGTGCAGCACGACAAACGAATCGTCCTCAAACAACACCCGAACCCGTACGGAGACCGTCGGCTCGACACAGTCCGGCAGCACGTGCGCGACCTGATTGCCGGCGCGCACGATGTGCTCGGGGTCAGCAATCGGGCGGCCGTCGACTTCGACGTGGCCGGTCATCACGTCGTCTCGCCATCGCAGCTCGGCAATGTGGGGATGGCGCCGAGTCAGAAACTCGATCAGCCGGGCTCGGTCGAACGGACCCGTGACCGCCATGGGACGGCGGTTCGTGTACGGGTGGCGGCCCGGCAACGGCTGCGCGCGGGCCTGAAACTGCTGGGTACGTCGCACCGCCGCAGCATCGGGGGACGTCGGCGACAGGTTCCGAGCCCACCCCGGCCCAGTCACGTCCGTACCCCTGCCGGCGTTGCCCGCTTGCTCCGCGACCGCGCGATCAACCAGGCCGTGGCCAATACCCCGACCGCCGCCGACGCGGCAAGAAACCAAAACACGTGCTGATGGCCTGCGAGCCCGGGACGTCGATCGAGCAAGAGGCCCTGCACGAACGCGACGAAAACATCGGGCGTATACCCAATCACCGAAACAAGTCCCACGGCCACCCCGGTGAGGTGAAGCGGAACCCGAGTTTCCTCGAGCAATGCGAAGTAGACCCCCCGCAGGCCGAACATCGCGGCGCAGGTGACCAGCACATTCGCGACCAACACCCAAACCTCATCGGGGCGCGGCAGCATGACGGCGAAGACGAGGTCCGTGGCCAGCAGCCCGACGAAGCAGACCAACGAGATCCTCAATGCCGACCACCGATCGGCCACGATGCCGGCCAGCAACGCGGCGGGGGGCCGCACCCATTGCATATAGGCCATAAACGTCGCCGCCTCGTCCTCGCGCATCCCCCAGGCTTGGTGAGCGTAGAGCGAGTAGTTGTCGAAGCCCTTGTAGGCCACATAGGCGGACAACACGACCACCGCGATGGCCCAAACCTGCGGCCGACCCAGCACGTCGACCGTGGAAGCCGACAACCACCGCGAGCGAGCACTTGGCCGGCGGGGGCGCTCGACGTTCGGCCCGCGCAACGTGAGCCAGCAGGCCGCGGCCGCGGCCAGCGTCACCCCGGCGTAGATCAGGCTCACCGTGGTCAGAGCGTCGCGCCGGGTCTCGGCGGTGAGCTCCGCGGGCGAGTCGGGCAACATGGCCGCGAACAACCAGGCTCCGAGCGTGGCGAGACCTGCGGCCAGCACCCCGCGTCCTGCATCGAGCAAGCCGTAGGCAAAACCTTGGGATCGCGCCCCGCCCCACTGCCGCGTCGCCCGGATCAGCGCCGCCCAAAACAGCAGGATTGTCGTCGCGCCCCAGTAAGCGAACGCCACGCTGAGCTCGACCACCGACGGCTGATCGGTGAACACCCAGGCTCCCGCGGCCGTGGCCACCAACGACACGGTCAGCAGGCTACGAGCGCCGAAGCGGTCCGCCAACAGCCCCCCGGGAAAGTAGGCCAACATCGCGACCACCCCGTAGGCGGCCTGCGCCGCCCCAAGCTCCGTGTTCGTTAGATCGAAGGCGGCGAGCACCGTCGGACGAAAGAAACGCGTCACATGGAACGGGAGGGTGAAGATCGCCTCACCGGCGAACACCAGGCACACCATCGTGAACACGTCCACCGTGCGGTCGCGGGCATCCGACAAGGCACGGGGAGCATAGCGGCCCGGCCCCCACCGCGGTGCGTTGGTCCCGCTGCGGCCCCTCTTCCGGCTCGTCACACCGGACGGCACCTGGCACCCTCGGCCGGTCGTGTCCGGCCTCGTCCTCGCCACGCTCGTGGGAGCCGCCGTGGTGGCCTTGACCGCCGCCATTCCCATTCCCCAGTGGGTGTATCGGCTCGGCCGCCGAGCCCGGCACGAACTCGGACCCTCAGAAGAACCCGCCGCTTTGCCGGCAGCCACGCCGATTCGAGACGCAGCGGGGGTGATCCGCGAGGCGTGGATCGTCCGCGAGGCCACGCGGCGGGCCGCCGAGATCGCGGACGAGTGCATCGCACTGTGGCCGTACGTCTCCCTGCTCGCCGGTCGTGGGGAGAATTGGGCGCATCGGCTGCTCCACCGTCTCGACACTCAAGCCGGCGACGCGCGGCTGCTCATCTGGCAGTGGATCCGGCGTTTCGACCGCGCTGGCGAGGGCCATCGAGTCGAGCTCGAACGAGCCGGACTCGATCTGAAGGCGGCCCGCTCGCTGATCTCGGGTGCGTCGACGATCTCCACCGAAGGCCCGGCGGACACCCAAACCGCGCTCGCTCCGATTCAGCGTCGACGTCGTCGCCAGGACGTGATGCGTCTGCGCCGGCAGTTGCAGTCCGTCTCGCGTTCGATCGACGAGTTCGAGACAGCATTGCATTCGACGCGAGCCAATCCGTACCGTTAGCGAGCGGCGCCGCGGCCGCCCGAACGACCCAACTGTCTCCGTGGGGCCCATCTGACCCGCTCGCCGGCCGGCTTTACGGCGGGGGACGCGTGGGTGTACGTAAGGATCGTTTTGGCGTTCATCCTCGCGCGACCCTCGGTGTTTGCCTCGACCTCCCCCCTTGCCGTCGCGGCGGGACTGGCTTTGGGCTCGTGTGCCGCCGGACCCGACCAACCGGGGAGCCCAAGTGATACGACGCCGAGCGCGAATGCTGATGACGCCGCAGGCACCTCGTCCGATGAAGGCAACAGTGAGGCTCAAGACTCCGGGTCAAGCCAAACCGACGCGGATACCGGGGACGAGGACGACGGTGTTGAGGAGAACGA
This sequence comes from Myxococcales bacterium FL481, assembly GCA_006508105.1. Lineage (GTDB taxonomy): Bacteria > Myxococcota_A > Polyangia > Nannocystales > Nannocystaceae > FL481. The sequence continues at coordinate 15,302 of QKPP01000187.1, read as the reverse complement.
CAACGGCAATAGCGACGAGGACGGGCACGAGGACGACGACCACGACACCGACACCGATCACAACGACGACGACGACAGCAGCGACGATGACGACGCCAGCAGCGACGACGACGACAGCACCGACGACGACGATACCGACAGCGATGACGGCGACGACGACGACAGCACCGACGACGACGACAGCGACGACGACGATAGCGGCGATGACGACAGCGACGATGACGACAGCGACGATGACGACAGCAGCGAGAACGACGACGACGACGACAGCAGCGACGATGATGACGACGACGACGATAGCAGCGAGAACGACGACGACGACAGCAGCGAGAACGACGACGACGACGCCAGCGACGACGATGACGCCGAAAACACGACCGACATCTTCGGATCGTCGACGATGATTGCCGTTCCCTCGGGAGCCTTCATCTACGGACGCGACGATATCGGCGTCGAGGCCGAGATCCCGCGCTCGTTCCAGATGAGCAAGTTTCCGATCACTACGACGGCCTACGCGAACATGCTCAACTGGTCGCTCGACAACGGTCACGTCTACGTCGACGAAGACCGGACCGAGGTCAAGCCCACGGATGGCAAAGACCGAGCCTTGTACAACTACACCAAGACAAGTGAGGAAACGCGGGCCGTGCTGTTTCGCAACGGTCGGTTCGAAGCGAATCCGAGCCTCTCAGATCACCCGATGCAAGCGATCAGTTGGCATGGCGCCGCGTTCTACGCGAACATGGTCGCCCTGTCGAAGGGCCACGACCCCTACTACGACCAAGCCGCTTGGACGCCGTTCGACCCGGAGGCCGGCGGATGGAGATTGCCCACCGATATGGAGTGGGAGTACAGCGCCGGGTACAATGACGCGAGAGAGTACCCCTGGGGAGACGAGGAGATCGACGAGGAACGGGCGAACTATGGCAACACCGGGTCATTCACGAATGCCGTCACCGAGAACCCGACCGGGCAAAGCCAACTCGGCTTCTTCGGATTCGGCGGCAACGTAGCCGACTGGACGGACGGCATCGACCTTCCCGCTGGCGTCCCCACGAGCTCGAATGGCCGGATCAACACCCGCGGTGGAACCTGGAACTGTGAGCATTGGTACTCGACGACGTACCACCAATGGCCGCAGTACCCAGAGACGAAGGACAATCGCGTGGGCTTTCGCTTGGTCTGGGTCGGTGGCTAGCGAAGACCACGATGGGGGCCCGGACCATCTCGCCCGGCATCCCTGCGGCACCACGTAGACGCCGGGGCCCTCGAACTCGGCGTCCCGGTCGCGACGACCCGACCCACCACCCGCTCCGCTTGTCGCGTACACTCCGGGGCCCGGGGCCCAACTCGGTGGCGAGCGTGGCACCGGCCCTCGACCCCGCGAGCGACCTGCGCGGGCATCGCGTCGGCCAAAACGAGCAGGCTCGGTCAAGCGGATGACCATGGGCGCCGCCATGCTCGTCCCATGAGGAAAGGGGCACGTCCGCAGACCCGCACGCACCACCGCGAGCGGATGGTTCGGGTGCTCTTTCATATTCAAGACCGGCTCGACGATCCGGTGTCGATCGACGAACTCGCCAAGATCGCGGCGATGTCCCGTTTCCATTTTCACCGGGTGTTTCGGGGCATGCTCGGCGAGTCGGTCCGCTGCGCCGAGCGATGGTCACCGAGCCGGCGGCGCTTCGACGTCGGCTCCACTGGCATGCTCACGCAGCTTGTCCATCACCAATTGGGCACCGACCAGATCGCTCAACGCCGTTCCCACCGATTTGAACAACGTGACCTCTGCTTCGCTAACGCGACCGGGATGCACGCCGCGGCACAACTCACTCAACTCCGCGAGCACGTGATCCTCGCCGATTCGGTCCTCCGCAATTGGCAGCAGGATCTCGCCGGCTTCGTTCATCACGTTCGCCCGACTGTCCACGAACACACGCGCACGCACCACCAAGTCGGAGTCGCACTCACGCTGGGTACGCTCGTGGTTGCCGACGAGATCGATATGAGTCCCGGGCCGGACCCAGTCCCCGAAAATCAGCGGCTGAGGCGAGCCCGTCGCGCAGGAGATCAGGTCCGCTTCGCCCGTTGCAGACCGCAGATCGTCGACGACGTCCACGGCAACGTCGGGACGACGGGCACGGATCTGCTCGCACGTGCGTCGCGCCCGTTCTGGATCGCGACCCCACACCCCCACCCGCTCGATAGGCCGCACGGACATGTGCGCCGCGGCCATGTACGGGGCGAGGTTGCCGGTACCGCACACCAACAACACCCGCGCCCCCGTGGGCGCAAGGTGATCGGCCGCCGCCGCCGAAACCGCGGCCGTGCGCCAAAACGTGACGCTGGTGCCGTTGACCACCGCGGTGGGAACCCCCGTCGCCCGATCGAACATCAGGATCTTCGAGTGAAGCCGCTCGTGACCCCGCTCGGGGTTGCTCGGGAAGTACGTGAACGCCTTGACCGCGATCGCGCGATCGGTCCAGACCGGCAACACCGCGAATGCGTCCCCGTGCGAGGCGCCCTCGTCGAGGGGGTACACGTTGCGCCGAGGCGCGCCAAACGTGCCTTCGAACGCCGCTTGAATCGCGGGAATGAGCTCCTCGAATCGGAGCACCCGATGGACTTGTTCTGCCTCGATGATCTGCATGGGCCGGCTCCGTTTATCACCCTGGAGTGGCCCCCGCACAACTCCCTAGGGCGCTCGCTTATTGTGGTCGTGACCCACGGCAAACCCGAGCTCGACCTCGGCCCGCCGCAACCTCAGCCACGCGTCGACGACCGCGAGTTCCGCTTGCACCAGCTCCCCCTCGGCGTCGATGAGTTCGGCGACCGCCACCTGCCCCTCCTGGTGTCGGGCGGTGATGATCTCGTACGCGCCGCGGGCCGCGACCACTTGCGCCTCGGCGAGTTCGATCGCCTCGACCGCAGTCCGGCGAGCCACCGTAGCGGCGACCACCTGCAGTTTCACCTCCCGGGCCATCGATTGGTAGGCCGCCGTCTGGGCCCGGCGCTGGGCCGCGATGCCGTCCGCTTGGGGTCCGGCTGCAATCACGCGCGGAAGCTGGACGGTCACGCTCGCGCCCACCGCCCACGTCGGCTCGAAGTCAGGCTGCGGGGGAAAAATCCGCGGGTTGGGGTTCGCCACCAACGCCTCGCCGAACACATCGAGCTGCGGCCACGCGTCGACCTTCGCGGCCCGCTCTTGCGACTCGAGGGCGGCCACGCCACGCCGGAGCGCGGTCAGTTCCACGCGCTGAGACAGCGCGCGCGAGATGAGCGAAGCCGTCGATTCTTCGGTCGGCCACGAACGTTGGCGGCCCCGCAACTCGGAACCCGGGGCGAGCGAGTCGGCTGGCGCGTCGAGCTCGAGCGCCAGTTTCTGTCGCGCGATCTCCTCGGTGCCAGCGAGGACCGAACGCCTCTCCTTCGCCCCCAGCCACCCGCGCTCGAGTCGCAGCATGTCGTCTTGGCCGGCCGCCCCGAGACTGGCCAGGTCCGACACCTCTCGATACCGAGCGGCGACGCGATCGACCGCGGCCCCGGCCACTTGGGTGGCCGTCAGCGCGCGGAGCCAATCGTAGTAGGCGATCTTGGCCATCGCCTCCACCGCCCGCACGGTGGCGTCGTGCTGCGCTTGTGCGGCCTCGACCCCCAGCTTGGCCGATCGCACCTGCGCCGGGACCTGCACGACCCACTGCGTCAGCGGGAGTCGGCCGCGCAGGGCCGCGCTGTAGTTGTTATCGACCGAGTCGATCCGCAGCGATTGTGCGGCCACCGGTGTCCCCGCCGAGTCCACCACGCACTCGCCCCCCCCGCCCGGACAAGGACCCACCGACAGCGGGCCTTCGTTGGCCGCGCCTACAAGCGAGCCACCGAGATTGTTGGATAGACTCGACAGCCGCGTGTAGCTCGCGCTGAGCTCTAGCTGAGGCACGTAACCAACTCTCGCGGCCCGGACCCGAGCCCGGGCCGCTTCTCGTTCCGCTCCGGCCTCGGCCAGACGCGGGCTGGCCTGGCGAGCTCGCCGGGCGACCTCGTCGACCGTCAGACCGCCTCGAGTCGCATGCCCCATCGGAGCCGGAACGCCAGGGTCGCCGGCGACCCCCGCCGTCGCCCCGTCCCCGGCCGACGTCGCCGTGTCGTGACTCGGACGGGCTGGCGGAGACGCGGGCTGGAACCCAAGCCACGCCGCAACGAGCAAACATCCGTTCGATCCGATCAGCATACTAGACTCCAGTAGCCGACACCGCGCCACGTTCCGCTACCGCTTGGTTGGCGCGTGGCGGCGACTCCCGTATCAACAACCGGTACAGCGCTGGAACGAGCAACAACGTCAATCCGGTGGACGCCACGAGCCCGCTGATCATCGCCCAGGCCAACGGCGGCCACAGCGACGTGCTGGACAGCGCGAGTGGCAGCAGGCCGGCCACGGTCGTGAGCGTGGTCAGCAGAATCGGACGCGTCCGGACGGCCACTGCTTGCACCAGCGCCTCGGCGGTGCTCAACCCCCCCTGGCGGCCGCGCTCGGCCACATCGAGCAGCACAATCGCGTTGTTGACCACAACGCCGGCTAGCGCGAATACCCCAAGCAGAGACATGAAGCCGAACGGCTGGTCGCCAAGAATGAGCCCCGGAATGACCCCAACGCCGGCCAGGGGAATCGTCGACAGCACGATCGCCACCCGACGAAACGAGTTGAACTCGACCATCAGAAACCCCACCAACAAGAGCAAGCCGAGCGGCAGCGTAGCCAGCATCGCGGTGTTCGCATCCCCCGAGCCCTCGGCGTCCCCGCCGTAGGTCAACGACACGCTCGCGGGCAACTTGGCCGCGGCGATCTGCTGGCGGAACGCATCGAAGACCACAGACGAGGGAACCCCGCTCGCGAGGTTCGAACGCACGTAGACGACCCGCTTACCGTCTCTGCGATCGTAGCTCGCTGGCAGCCACCGGTGCTGCACGTGCACGAGCTCTTCGAGCGGCACCATGCGGCCCTGACGATTCGTGACCACGATGCCCCCCAGCTCCTCCGCGGGAGTCCGGTCCCCCGCCGGCGCCCGCACGACAATGGGAACCGGCTCGTCGCCGGTGCGCATCTGGCCCGCGGAGTACCCTCGTGTGTGGCCCAACAGCGCCAGTGCAACGTCCTGCCGGCTGACTTGATGGCGGGCCGCCGCGGCATCGTCGATGTCGAAACGCACCGTCGGACTGCCCAGGCTCAACGTGTCACGCACCGCGACGGCGCCTTCGATGCCGGCCAGCACCCCGCGCACGCGTACCGCAGCTTCGGCGAGGTGCTGCATGTTGTCACCTCGCAACCGAATCTCGACCGGGGCCGCCATGCCCGGGCCCTGCGCCAGCGCGGCGGCGGCCACCTCCACGCCCGGCAGATGGCGTTCGGCCCAAGCTCCCACATGAGCCACCACCGCGTCGTTGCTGGCTTTGCTCGTGGTCGTCAGCAACAGCTGGCCCCGATGGGGGGTAAATGGAACGTATTGGACATTGTAGTAGAACCGCGGGGCGGAACGTCCGATGAACGCAGCCACGCTCTCCACGTCGTCTTGGCGCAACAGCTCAGCCTCGAGCTTTTGGACGGTACGCGTCGTGGCCTCGACATCGGTCCCTTGTGGCAACGACACTCGCACCAACACTTGATTGCGATCGGCCTCGGGGAAGAACGCGTTCTTCACTTGGCCGCCCACGCTCGCCACGCTACCGAGCGCCAACAAGACCACCAGCAGCACCACTCGATGGTGCGAGACCGTGGCTCGACCCAGGCGGCGCGCGAGCCGTTCTCCGAACGACGTGGCGCTGACGCGCTGCACCCGAAGGAACGCACGTGACAACAATGGCGTCACCAGCAATGCGTAGAGAAATGAGATCAACAGCGTCAAGGTGATCAGAGTCGGTATCGCTCGGGTAAACTCTCCCACCGCCCCCTCGGACAAGAGCATCGGAACAAAGGCGGCAATGGTCGTCCCCGTCGCCGTCAGCAACGGCAGCGCCAGCTCGCGCACGGTTGAGAACGCGGCATCCGCCCGCGCCATCCCATCATCGATGCGGCGTTGGACTTGCTCCGCGACCACGATTGCATTGTCGACAAGCATCCCGAGGGCGATGACGAGCGCCGCAATCGACATCTGGTGCAAGATGCCACCCGCGACCGCGTAGATCGCCAGTGCCGACAACGCCACCAAGGGCACCACCGACACGACCACGAGCCCCATCCGAACGCCCATGAACAAGAACAACACGCCGGCGACGATCATCATGCTGATCGACAGCGACCGGGCCAAATCGGCGATGCGACGCTCGACCCGATCGGGCTGGAACGTCACCTCGTCCACGCGCAAGCCCGGGTAGTCGGCCCGCAAGCGCCGAACTTCGGCGCGAACCGCCGCGCCGAACTCGACAACGTTGCAGCCCGGCTCGGCCACGATCCCGATGCCGATCGCGGGCAACCCTTGATAGTGCATGCGCTCCGCGACCGGCTCGTCGGGCCCGCGGGTGACCTCGGCGACCTCACTCAGCGGCACTGTCGAACCGGACTGCAAGTGGACCGGGGTTTGCGCAAGATCCTGCAGATTGCGCAATTCTGTCTCGGGTGCCAGCGCAGCTCGTCGGGCGCCCGACAGGATCGCACCGCCCGGTACGGCCGCGTTCCGCTGACGAATCTGATCGACAAGGGCGGGCGCGGACACCCCGAGCTTTCGCGCGATCGCAGGATCGTAGGCCACGACGATTTGGTCACCCGGGTCCCCGGTGAGCTTGATGCGCGAGACCTCATCGAGATCCAAAAGGCGCTCTTTCATCTCGCGCGCCGCGTCTCGCAACGCGAGCGGGTCGTGACTCCCGGTCACCGCCAACACGATCGCTTCTTGATCGGTGAGCCCTCGATCCAACACCGGCTCCTCGACCCCGGCCGGGAACTCTGGCCGAGCCCGATCCAACGCGTCTTCCACCTCCTTCCACGTCGAGTCCAACTCGTCCGCCGTCACCGAGTCGGCCAACACCACGACAAACACCGCCGCGTTCTCGGCGGCTCGCGCCTGGGTGAAGCGAAGGCTCTCGACCTCCGCCAGGCCATCCTCGATCGGCTCGACGACGAGCCGCTCGACCGCCTCGGCATCGGCGCCGGGGTACTCGACGGTGATGCTGCCCCAACGCGGGACCAAGTCTGGGTCTTCTTGGCGGGGCATCGTGCGCCATGCGAACGCGCCGATCGACGCCAACACGAACACCGTCAGAGCAATGAGACGCTGCTGACTCAACAAGCGCTGAAACACCGGGCTCATGGGTTCGCCGCCCCGGCCCCCCGAGCCGCTCGCGAGCTCGACGGGATCAACCCGAGCTGCTCGACCGGCACCACCTGCCGCCCGTCGGTCAAGCCGGCCTGGCCACGGACAACCACGCGATCGCCGGGAGACAACTCGGCCTCGACGATGGCCCGATCGCTGGCCATCGCCACGACGTGAACGTCCAAAGCGCGGACCTGGTCAGCCTCGACTCGCCACACCTGCGTCGGGGCCCCCGGCCGGCGCACCACCGACTCGAGCGGCACGGCGACCCCACGCCCCGTGGGCCATTCCAAGCGCATTTCCGCGGTGAGTCCCGGCGGGAGTCCCCGCGGTAGCGCCACCACCACCGGGTACAAGGCTTGACGACGTGAGCTCGCGCGGGTGACCGATCGCACGGTGCCTTGCACGTGTTCGCCGAGCATCGTCAGGTCGACGGCGACCGTCGCTCCCTCCTGCACCAGCGGCAACGACGACTCGGGAACCTCGACTTCCAGCTCGGTACCCGTGTCTTCCGCGATTTGCATCACGGTCTGTCCGGGCCCCGCAAACTCGCCGACCTCGATGGGAAGCCCCGTGATCGTGCCGCCAAATGGGGCCCGCAACACCGATTCCGCGTGCGCCCGCTCGGCCTGAGCCAGTTGGGTTTGTGCGTAGCGATGATTTTCGGTCAAAACCTTGGCCTGCGCTGACGACTCGTCGAGTTGCGCCGTGGTGGCCGCGTTGCGCCGCGCAAGGCGAGTGACGCGATCGTGCGTTTGGCGACCGAGATCGAGCTGCGCTTGGGCCCGGCTGACCGACGCCCGTGCCGCTCGCAACGCCCGGCGGTGGTCACGAGCATCCAAACGCGCCAGCACCTGACCCGCCTCGACGTGCTGTCCCAGCTCCACGGCCACTGACTGCACGCGGCCGGGCAAGATGAAGGCCAAGTTGGCATCGCGATGCGACCGAGTCACGCCAGCGAACCGCAACCGGCGCTGCGTGTCGTTGGTCTCGGCCCGCCCCACCGCCACCGTTGGATGGGTCGATCGACCCGCGACGACCCGCGGCGACCCGCGACCCGTTTCACCGGCCTCCGAGCTCGATCCGCGCAGCATCACGACCGCGCCGGCCAGCGCGCCGACAGCAAGCACCGTGCCGGCCAACCGAGGCAACCGTGTCGACCGCAACCGTGGGTTTGAATCCATCGTGACGTTCACCTTTTTGGACGATCCGCCCGCAGTCTACGGACCCCCAACCCGCGCGAAACTGGGCAAAAGGCGACTTTCCTCACCCACGGAGCGAGTACGCCTTCGCCAAGAGAATTCGCCAAAAGGCGTACCGACATCCACGGGTTCACTCGCTAGGTTGGGATCTCGCTCGAGCCGGACCCCACGGCCCAAGCGCAGGACGTCCCATGCAAATGGATCACCGCAAACACTATGAGCTGCGTATCGAAGGTCACTTCGCGTCGCGCTGGCGCAGCGTGTTCTGCCCATTTTCCGCGAAAGCCGAGGACGGTGGCACCACCGTGTTGCGCGGTGCCGTACCCGATCAGGCCGCGCTGTTCGGCCTGCTGCGAACCCTGGAAGGTGCCGGCATCGTGCTGCTTGACCTGCGTCAACTGAGAGACCGCGGAGCTTAGGCTATGCTCGGATCCGAAGGCGGCCCGCGCCGCGGGTCGCTTCGTGGTCCTGGATCGCCAGACGGTCGTCATGCCTCGCCCGCCCCATTCCGATGTCTCTGTTTTGTCGCCGGCCGTCGCCGCGTCCGGTCGACACGCACTCGACCCCGCCGCGAGCCGGTCTGATGCCCCCGGGTCGCGCCCGGCGACGCCAGCGAGCAGCGCCATCCCTCAGCTGCTGGCCACCAAGCTGTTCGTCCCCGTCTCACGGTCCGCCTGGGTGGCGCGCGAGCGCCTCGACCTCCAGCTGGAACAAGGCTGCAGCGGCCCGCTGACGTTGGTGTGCGCCGGCGCGGGGTTCGGTAAGACGACACTGGTCGCGGACTGGCTGCGTCGTTCCAAGCGCACCGCGGGGTGGTACTCCCTCGATAGCCAAGACGGCGACTCACGCCGCTTCCTACGCTACCTGATTGCGGCCGCCCAACGAGCGTCGGCGATTGCGGCCGATCCGTTGCTCGTCGAGCTCGCCGCGGTCGCCTCCGATCCGGATCTCATCGCCATCGAGTTTGTCAACGCCGTCGCCGAACTCGGCGACCCCGTCACCATCGTGCTCGACGACCTACACTTGGTCGAGGACGCGGCGGTGCATCGCCTGTTGGCGTTTCTGATCGACGCCGCGCCGCCCAATCTCGCCTTGATTGTCACGTCCCGCGTTGAACCCCCCCTACCGCTTCCGCGGTTGCGGGCGCGAGGACTGCTCACGGAGATTCGCGCCCAGCAACTCCGCTTTACCGCGGGCGAAACGCGAGTGTTTCTGCGCACTACCATGGGTGTGGACGTGACGGAAACCGCGTTGGTCAAGCTCGAAGTTCGCACGGAAGGCTGGCCAGTGGGGCTGCAGATGGCCGCGTTGTCATTGCGCGGGCGTGACCTCGGGACCGCCGAGGCCTTCATCGACGGCTTCGCAGGAAGCAACCGCTACGTCCTCGACTACCTAATGGACGAAGTTCTCAGTGGCCTGGACGACGAGATCCGACGCTTCGTGCTCGCTACCTCCATTTTGTCCCGACTCAGCGCGCCCGTCGTCAACCATGTTGCCGGCACCCAACGCGGGCAGCAGATCCTCGAGCAGCTCGAGAACGAGAACCTCTTCCTCGTCCCGCTGGATGACTGCCGCCAAACCTTTCGCTACCACCATTTGTTTGGCACGCTGCTTCGTCACGAACTGCGAAATACCGTGCCTGCGGTCCAAGTCACGCGACTCCACCAGCTCGCCAGCGAGGCTCTCGACGTCGCGCAAGACTACGAACCGGCGTTCTTGCATGCGACGCAGGCCGACGACTGGGACCGCGCGGAGACGGCCTACCTCAAACAGCACGACCTGCGGATGCTGCAAGGCGAGATCGATCGCATCAACGCATTGCTACGGCATTTCCCGGACGACGAAGTACGCCGCCGCCCGGCGTTGCTGTTCAAGCAACTTTGCGCCCACGACCGCGTGCGCAGCTGGGGACCGATCGACGAACGGATCGAACACGTGCGGCAGGCCTTGCGCCTCACTCCCCACGCGCAAACTGAGGCCGAGCTCGACGCGTTCGCGGCGATCGTGCGACTCAAAAACGGCCACGTCGACGGCATGGAGCACGCGTTGGTCAAAGCCTACGAGTCGTGCGCCAGTCGAAGCCCGCTGATGTACAACATGAGCCTGATGCATCTTTCGCTGCTCTACTTGGCGGACGACCGCCGTGAGCAGGCGAGAAGTGTCGCGAGCCGGGCCCAAGCTGTGACCCGGGCGCTCGACGAGCCCTTCTACGGGCTGTGGGGCACTTGGTGGACGGCCGTGGTCGACCTGACCGCGGGAGAGATCGACCGCGCGGCAGGCACTCTTGACGGACTCAACGCCGAGCTCGATCGCTTGTACGGGGAGCACCGACCGCGCAACACGGCCATGGCGTGGGCGAGCTACGCTCAGGTGTTTTATGAACGCGGCGATCTCGAGACGGCGGGGCGATGGATCGACCGAGCGCTCGAACTGATGGATCCACTGCAAGACCCGGCGAACACGTGCGGTATCGTCACCACCCACGCGATGGCGGAAGCTTTTCGCGATCCACTCGGGCCCGGACTCGTCACCGCCCTCAACTACGCCAATCGGGTGCTCGAGCAAGCTGGCATGACCTACTTCGCCGCGCGATTGCAGGTGCTGCAGCTACGCATCGCGCTGAGCCCTCGCAGCGCGCTTGATCCGGCCCCGCTGGCTCGAGCGTGGCTCGCAAGCCCGGGCGTCCGCGACAGTACGGCGCTGGTGTTCACCGGCGTGCCGTTTCCCAACAGTCGACGCGGCAGCGCGCAACTGGTACTCGCCCGCTGCCTCGCGCGGCAAGGCGCACTCGACGAGGCCACCGGCTTGGCGCAACGGTGCCTCGAGCAAGCCCGCGATGCGCATCGTGAGCCGTGTGTTGTCGCATCGAATCTCGTGCTCGCCGAGCTCGCGCTCCAAGGCGGCCATCGGGACGCTTTCGACGCGGCGATTCGTGAGGCCGTGCAGTTCGGGCAGCGGCAACGCATCGCCGGCCCGTTCTTCGAGCATGGAGATGACCTCGCTCGCGCCGCGATCGGCCTTGCCAGCCGAGAGGGTCATCTCGCCTACGCCCAGGCCGTGGAGCGCGTCATGACGTCGGCGCCGCCCGTCGATGCCCGTCGGGCGGCCCTCGTGGCCGGTCGCCGCCGGACCGCTGGCGGCACCAGCGGGCGTCCGGCCGAACCGACGGCCGTCTTATCCGAGCGGGAACTCGAGGTGATGCATCTCGTCGCCCACGGCCTGTCCAACGCGGAGGTCGGTCGCAAGCTGTTCGTGGCCCCGAGCACCGTCAAAAAGCATCTCGAGCACGTGTACAACAAACTCGGCGTGCGCCGGCGGACCCAGGCGGTCGCCAAGGCGCAATCCCTGGGACTACTCGGCACACCGGCGTAGAGCCCTCACGACGTCGCCGGCAGATCGGCCCCGGCTTGTCTCGGACCGCTCAACGGCGTCGTTCGGATGGCGCAGGCGGACGAAGAGCATGAAGTGGCCGAGTGCCGCCATCATGACCCCCATCAACGGTAGCCAGTGAAACGGGAAAAAGCCGATCCAAACGTTGTCTGGTTCAAACCGCTGGATCGACGTGGGCATGCTAAGCACGGCCACGGTCACGACGTTGAGCAACAGGCCCACGCCCGCGATGTTCCACAGCACAAGCGACCAACGCGGCAGACGATGAGCGAAGGGAAAGAGTAGCAACGCGGTGATCCCCGTCCACACGTCTGGGTTCATCCCCGACCAAGTCAGCTGCGGGGGAGCAACGCCCTCGTTTGCCGCCTGATAGATGAGCAGTTCGACCGGGATACGAAACGCTTGGTACCCGATGAGGAGGCCCACCGGTCGTCGCCACCAGCCCTCTCGACGTGCCAGGTAGCACAACCCGATGCAGGCCGGGACAAATACCACCATGATGCGAGGGGGCAGCTCGAACTTGGCCAGCCCGCCACTCCACGCCAGGAGTCCGGTCGCGACGAGCCAGGCACCGGCGAGCAGGTAGCGGCCCGTCCACCACACAAAGCCTGCGGCCAGAGCGAGCGTGAGCGCGACGAAACCCGATATGAGGGCGACAGATGGTTCTGCGGGGAGCGTCATGGCCCACCGACCGTGCACGCCCCGTGCCGACGAGTCGCCCGGCGGCAGCCGGCGATTCCGGGAGTTCCGACGCCCGCGGAGAGTTGGAGGGTGTAAAGACTCCCGACGGGTGTCGAAACTTTGAACGGCCCGTCGGGCTCAGCGGCGCGATGGGCCCACCGCTGGTGAGGGTGACTTAGCCAACTGGGATCCCAGCTACCCCCTGCTCGTGGGTAACGAAGTTGATGGCAACCGCCCCTGGATTGGCGAGATCTTCTGGCTCGCGTGGTTCGGGTGTGCACTCGACTCAACCGCGGTGGTGGAGCGGTTCGACGCAGGACCGCGGTAGCTGTACTCGCTCCGTTCGGCGACCCGCGGTTGCTGGAGTCCGGCCCTGCGGCGCCTGTCTCGCCCAGACGCGGCGACTAATCGTACGGCCGGTCTTCCCACAACTGCCGGACCCTTTGTTTGTACCTGTGGGTCTCGCGGCTCAGTTCTTCGCCAGTCTCCTGCCACGCGCGAACCCGTTCGGGTCCGCCGTTGTAGGCCGCGGCGGCCAGCTCGACATCGCCACCGAAGCTTTCCAGGTGCCGCGCCAGCAACCACGCCGCTAGATCGAGGTTGTAGTGGGGATCGTCGAGCCTGTCGGCGTGGTGCTCCGCGAGCCCGCGCTTCGACGCGATTTTCTCGGCGGTCGCCGGCATGATCTGCATCAAACCCCGTGCTCCCACCGAGCTAAGCGCGTGCGGTTCTCCCCGCGACTCTACCCAGGCGACAACCGCAAGCAAATCGGGGTCCACTCCGTGACGCTCGCCCGCCTCGACGAAAAGCTCGCGCCACCTGCCGTCCAACTCGGCCGGCTCCCAGGTTGAACTCGGTTCAGGCGGGGACAACGCCGCTTGAGCCTCGGTTTGCTCGCGCTCGTGAGCCTCCGTCGGATCGCTCGGGGAAGAAGGTTCGTCGGCCGCGGGCTCCAGGCACGACGGCGCCGCCAGTGCGGCGAAAATGCAAACACTCACCCCCCCAAGCGGAAGCCAAGGCGGAATGTAGCGTGAAGGACGACGATCGTGTTCAATGATTCTTTGTATGCGTTGCATGAGATGGCCTCCTTGGGCGGACAAGCCCGGTGACAACTGGAGATCAGACGGCATTCGTTGGCGTTCAAGTACGAGTAGAGCGTCGGCGAAGTGAAACCGATCGCAGCCGACACTCAACGCAAGTTCGTCACACGCCAACTCACGGTCTTCGCGAGCGCACCGACCCAGCCAGCGCAAACCAGGATGAAAGAAGAACGTGGCTTCGACCGCTCGCTGGATCAGATTCAGCACGTAATCGTGCCGATGCAGGTGCGCGAGCTCGTGGAGCAACACGGCTTCGACGAACTCCGGGCGCGTGTTGGCCACAAATCGCAACGGGAGCAGGACGAACGGCCGTAACGCGCCCATCACCGCGGGACTATCAATATGATCCGATACGCAAACCCGAAATCGCATATTAGAAGAGAATCGTCGCGCCAACTCATGAGCTCGGCGCTCCCAGGCCGAAGCCGGGACGAGTGCGCTGAGGTACGCGTGCATTTGCCACCATCCGTACAGCATCCGTGCGTGCGCCCAGGTGCTTCCGACGCCCCAAGCCACGAGAACGTAGGGCAATAGGGGCGATAGCGCGGCCCGAAGGATGGTCGGCGTTGACATCGCCAACGGCCGGACCTCGCCACCAGCATCTGCGGCGAGCGAGGCGAGCTTCACTTCGAAGCCCCACGTTGCCAGCGAGATCGGGACCATGAGCACCAGGCCCATCCATGCCAACCAGTGCCGCGCGGCCGGACTGCGAATGAAGCTGCGGGTCAGCACCGCGATCGAGGCCATCAGTGCGCCCTGCCACAAGCTGTGGAGCACCGTCCACGCGAGAGCCGTTGCCGCGACGTTCATTGTCGACCTGACCTGCGTTTCGCCTCGTCAAGAAACCGTTGAATCTCCTCTAACTCGTTGGACGAAGGTCGGCGTGAGGATAAGACTCGCTGAATGAGCCCTCCGGCTGAACCGGAGAACACCGAATCGATGAGCCGTCCGGCCATCTGGTTTTGCACCTGCGTGCGCGAAACCGCGGCTTCGTACACATGGCTGCGCGTCGACTCATCCCGTCGGAGCCAACCTTTGTCCAACATGATCTGCATGTGCTTGAGCGTCGTCGTGTAACCCGTCTCGCGCTGATGATGGAGCTGCTCATGAACCGTGCGAACGGTCGATGGGCCGCGCTCCCACAGCACCACCAGGATGCTCATCTCGGCCTCAGTCGGGGCGGTGGATGCTGTCCTTGCCATCTCGCCTCGGATTTATACGAATAGATTCGTACTTGTCAACGAATTTATTCGTACATGGGCCGACCCGGCGCCGCGGCAGCTTGGTTGGGGCGTCCGTCAGCGGAACCGGCTGCTGGTGCCCGCCGCGGCGCGGGCCAAACGACCGGCGCGAACGTGAGGGCAGACGGGCGGCACGCGGCGCTCACGTCGGCGGTTCGCGGCGGCACCCGGATGGGCGACGCAGCACGGCTTCGCGGAAACCACTGACGCTACGCCGACGGCCACCCCGGTTGGCGCCGCCGAGCTCGGCCGTCCCGCACCGATGCCCACGCACCGGCACGGCGACGGGGACGCGAATCCGGCCCGGGAGTTCTCTCGCCTCTACTCACCCTCTTCGTGGTCACCCTCTTCGTGGTCACCCTCTTCGTGGTCACCCTCTTCGTGGTC
>QKPP01000222.1 GCA_006508105.1 Myxococcales bacterium FL481 | reverse complement strand
GCTGTCGCCACGCAGCTCAAACACCCGAGCGGCGAGGAGGCGGAGGTCGACGTCGTTCGGAGCCAGTTCCAGCGCGCGGCGAATCACTCGGACCGCTTCATCGTTGCCGGCGTCGCCGAGGGCCAGGGCCAACGCCAAGCGTCCGTGCCACCTCGCGACGCCCGAGTTGGTCCGAATGGCGAGTCGAGCGTCGCGCGTGGCCTGACTCATCAGTCGCGTGGCGACCTGGCGGTCGCCCGCCGCAAGGGCAGCCAACCCGTCTTCGATGAGCTGGGGCACCCGCGATTCCCCGAGATGCCACGCATGGAGCAAGGGCAGCGATGCTTCGGCGCGGCCGGTGCGATCGAAGTCGACGAAGATCGATTCGACCCGGACCCCACGGCCGTCTAGCACCACGTATGCGCTCGACCGGACCACCAGCTTGGACGGCCACTGTTCCCGGAGATGTTTGGTGAGTGCGAACAACGTCGACGGTCCGCTGCGGTGACGTTGCGTCGCCGAGAAGATGCTGTCGAACGCCGGCTCATTGATGCCCCGGGCGAGCACGGCCACCCTGGACGCCACCTTCACCCGGCACGATGGGCGGCACTGCGGCCCACGAAACACGGCTTGATCGGTCGCCGTGGCGAACCCGAGCACGCTCAGATGGGCTTGGTCCGCGTCTCGGCGCAGCCGCTCGAGCTGCGGACCCGCGAGGGTCGAGGTTGTCGCCGCGTCCTGGTCGTCGGGCGCGGGGGCCGGGCGAACTGCGCCGTCGGGGTCGGGCCGCGACTCGCTCGTGGCCGGGGAAGGCGAGACGGCATTGAGCCCGTCGCTCCATGACCGCAGCTGGACGGCCACGCCGGCGACCGTTGGCGGCACCATAATCCGCCGATGGGCAAATGGCTCGCTGCTGAGGACGAGCACGTGCAGCCGAGGGTTGGTACCGCGATCTCGGACGACAATCGCCAGTTCAGCGGATGCGGTCCATTGCGGTCGACGAGCTCGTCGACCCGAGCCGCGGGAGGCGGGCGACGCCGCGTCTCGGTCGCTGCTCGCAGACGCATGGCGTACGGCAGCGGCTGGCTGCAGGCACAACGCCATGGCGAGGGCACTGAGCCGGCCGACGACGATCGAGCGCATCGTCGATCAGCGTGGCGCGGAGTGGTGGCCCACGCCGGCCCCAAGCCGGGCCGCCCGCGGGCGTGAACACCTCGGCCTGACCGCAGCCTTCGGCATGAGCATCTCGCCCCGCCCACCGCCATTCGATCCCATGCCGGTTGTCGCCTCGGTCCCGGCGCGGGCCGGACACGAACGACTTCATCCGATTCGAATGGGAGCTCCGGGCGACACCGAGGACTCGCGCCGCGCCGACTCGACGAGGGCGGTGCGACGACCGCCAGCGCTCGAACCGACCTGAGTGCGCCTGGACCCGCGGCTCGTTGGCCCGACCGTACGCGGGTTCGTCACGGCGGCGGCCCGCGGCGCTGTGCGGATACGCGCGATCATCGGCGCGGATCGCCGGTCGCTCTGGGGGCGATGCTATCTTCAACCGACTTGCGCCCCTCTTCGCGATACGGACTCGCCCTCGCGCTTTCGTTGGTGGCGCACGCCGTCACCGTGTTTTCCGGGGCGTTTGGCGTAGACGTGGGCTTGGATGTCACGCCCGAGTTTGAGTTCGAGTTTCAGACCGTCGAGCTCGTCAATCCCGACGTCGAGCAGTCCGATCAAGCCGCCGTCGAGCCGCCGCCGCTGGTCGGCCCGCCGCCCCCGGAGACGCCGCCCGAGGGCGCTGGCGAGCCGGAACCGGAGCCCGAAGAACCCAAGCCCGAGGACAAGCCGTCGTTTGGCGACAAGCGCTCCAAGATCAAAGGGCTTGGCCCGACGAACAGCACCTTTTACATGATGCTCGCCAACGCGAAGGTCGCGAAGCTGCCGTTCGCGGACGAAGTCGTTGAGATCATCGCGCCGTTGCCGGACTTTCGCTACATCGTCCAAGGCGGCGGGTTTCATGCGCTGAGGGACTTCCGGTACATCGTGCTGGCGAGCCCGGATATCCGCGACCTGACGCAAACCTTTTTGGCGGTGCAGCACAAGGTGTCGCAATCCGAGATCAAAGCGGGGATCGAACGGGCTGCTGCGGCCCGTGATGAACGACTCGAATGGGAACAGCGGGGCGAGTTGTGGCTGGCGAGTCCGCGTCCGCGTGACTCGACTCAGCCGGACCGCGATCCGCGGTGGTTCGTGCTGCTGCCGGAGAACGTGGCGATGTATGTGCGACAAGAGTTCTTGCCGCAGATTGTCGCTGGCCCGGACGCGAAGAAGGGCAAGACCTCGGGCAACTTCGTCGCCAACATCGCGCGAATGCGCCGCTTCACCCGACAAGAGCCGCGGGCGGGGCTGCAGCTCGTTTTGTCCGACATGCGGTCGGCGCTCAAGTCGGCGCGGCTACCCTACGACCTCGATTTTCCGGACGACCTCGAGGTGATGGCCGAAGCTTCACGCACTCCGGAGATCGTCGTCAAACTCGGGTACGTCGAGTCGGGTCAGGCCAAGAAAGCGGCCACGTTTTGGCGCGAGGGCCTTCGGGATATCATCAACGGCGACTTGCGGATCAAGTTTGTCGCCGGTTCGATCTACTCGTCCACTGAACTCGAGCGAGACGGCCGGCAAGTTACCTTGCGCAACGCCTTTGACGAAGCACAGGCCAAGATGATCTTGGGCCTGCTCGGCGACATGTCGCGCAAGATGATGCGCCGAAGCGCCGAGGAGATGGCGCAGGCCAAGGCGGAGCGGGACGCGATGTGGAAGCGGCGCGGCAACGGTAAGCTCAGTCCGTCTGAGGTTCTCGAGCCGCCCCAAACGGAGTCCTCTCGTCCCGGCGGGCCCGGTTCCGTGACGGAGTCGCCCCCAGCCGGCGCACCCCCGTCACCGGCGGGCGGTCCACGGCCACCCGCGACGTCGCCGGCCTCGGGTCGGGCACCGAGCAAACCCGCGCCCAAAGCACCCGCCGGCGGTGCTGACCGCTCGCCAGTCGACTGACGCCGGTCCGCGTAGGTCATCGCGCGGCCTCGACCCCGCCGAGTGGGTCCGGTCGCGCGCGTCACTTGGAGGACCCAGATGTCGTCTCGGTGACCAAGGCTCGCTTGAGCCGCTCATCGCTCGTCCCAGTCCGCTGCCGAGAACCCGAGGTTCGCGTGTGGTCGGCGCTTGCCGGCGACCGGTCAGCGGAGCTCGCGGCTCACTCCGAGTCTGTTCCCCGCTCGGCTCCTGAGCTAGCTTGCCGCGCATGGCCATCTCGCATCGCAAGCCGTACAACTTCTCCGCTGGCCCGGCCATCTTGCCGCCGATCGTGTTCGAGCGAGCTGCGGATGCGGTGCAAGAGCTACGACAGTCGGCCCACGATCCGACCGCGCCCGGTTGCGGCCTGTCGATCCTAGAGATGTCTCACCGTGGAGCGGACTTCGACGCGGTCTTCAAGCGCGCTCAGGCTTTATGTCACGAGGTGCTCGAGATCCCGGCCACACACGAGGTTTTATTCTTGCAGGGCGGAGCGAGTCTGCAGTTCGCGATGGTGCCGCAAAACCTCGGGATCGCCGGCAAGCCGGCGGCGTACGTCGACACGGGTGCATGGTCCAAAAAGGCCATCGCCGAGGCGAAGGTCGCCGGCGAGGTGAGGGTCATCGCCAGCTCCGCGGAGACTCGCTACGATCGCATTCCGGAGCTACCGCCGCCGGCGAGCTACGCCGACGCCAGCTATGTGCATATCACCAGCAACAACACGATCTATGGTACTGAGTTCGCCGCGTTGCCGGAGGTCGGCGAGGTGCCGCTCGTGGTCGACTTCTCGAGCAACATCGGGAGTCGTCCGGTGTCCTTCGATCGCATCGGGGTCGCGTACGCGGGAGCCCAAAAAAACCTGGGTCCGTCGGGATTGACGCTGGTGGCCATCCATCGCGATCTCGTCGAGCGTCGCGTTTCAGACCAAGTTCCGCTTATCTCGCGCTACGCGACGCACGTCAAAGCCTCGAGTCTGTACAATACGCCCAATACGTTCGGCGTGCTGGTGTTGATGTTGGTACTCGAGTGGATGCGCGACCATGGAGGCCTCGAGGGCATGTTCCAGCGGAACGAGCGCAAGGCCGCGCCGCTTTATCAGTTCCTCGATGAGAGCCAGCTCTTTCGTCCGCATGCGCAGCCGGGCAGTCGCTCCCAGATGAACGTCGTGTGGACGCTCGACGGCGCCCCCGAGGCCGAGCGCGACGCGCAGACCAAGGCGTTCTTGTCGGCGGCAAATCAAGCCGGGTTCTCCGGACTCAAGGGCCACCGTTCGGTCGGTGGCTGTCGGGCGTCGATCTACAACGCGTTCCCCCCGGAGGGGGTCGAGGCCCTGGTCGAGTTTATGCGCAACTACGAGCGACAGCAGTAGCGATGACCGACCCCCAAGCTCCCGAATCGGCGCCGGGCTGGCAGGCGCTCGACCAGCGTCTCGTGCGTTGCTACCCCGGCCAGATGCCGCACCAGTTCACCAGCCGCAACCCGTACGAACCGGACTCGCCGAGTCCGCTCCCAGCGGTCTCCGGCTTCGCGGTGCCGCACCCGCCCGGCTGGCATCTGATCACGTACGGCCTGAGCGAGCTGTTCGACAAGAGCTCACCCAATCCCACCATCAGTGGCTTTGGGTTCGAGGTCACCATGGTCGTGCCCCGCGAGGACGGGGCTGAGCGGCCACCGGCTTGGGTTGTTCGATTTTTGCAGGCCGTGGGACGGATGCAGCTCGAAACCGGCGGGAAGCTAGATACCGGTCATTGCGTTGACTTCGCGGGCTCGCTCGAGGGATCGATCATCGAAGGCGCGGTGTGTGTGCCGGACGAGGTGCTGGGAAAGATCGACACTCCGAACGGATCGGTGTTGTTCCTGCGGTTGGTCGGCCTGACGCGTGCGGAGCTCGAAGCATTTCGGGACCTCGATCGGGAGGCCACCGTGTTGGCGCTGGCTGAGCTGCTCCCGGACGCCACGACCGATCTCGGTCGTTCTTGCCTTTTGCAGGACGACGAGAAGCGCAAGGTCATGCGACGCCACCAGCTTGGTTTGCGCTGGTAAGTCACGACCCTCTCGGCGAGCTCGAACGAACTCGAGCATCTGTCACCCCCGGTCGTCGAGCTGTGGCGAGGAGCCATGGGTCTGTCGTGGGGAGAGCCATGGCTGCGGTGTCCACACCGCGATCGAGCTCGAATCGAGCGACTGCTCAGGCTGGCACGCCTTCGCGCGCTTGTCCCCCGAGCCTGCGCTGGGGCCGATCCGAGGACCAGGGTGCTGACGTCCGCCCGAGACCAGTCCCACGGGCTGGTCTCGACGCGAGCAGAGTGTTTGTGTGTGATCTGAACGCGTCGGATGAGCTCGCGACGCTACGGCATGACGCCCGGGTCGTGGATCTGTCTGCGACGCCGGACGGCCGCCATCTCGGGACGCTCACTGAACACGTCGTCCTCAGGGTCTAGAGCAACGATGGTTCCACCGAGCCACAGACCGAGCGTCGCATCGAATTCGGGGAGCCATTTCGACCGCGCAGCGTGACGGTCAGCCCTGACGCACGCGTGGCCTTTCTTACCGGCGGGCCGGGCTTTGGCGCCGACTTCGTGGCGGGAGCCGAC
>QKPP01000286.1 GCA_006508105.1 Myxococcales bacterium FL481 | reverse complement strand
TCGTGCGAACCCCGGGACTCGAACCCGGACACCTTGCGGTACTGGAACCTAAATCCAGCGCGGCTACCAATTACGCCAGGTTCGCGAGGGCCACGGCCTCGTCCGTCCGAGGCCAGCCCGGCGACGCCTCAGTCACGTGAGACGAGACCTCGCCTGATTATTTGCGCAGTGACGCGAGCGGGCGGCCTCGCGGGGTCACCCGCGGGCTCGATCCGCGGTCGCCTCGCTCACGCGTGCTTCGCAGCCGGCCGCACGCGGCCGGGCCTACGAACGACTCCGTTCAGCGAGACCCGTGCACCGCGCGGTCCGGCCTCGGCTACAGCGCAGCCGGCTGCGGGCTCGCGGGACGAAGCAGCTGGCGAACCATGCGGACCACCGACTTGACGACGGGGTGGCCCTTGATGAAGACGACGCCCACGACGTGCTTCTCGTCGCCGGACACCAGCACCGCGTGGTCTCCGACAAGCACGCGGATCGAGGGCTCGTTGGCGATGTGCCGAAGACGCACCGCCTCCAAGACGATCGGCTTCCAGCGATCGTCGCCAACCCAAGAAGGCTCTCCGCCCATTTGCTCAGCGGTCATGTCGAGAACTGCCACAATGCCGTCGTGGCGCAAAACTCGTTCGATTCTGCTCATAGCTGCCATCGAGGTTTCCTGTTGAAAGGACGTGGCGGGGTTCTACAAGAACCCACGACGAGCGTCAAAGGCGCGATCCAAGAGCGAGACCGAGCCCTTCTGGCACGCGCTTGCTACGCCGCCCAGATCGCGCACAGTGTGAGAAATTCGCGCGAATTCTGGGGTTCGCGAGCGTCTCACGCCGGCACCGCACGGGAGACCGACCTGCCCACATGTCCGCCCTCCAGCCTCGACCCCCGCGTTTTTCGCCGTCGAAGCGCGCCGTTTTCGCCGCATTTATCTGTTCCGACCCGGCCGCCGCCCCGAGCCGTGATGGGAGCCGTCATCGGCCGCTCAGCACCCGCCTCGAAGCGTTGGCGATGGGGTGGGGGTGGGGTGGTCGACGAACCCGGTCCTCAGCGTCGCTCCAACTCATCGGGCAGCCCCAGCTCGTCGACAAAGTGGAGGTTCGCGGCGTGGACCTCACACCGCGCACTCGCGCGGGTCTAAGATGCGCCTTCGTGTCATGCGCTCACGCTTAGGTTTCTCGCCCCGCGAAGCCACCGGCACGCCGACCGATCGCGACGGCAAGATCGCGGTTGGAACCGTCCGCACGCCACTCGCCGCACTCTCGAGCCGGGTCCTGACTCCAGCGACACGGAGATCGCGTCTGCCCCCGTCTCCGGGGGAGAGCGGGCTTGCCCTCGGCTTCATCGCGCACGAGCAGGCGAGGCGCCCGGACATCGCAAGACACGCACGCCGTTGGGCGCTGGCTTTGCTCACCGTCGCTTCGCCGTCGGCCTGCACGGGGCCCCGCTGTGGAGATGACGCCCCGCCGATCGAAGCGTTCGAGATCGCGGACGACTACGACGCGGGCCCGCGATTGGCACGCCCCGACCGCCCCGAGGTGCCCCCCGAACAAGCCCCGCCGCACGCCGCACGAGCCCGCGCCCCAAGCCGACTCGCCGTGCGTCACCGCTCCGATCTCGCGCGCTACCGCGACTACATGGACGTCGAGCATCTCGAGCTCGGACCGGGGCCGCTCGCCGTCGTACGGCCCGATGCCACCGACGACGCGCTTTGCGGGCTACCGAGTCCGGTCGAGCTCGCGCAGGCCATGCCCCGCGTTCGTCGCATCCGATTGGCCTCTTGTGATGCCTTGGTGCTGGAGTTGGTCACCACGTTCGCGGGCACGCTGCTCGAACTTGAGCTGGTCGACATCCAGATCGACCGGCGAGTTGCGCAGGCCCTCACGACACTCCCCCACTTGTCCGCACTCTCCCTGACGCGGGTGCAAGCGCCAGAGGTCAGCGTCAAAGCACTGGCACGACAACTCGCCCTACAGCGTTTGACCTTGCGCGAGCTGGAGCGCGACACGCCACTTACGGACCTCATCTCCGACAGCCGGCAACTCGTCGAGCTCGAGCTGGAAGGCCGATGGATCCGCTACTCGACGATGCAGGCCGTGTCCGAGTCGCGTCACCTCGAATCACTGACGGTGCGCGATGCCGCGGTCGGGAACTACGGTCTCAATCTCGTCAAGCCGCTCGAGAAGCTGCGGCGCTTGCACTGGGAGAGCGGGAGGTTCAACGACCACAGTCCGCTCTACTTGCGCCACCTCCCCCTCGAGCGGGTCATCTGTGCCTGCCCACGGCTCGGTGACGCCGGCCTGCGCCATTTTCGGCTGCTCGCCAATCTGCGCCAACTCGATCTGCGACAACCGAACATCTCCCTCGCGGGCTGGGAGCACCTCGCGCGACTCGAGCATCTCGAGGAGTTGCGGGTGACCCACGCTCCCGTGGGGGGCTCGATGTTCACCGCCTTGGCCGAGCTCGCTCACCTTCGCCGTCTCCGGCTCGAACGAGTTGAGCTCGCCACCCCGAATATCGCCGATCTCAACCGCCTCGCGCACCTCGAGGTGCTGGAGTTCGATGCCCCGGACTTCACCGACAAGCATGCGCAGCATCTGTCGAATCTCACGCGACTGCGAGAACTCGACTTGGGAGGTACGCGCATCACCGATGCCGGATTACGTGCGGTCGCCGGCCTCGTCGGCCTGCAGACGCTGCGTCTGCATCACACGCGAGTGACCAACACGGGACTCGCCCATGTCGCGGGCCTGACGAACCTGCAGGTGCTCGAGCTCGATCACACCGACGTCGTCGACGAAGGGGTGCAGCATCTCGCCGGTCTATCGGGCCTGCGAGAGCTCCGGCTAGACCACACGCTCGTGACCGACACCGGCGTGGAGCACCTCCGCTCACTGCATGAGCTCGAGCGTCTCAACCTCGCCGGCACGGTCGTGTCCGAGGCCGCGGCCCCGACCCTCGCCTCGCTCCCCAAGCTCGTGGCCATCGACCTCAGCGGCACGCGCTTGCATCCCACCGCAAGCACGGCGCCCGGGGCCGAATCACCGGAAGTGGTGGCCCCCGCCCACGTTCCTTAACTGAGTACGCCGACCGTCCAGCCACTTTGTTGCGGCGTCGATACTGGCGACGAGTGAGCGACCGTGTGCGAGCCCAGCTGCGATGGCGGTGGAGAGCGCACAACCCGTGCCCCGCGGATCCGGTCCCGGCTGACGCGATCGCACGAACCACCGCTCACTGTGACCCGCGATCAGGACGTCGGCGACGGAGGTCGTGTCTTGCCGGGCGCTTTTAACCAGCACCGGCGAAGGCGACAGCTGGCGCGCCAAGGCGTGCAGCTGCGACGTGGAGAGCTCCGCGCCGGTTCCCAGGAGCGCTTGCGCCTCCGCTTGGTTCGGCGTGAAGACCACGCGATCTCGCCGCAGCGCCACCAGGGCCGCCATCGATACGTCGAACGTCCCGCCCGAGGTGGCACCGAGCACCGGGTCGACGACCCACGGTCGGGCGCCGTGGTGCATCGCGGCGAGCGTGACCGCGACCGCGGACGGCAGCAAACCGATCTTGACGGCCTGCGCGTCGGCCAGGCCGTGACAATTGGCGCGAAAATGTGCCAGGTCCGCCCCCTGAGCGCGCGCGCGCTGGCCCCGACCTTGCCACGTCCAGGCGGTCACCACCGCGCGGATTCTCAGGTCCGGCGCGAACACCTGCGCGGCCCAACTGTCTCGCCACAGGCCCGCGCCCCCCGTGGGGTCGATGCCGCCGAGGAGCCAAAGCGTCATCGCTCGCGCACGACCTCCACCCGATGGATGACGTCGCCAACGAGGAGTCTATCGACCACCGGCATCCCCTCGTCGACGTGGCCCACGAGTGTGTAACGACCATCAAGGTGAGGGGCAGCGGCGTGGGTAATGAAGAACTGCGAGCCGCCGGTGTCGCGACCGGCCAACGCCATGCCTACGGCCCCTCTCCCAAAGGTCAGATTCGATAGCTCGCACGGGACGGTACGACCGGGCCCGCCGTAACCGTCACCGCGCGGATCTCCACCTTGGGTGACAAACCCCGGCACCACCCGATGCCACGTCGTACCCTCGAAGAACCCCGCGGCGGCCAGCTGCACCAGGTTGGCCTGGTTCTGCGGCGCGTCTACACCGACAAAGCTGATCCGGAAATCACCGTGGTCGGTGGCGATCGATAGTCCACGGACTCCGTCCAACGTCGATCGTGCGTCTGCATCTGCGTCGGCGGGAGCGACCAGGTCGGTGGCGGGGAAGCGATCGGGTGCGAGACCATGCGCTCGCAACGCGCGATACGCCGCCGCGCGCACAGTCAGAGCGGGGTCGTCGAGCGCCTGCTCCCAGTGCGAGACCGCGGTCTCAACCGGCGGCGAGCCGCGGGGGACGCGGGAGGCATCTTGGTACAACGCGGCCAATGCCTCGATCGCGGTGACCCGAGCTTCGATCCACGCCGACTCCGAGGGGTGGCCGGCCACGGCGAACAACCCGTCTGCGAACGCGTCATCGAGCATTGAGCCGTCCAAGCTGCGAGCCGCCACCGCTCCGGCGGCGGCTGCCGCCCGGGCCGGATCGCCGCCGAGCAGGGCAGACCTGAGCGCATCGACCGTGCCGCCACCTTGGACGTCGGCGAGGGCGGCGAGCGCGTAGGCACCCGCCGCTTCGTCAGCGTCCGCAGCCATCGCAACCAGGCGATCGATCGGTCGCTTCGTGCTCGCACCGGCGATCTGCGCGGTCAGAGCATCGACAACCAAAGCGCCTTTCGCCACCGGGTCGAGGTTCGGACCGCACGCTGCCAGTGACTCGAGGCGGCCGCCGTGCACCGCGTCACGCCAGGCGAGTTCACACTCAACCCAGTCGACGCCTCGCGTCGGCGCTTCGCCCTTGCCAATCAGGTCGGCTCGGTGCGCGGCGATCCGCTCGGTGAAGGCCGACAAGTCACCCGGGTACGGCCGCAGCCCGCGCAGCGCCTCGAGGACCACATGGACCCGCGGGCCCGCCAAGCCACCGTCAACGTCGAAGGTGGCGAGCCGGGACAACAGGCGGCTGCGTCCTTCCGGATGCCGGGACAGCGCCCGCACGGCCTCGACCTCCACCAGCCAGGGTGGCGGCGCGGTTCCGAGAATCGTCGGTGACACCTCCGCGGGAACTTCAGCCAGGGCGGCGAGCGCCTGCCAGGTCAAGCGGCCGCCTCCCTCGTCCCAACGCTCGTCGGTGGCGACCAAGCGATCGCGCAGTTGCAGTCGGGCGCCCTCGCGGGAGAACAAGTCGGGTGACGACCGAGCGCACCGCTGGAGTGCGTAACGGCTCGCGCGCTGCACCTGCGGGTCGCGGGCGGATAGGCCGGCCTGGGCGACGGCCAGCGCAACCTCGTCGATCGCATACCCTCGAGCGCACAACAGGCCGAGGACGTGCAGCGCCATCTCGGAGCGACCGTCGACCTGCGGGAGGGCGCGAAGCTCTTGCGCGAGCCAGGCGACCGACCGCCGTCCGCCGAGCCGCGCGACGACGAACGCAAACGATCGCGCGTCGGCCTCTTGCTCTGCGAGCGCGTAGCGGCCCCACGCATCCCGCTCGAGCCGGAGCCAATCGTCGCTCAGCCGTGGGGCCGGCCCGCCGAGCCCGAGCTCCGGCTCGAGCGTCCACAGACCCGCCGCGAGCGACCAACCTTCCTCGGCGAGCCGCGTCCAAGCGCGCGCGGGGTCGGAGAGCCGTGGCGGGCGAGCCACGGCGCCCCAGGCCGGTCGAGTGGCCGAGGGCGAGAGATCGTCGACCACGCGCGGGGGCCTGGCCGACGTCGCGACCGACGTGACGGCCGCTTCGCTCCGCGCAGCCGGCGGAGGTGAGCGGGCCGGACAGCCCACGAGACAACCAGTGATCAGCGCGATGCGGAGCCGCACAGTGGGCAAAACTAGCGCGCTCCGGCGGGCCAAGTACAATCTCACGATGCCGACATTTTCCGGGACTTTGCGCCACAACGACCTCGAAGGCGGCTTTCTCGAGCTGGTCACGGACGAAGGCGACGTGTATCGCCTCGAGGGCGGCCAAGGTACGCCCGGTCAACGCGTCCGCGTTCGCGGCACGGTTGACCAAGGCGGATTTGGCATCCACATGAGCGGCCCGGCCCTGAAGGTGGAGTCGCTCGAGGAAGTCTAGCCAAGCCTAAAGACCAAAAAAAAACCCCGCTTGCGCGGGGTTGTGCGAGGAAAGGGACTTGAACCCCCACGGCTTTGCAGCCACACGGACCTGAACCGTGCGCGTCTACCAGTTCCGCCACCCTCGCTGAAGGACGTGCAAGCTAGTCGCGGGTCCGCCAAACGTCAAGATCGAGCCGCGCGGAGTTCCCCCGTCCGCAGACGGCGCGTTTCACCCGTGGCCGGTCGACGAGAAGCACCCCAGGCCTTCGCGGCTCCACATCAACAGTGGGCATCCGCGTCAGCGGGCTGCCCATGACCGGCGTTCGCCAACGCGGCCCGGTCCCTCCCACCGGGCGCGCCTGCGGAGGGGCGGGCGAGCCGGGCTGCAGCCTCGCCCGAACTCGCCCGCAGCCGGGTCTCGAGCTGCTCGAGTTGCGCGAGCATCACCACCTGCTCCTCGCTGCGGGTCTTGGCCTCGAGCTCGGCCCGCTCCCACGGCGCGCCGAAACCCCGACGCAACGCACGAGCTTGGAACTCCTCGCTGGGTCGCACCTGCCCGATCGCACGTCGCAGCCGCTCGATCCGAACTTCCAGTTCACCGACCTGGCCGGCGCGAGTGTCGAGCTCCCGTTGCACCGCCTGCAAGCTCTCCACCGCATCCGTCGCCGCTCGCTGCCACCGGGTCACCTCGTCGCGCAGCCGAGCGATCTCGGTGAGGTCGTCGGAGCGACGCGCCGACAGCCCGTCCAGCTCGCCTCGCAGATCCTGGCGCTCGAGCCTCACCTCGTCGAGCTGCATGCAGGCGTGGCTCAATTCACCGTCGAGCGCGTCACATCGGGGACAGGGTTGCGCGGTCGGTTCGGAACGGGTCGACGAGCCGGGACTCGGTCCCACGGCACGCGGCGTCCCAGCCGAGAACGGCGGCGCGGCGATCAACAAGCATCGTGAGTCCAGTTCCCGCAGTTCGTCGACGTTGCTGGCGAAGGCAAGGTAGGCCGAGGCATCGACGGGGCCCGGACAAAGCCGCTCGTCAAGCGAGAGGGTCACGTCGGGAAGCGAGCCGCTGTCGAGAACTGGAGCAAAACACGATCCCGCCCACGGCATCTGAGCGACCATGCGCACGAACTCGAACCCAGAGTTGAGCTCGTGCTCGAGGCGCCAGTAGTCGAGCCCCGCGGCTGACGAACCTGCACTCGGCAGCCAGGCCGCGAACACGCCCGTCGGACGAAGTACGCGGCTGACCTCGCGCAGCACCTCTCCGCGGGCTGCGGCACCCAAACTGTGAAACGTCTCGACGGAGCAGACCACATCAACCGACTCGGACTCGATCTCGTGCCAGCGCAGCGCCGTGTCGTCGGCCACATCGCGTCCTTCGCCGACCTCGCGTAGGCCCGCGGCTTGGCGCGCGAGCATGAGCAACCCCTCGGCTCGTCGCGCACCGTGAACCACGACGTCTCTTCCGCGCGCGAAACTGATCAGAGCCACATATGCCGACAGCTCGTCCATCTCCGAGCCGCCATCATATACCTGCCGACCCACCATGTGACCCTCCACGTGGCGAACCGGCGCTCGCACCTCATCGCTGACCGCAAGCTGAGCACGCCGTCGCGCCGCAGGTTCGACGCGGCCGGCCCATTGGGGGCCAACGGCCTACGACATCCACCTGAGTTCGCGTCGCGTGGCGTGGCGACAAGCGCCCTCGCGGCCGCGCGGCTCGCCACTGCTCATCCTCCTCGGAGCCGGCCGCGCTGACTGACAAGCCCATTTGCTACGGTCGGGCCACGGGGCAGCGAGCTGGTGTTCGGCGTCGGGCCCCGCCCACCAATTGCTCTCGTGCAACCCGATCGGCCCCATCTTGGGGCGGCGGCTGGTCCGACCGGGCTGCGCTATGATCCACTCGAGGGTTGCCCGTCGACCGATCGAATGGTCAAAACCGTCAAGTACAAACGACCGCGCAAGATCAATCCGGTCAGCGTTTCGCTCGCAGTGGCGGCGGCCATCGTCGCCTATCTCACCTACCAATACCTGCCTGTCCAACTGCGCAAGAGCGAAGCGAGGCGGGTTTTGGACGAGACATCCTCGACCTTCGCCGGGTCCAAGAAACGCTACTTGGCCTCGCCCGATCACATCGAAACGCTGCGCCGAGAGATGCACACCGAGCTGTACCGGCTGGGACTGACCGATCCGGAGATGGAGACTTGGATCGAGGTCGACAGCGAACAGGTGATCCAGTTCGGTGTCGCGTATGCGGAGCTCATCGAGTGGCCCTACGATCTGATCGCGCCGAAGCTCGAAACGGTCCAGGTAGAGTACGAACTGGTCTTGAAGTAGGACGAAAACAGTTCTCTCCAAGTTCCTCGGCGGCGCCCTCAAGCGGCGTTCAAGAGCGCGCCGCCGTGACCGATGAACCAACTCGTGGGACCCTTGGTTGCCCTGTGGCTATTGGTGGTCGGCCGGGAGGGTGGGGACACGGTCGCTGTCGTAGCCGACCCGACCATCGTCGCTCACCAGTCCGCCGCCGACGCACTCGCCGATCGCTTGCCGGGCCGCGCCGTGGTCTTGTCCTCGGGGCAACGCTGGGAGTCGAGCCAGGCGCCACGGGTCGTCGTGGCCATCGGCGACCCGAGTGAGCGAGAGGCCGCTGCGCGATGGCCCGACACTCCACGAGCATCCCTGCTACTGTGGGACGAGCCGATCGCGGCACCGACTAGCCATCTGCTGATTTCGGCACGAATGGACCCAGTCTGCACGGCCGCGGCTTTACAGGGGCGCGACGGCGTAGGCTGGCTGGTTTTGGCGAGCCCAAGCGACGACGGGGCCGTTGTCTTGGCGCAAAGACTCCAAGCGCCGCTGTGGCAGGGCACAGCGCAGCAGTTGCAGCGGCGACTTCAGTCGGGTGGCCTGACGACGCCAACGACCGTCTGGCTTCGCAGCGATCCGGCGCTTGCCGTTCCCACCTGGCTCAGCTACCTCGGCGCCATGACGCGTCTGCCGGAATTCCAGCTCGGCAGCGACGCCGCCGGTTTTCGCCGCTTCGGCATCGGTCATTGGGTGGCGCCCGACCTCGACGCGTTGACGCTCGCCACCAGTCGGTGGGTCACGCGTCAGCTTCGACGCCCGCGTGGCAAGCGAGTCCGCCACGCACTTCCGTGTAGACGAGTCCAGTGATGACTTCGCCCCGCGCTCCGGTTCATCTGACGTTGGTCTGGATCGTGGCCGCAGTCGCCGTGATCTCGGCCGTGGTCTGGGCGCAGCACCGCAGCTACCAACAACGGGTCATTCAGACCATCACGGCCGCGGAGCGACACCACGCTTTGGCCGTCGCGCGACGCCTCGCAACCTCGGTTCGTTTGGCATTCGCGTTGGACGACGACGAGCTCGCCCGCGACGTGGCAGAGGCTGCGATCGCGTCCGACCCTTCGCTGCGATACGCGGTCCTCAACTTCCAAAGTCGGCCCCCGCTCACCGTGGGCCTCCGCGACAACTCGGCCACGTTGGCTCATGCGACCGTGGAGCACCACAGCACCAGCGCGGACATGCTCGTGTTTGGAGACTGGCCATTGCAGCAGATCTCGGGGGCTGGCCAGGCGCTCGGACAGGTCGAAGTCGGCGTCGTGGAAACCGGTCCCTGGGTCGACCCCGGGCTCGCGCGACCACCGCTTGAGCCGCTTTTTCTCAGCATCTGGCTCGGTACGCTTGCTTTCGCGGTCGGCAGCGCGTGGTGGGTGCGACGACGGCTGATCAATCTCGCCGACATCGCCATCGACGTGGCCACCGGGCACTTCGGCCGCGCCCATGAACGGGCTCAGCGACTCGCGGGGAGCGATGAATTCGCCTGGGTCGGCCACCAGATCCAAGACATCCGCGAGTACACCCGTGAACAAGTCGAGCGCGTGCACGATCGCAACGCTGGCCTGCTCCGTGACGTCACGTTGCAAGACGAGCGAATCGCCCGCATGAGCCGGCTGGCCTCTCGACTCGTTGCTCCGCTCGACGGCGATCCGACGCTCACCCCCGTGCTCGAGGCAATCATGCGCGAAACGGACGCTGTGCTCGGCCTGTTGCTTGACCAAGAAGACGAGGGCGCGTGGCGCTGTCTCGCAGCCGAGGGTCTTCGCGTGCCGCTCGACCAGGTCGACGCCAACAAACTAGCGTGGACTTTGGTCCCCGCAGAAGCGGCACGCCAGGGGCCCTCCACCGCCCCGCCACTCATGCGTACGCATCCTTGGCTGAGCTACGCGAAGCGACAGATCCCCTTGTCCGGGATCGCTCAGATTCCGCTGGTGTTCGGTCGCCGCTCACCGAGCTACGTCGTCCTCGCGGCCCCCAATCGCTTCGTGCAAGCGGACCTCGAGTTCTTCCGCGACGCCGCAGGGCCGCTGGCCATCGCCTTGGCCGGACGCCGCTCCTACGCCGAGTCGCGCAAGCTCACAGCCGCCTTGGAGTTGCGAAACGCTGAGCTCATGACCCAACACGACCAACTCGAAGTCGTCGACCAGCTCAGACAAGAGTTCGTCGCCAACGTCTCGCACGAGCTGCGGACCCCGCTCAACGCGATCACCTGCTACGCCGAGCTGATGGCGGACGGCATGTACGGCGCCATCACCCCCGACCAATCCACAGCCCTCGCCGGGATTGAACAGGCCAGCCGCCACCTGCTCGAGCTCGTCAATCAGGTCTTGGACCTCAGCCGTGCCCAAGCTGGCCATTTGCCACTACATGTCGAACTGTGTGAGCTCAAGGATGTGCTTCGCGAGGCCGTGTCGCTAGCCACCCCTTTGTGCCGCGACCGTCCCTACGTCCCCGTCCTCGTTGGACCCGGTCACCGGCTCCGCACGGACGCGGAGCGCGTGTACCAGATTGTCACCAATCTCTTGAACAACGCCATCAAATTCACCCCCACGGGTGAGGTCACCGTCTGTCTGACTTCGCTGCCGGACGGGGGCGCACGCATCGAGATCGTCGATTCGGGCATCGGAATCGCCCCCGAGGACATCGACGCGATCTTTGAGCCATTTCGTCAGGCGGACGGAAGTACAACGCGCGAGCACGACGGCGTGGGCCTGGGCCTCCACATCAGCCGCCGCCTCGCGCAAGCCCTGGGAGGCACCCTCAGCGTCACCAGCCAACTCGGACGCGGGAGCGTGTTCGTCCTCGAACTGCCGGCTCGTCCTCCGCAACAATCGCAAGCATCCGCCGAGTCACGCTTCAGTCTGGGCTCGGATGCCAACCGCGAGACATCACTCGCATCGTGAGGGAACGTCCCATGGCGCAAATTCTGCTCGTCGAAGACAACCACCACAACCGAGAGCTGTTCAAGGCCACCCTGAGACACTACGGTCACGAGGTCCTCGTCGCCTGCGACGGTGAGATGGGTCTCGCAATGGTTCACGAGCAACGACCCGATCTAGTGGTCTTGGACCTCTCACTACCGAAGATCGACGGATGGACCGTCGCTCGCCGGATCCGAGAAGACAATGACGCGAGGGTCGCCGCCCTCCCGATCTTAGCCCTCACCGCGCACGCGATGCGAGGCGATCGAGAGCGGGCTCTCGAGGCCGGATGCGACGACTACCTCGCCAAGCCGGTCTCGCCCCGCGAACTTGGGCGACGAGTGGGCAAGCTGATGGCGGACGCCTCTGCCGCGTAGCCACCTCGGAAGTGGGTGAACGGCACCACCCGGCTGCGAGCTCGCCCCATCCGAAGCGAACCCCTAGCGCGCCACCGGATCACCTGACGTCAAGCCCCATGAGCTGGCGCACCGCGAAGTAGTCCTCGCTGATGCTGTACAGCACGAGCTCTTTGATCTTGTCCTTCGGCGAGATGGAACTGCCCAACTGAGCTTGCTCTTGCGCAATCATGTGGGCAGCCACCGCCAGATCGCCGGCGAGCAGCAATGCGAGCCGATAGCAGCTCAGTTCGGTCGCTGCGGCCCAACGCTTGACGTCGGCTGCCCCACCGCTTTCGACGAACTTACGCATCAACGTCGCGAGTTGGTCACGCTGACCGGCGGACATGCGTCCCGTGACTTCCCGGGCGATCTGATCGAGCGCCTGCGTGTCGGGGCCCTGCGCGTCCACTTGGATTCCCGCCGCCCGCATGCATGCCAGCACGACTTGTCGCAAGTTCTGGGTCGAGCGCGAGAGCGCGACGTAGGTGTAGTGCGGTGGGTAGAGCTCGGCCATATGCCGGGCCATCACAAACGCCAAGTGAGTCTCGCTCATGCCACGCAACATGTTCGAGAACACGATGAGTGAGGGCATCACCCCGTTGTTGCGCTGAATGTTGCGCAACGTCATGTCCCCGGGCTCTTGCGGTCGGAGATAGACGTCGGGTTTCGTGACCCCTAGGGCGTCCTTGACGTAGTTCGCGACGCGCGAGAACAGCGACGGATCGACCGCGATGTCGACCATGTCGGCCTCGCGAATCGTCGGCGGGAGCTCCTGAGCTTGCCATGAAGCTACCGCCGGTGCGATCACGCCCAGGATCGCGGTGAGGTATGGATCTGCGTGCGGATGCAACACGTGCTTGCGCATCGCGTCCTCAGAGAGACGTTGGCGTGCCTGCACGAAGCTGGTTCGACGGTACTTCTGGTACAGGCGCGCCTCCTCGTCGTTCGCCTTCTTCAGAAACACCAACACCGCCGCGATGCAAAACGCTTTGTCGGTTTGGTCGGCGCGTTTGAAGATGCTGTACATCGCATGATAGCTCTCCGTGCGGTACGGTTCGCTGGCGATGAGCATCTGGTGGTGCCGAACGGCATCTGCCGCGTACTGCTCGGGATCCTCATTGAGCATTTGCTCGTAGAGCTCGGCGAGGATCACCCGTTTTTGCGTGTCGTCGGGGTTGTACTGCAGCGCCACTTCAAATGCCGCGGCGGCCGATTTGTAGTCGCGCAATCGTGACCGGTAGACCTCACCTAGGTTGGACCACAAGGTCAGCTTCAGCTGCTGCTCGCCGTCCTGCGGAAGACGCTTGAGCATCTTGCGGTACGCGCGTTCGAGTGTCTTCCAGTCACGCGTTTTCGTGACCATGCGATCAATGGCCTGAAAGGCCTTGAGCATGGCGGGATCGTCGTCCAACACCAAGTTGAAGCGATCGATCGCCTCGTCGTGTGCCCCCACTTCATCGCGCAACAGAACCGCCGCCGTGTAGTTGTAGCGACTGCGCCGCATCGTGTCCGGCTCGATCTCCACGATGTGATCCAGCGTCGCGATCGCGTTCGACCAGTCCTTCGCGGCCGTGTACAAATCGAGCATCGTGTGCAGCAGGGAGTAGTCGTCGGGCTCGGCGGCCAACGCCTCGCCGTACACGTCCGCCGCCTTGCGCCGGTTGCCCAGTTTGTCGACGTACAGCGCCCCAAGCTGCTTGAGGAGCGCGCCTCGTTCCTCGGGCGCGGCAACGTCAGCGAGCGCTCGCTTGGCCTCGATGACGCCCTCCCAATCGTTGGCCGCCTCCTGCAGCTCCACGATGGCCTCCAGCGTCGGCCGATGGTTGCGGTCGACCTCCAGGGCCTTCTCGAGGTAGTTCAACGCCTTGCGCGGCTGGTCCTGCTGACGCTTGATCGCGCCGAGTCGGTGATACACCGTGACCGCGTCGTCGTCGGACTGGCGATCTCGATGCTGGACCAAGATCGTTTGGTACAGTTTGAACGCCTTGTCCCATTGTTCTTGCTTGAACAAGATGTCCGCCATCCCGGCGAGCACGGCGTAGTCCGTCGAGTCCACGTCGTACGCGTGCTTGAAGTACCCGTACGCTTTGGTCGCGTCGCCGAGGTACTCGGCCGTTCGGCCGGCCTCGATGTACAGATCCCGCAATTGCTCGTCGTCGTACTCGAGCTGATCGGCTTTGCGCGAAAGCATTTCGTAGATGGGCGCCGCATCCTCGTACCGCTGCGCCTCGTAGTACATCTGCGCCAGTTGCTTCCCGACCTCGATGTGCTCCGGATCGACGGCCATCGCGGCAGCAAACAAGCCGATCGCCTCGTCGATATCGCCAAGCTCTTGCTGGTAGATCACGCCCGCGGCGGCGGCAAATTGCGTCTTCTCGAGCGGGTTGACGGAGCTTTCCGACGCCGATCGCAGACAACGGGCCGCCTTGAGCCAGTCTCGTCGCACTTCGTAGAGGCGAGCGAGTACCTGCAACGCCGGCACGTAGCCGGGATCGATCACGAGCGCCTCGTTGAGGCGTGCCTCCGCTTGCTCCTCGTCGGCGAGCTGGTCGAAGTACACCCGGCCCAACCGTGTGAGCAACTCCAGCTTCATCTCCGGGTCTTCGCTGAGTTCGGCCAGTCGCCCCATCGTCTCGACCGCCGCGGGCCAGTCTTCGGTGACCTCTTGCAGCCGGCTCAGCACGTTGGCGGCCTCGAACGAATCAGGCTGAAGATCCAAGATCTCCTGGTAGGTCTCCACCGCGCGATCGACATCTTGAATCTCCGTCTCGAAGATCTCACCCAACGCACGAAGCAAGGCGATCTTGTCCCCCGAATCCTCCGTCGCTTCGATGTGTGAGCGGTAGGTCTCGACCAGCTCCGCCCAACGTTCGAGCTCGCGGTACAGGTGCTCCAGACGCTCGTAGACGTCCAACCGCGCCGAATCCAAGGTGACGATCTTCTCCAACACATCCGCCGCACGCACGGGATCGTTTGCGTGCTGCACCAGCCCGTCGGCCATTTTCTCGTAGATTGCGATCTGTTCCTCACCATCCACGGTCGCGTCGAGCTGTGCGTCAAGCACAGCGAGGTACTCGTCCACACTGCCAGCGCCAAGGTACAAGCGCTCGAGCGCCTGGAGCACCTCGCGCTCCGTCGGCTCGCTTTCGATGATGTCGCGATACGTCTCGATCGCAGCGCCCGGATCGGCGAGCGCGGTCTCTTGCAGCGACCCCATGCGCTTGCGTAGCGCCAACACCTCGTCCGGATCGTTGGCGATGTACGAACACTGGCGAAGGACGTCGACCAGCTCCGGCCATTGCCCCTGCTGTTCGTACAACCTCACCAGGGCGTCAAGCGCCGGACGGCTCTCGTTGTCGATCTCCAAGACCGCTCGATACGCTTCGATCGCTGCCCCCAGGTCTTGCAGTCCGCTCTCTTGCACCTCGGCGAGGTCGAGCAACACCCGCGCGTTCTCCTCGGGGTCCTGCTCGAGTGGGACGATGCGCTGCAACGTCGCGGCCAATTCCATCGAGTCGCCCGCCCGACGGTGGAAGTTGGCGAGTTCGCGCAACGCGTTCACGTTGTCGGCGTTGATCTCGAGCGCCTTGTGCAGCGACTGGATGCCGAAATCCGGTCGATCCAGGTGTTCGCCGTACCAGCGTCCGATCTTGACCCACAGCTCGCAGCGCTCCTCTGGATCTTCAAGCTGCTCGACCAGCTCGTTGTACTCGACCAACAGCTCGTTCCACTTGTCGGCCTCGGTGGCGAGTCGTTCGAGTTCACGCGATGTCTCCTCGTTCGCGTAGTCCACATTGAACGCGGCTTGCAGCACCTCAAACGCCGTATCTTGATCGCCGAGCTTCTCCTCGAAGATTTTTCCCGTGCGCTGCAGGTACACCACCCGCTCCTCGGTGTCCTCTGTGTTCTCCGCCCGCGTCATGAGCAGCTGGGCGAGCGACTCCCATTCCTCGAGATCGGTGTAGATCCCCTCCAACGCATCGGCCGCCGGCACGTGCGTGACGTCGAGCTCGAGCATCTGAATGTAGGCCGAAGAGGCCTCGACGCGATTGTCGAGTTTTTCTTCCCACAGCGAGGCGATCTGCATCAACACGTCGAGCCGGCTGTCGGTGTCTTCCAGCACCTCGCTTTTGCGCTCGAGCACCTGGATGGCTTCGGACCAGCGTCCCTGAGCCGTGTACAACTGCTCGAGCGCTAGCAGCGCTTCCATGTCGCGTTCGTCGATCTGCAGCACGCGTTGCCAGGCCTCGATGGCGTCATCTGGCTGCATGAGGTACTCGCCTTGAATCCGGCCGCCTTGGGCGTACAGATCGCGCATCATCTCCCAACCCAGCGCATCCGGGCCTAGCGCCAAGAGTCGTTGGAGCACGTCGATGAGTTCAACCCAAGCCTGGCGTTCTTCGTAGATCTTCTTCAGAGCGACGAGGGCATCGACGTTGTCGCCGTCGAGATCCAGCACGTTGAGCCACGCGTCGATGGCCTGGCGCTCCGAGTCGAGATGCTCGGCGTAGATCTGGCCGAGCTGACGGAAGACGGAGATCTTCTCGTCAGTCGCTTCGACCACTGCCAACCGTCGCTCCAGTACAGCGACAAGATCGTCCCACCGCTCGGCCTTGCCGTGCAAGGTGGCCAATTCCGTCAACGCCAACGCGTCCTCGCCCCGCAGATCGAGAACGCGGTTCCACAAGTCGATGGCATCGGCCTCGCGACCCAGCGCGTCCGAAGCGATCTTCGCCATGCGCTGGTAGCAGTTCGCCATATCCTCGTCCGTCACCGCGGTGTCGACCATCTGCTGATAGTTCTCGTACAGCGCCTCCCAGTGCCCGCCGCCAAGGTGCAACGCCTCGAGACGGGAAAGCGCCTCGGGATTTCGGCTGTCGTGCGCAAGCGCTCGTTCGTACGCGGCGATCGCTTGTTCTGTTTGACTGAGTTGCTCCTCGAGCACCTGACCTAAACGTAGCTCCAAGCTGACGAGCGTGGGGCCGTCGAGGGTGGCCCCGATGCGTCGGCGCAGCGTCTCGGCGACGTCCTCCCACTGCTCGGCGCCGCGGTAGAGCCGTTCGAGCGCCTCGAGGGCGTCGACCTGCTCGGGATCGATCTCGAGCAAGGCGCGATACATCTCGGCGGCTCGCTCCGGCTCTTGCAGGTGTTGCTCGAGCACTTTGGCCGAACGTAGGCAGACCGCCAGGCGAACGGGCGGGGCGACGCCACCATCGGCCTCGAGAATCTGATCGCCCACGTTGACGATGTAACCCCACTCTTGGGTCAGCCCCGCCAGGCGCTCGATCTCCTCCCCGGCTTGCTCACTGAGTGGGTCGTCCATGTAGGCGCGCAACCACCAGATGTACGCCTCACCGGGCTCTCCTAAGCGCCGTTCGCAGATCTCGGCGACGTTTTGCACGATTGACAGTCGTTCGTCGGCGTCTTCGGTGGCCTCGAGTTTCACCTCCCCGAGTTTGACCAGCTGGGGCCACGCCTCGCTCGAGTAATAGATCGGCTCGAGAATCTCTGCGATCTCGCGCTGCCGCTCGCCCTCGGCGAAGACCAGTTCGAGCGCCTGTAGGCTCGCGGTGTGGTCGGGGTTCGCGGCCAACACCTCTCGGTACAGCTCCACCGCTCGCGATACGTCGCCCAGGTTTTGTTGCGAAATCTGAGCGGTGCGAAACTGCAGTTCCAGCGCGTCGTCGGCATCTCGGGTGACCACGATTTTGCGCGAGAGATTGCGCACGACATCGGACCACCGCTCGAGCCGGGTATAGAGCGAATCCAAGATCTCAATGGTCTCGACGTCTTCAGGGTCGGCCTCGAGAGCCTCCTCGTAGCGCTGGATAGCCGCATCGACGTCCTGGAGTTTGTCCTGCTCGATCGCGGCGATCCGTTTCTGCGTCTCGAGCTTCGATGTCGGGTTGAGATCACGCTCGGCGTGCTCCGAAAGGAGCCGCACGAAGCGCTCCCAGTCGCCGGTCGCTTCCGCCAACCGTTGCATCTGTTCCATCGCTTGCGAGTCGGCTGGCTCGATCGCCAAAATGCGAGCGTGTGCATCAAATGCCGCTTGGTAGGACCCGAGGTGCTCTTCTTGCAAGGCTGCGATCTCCCGCAGACGAGCCACCTGCTCGGACGGATCCTCGGACTGACGCACGATCACTTCGTGCAGTTCGACCAGTCGCGACCACTCGCCGAGATCGCGGTAGTGCGGTTCAAGGACCTGAGCCGCGGCCACCGGCTCGGCGTCTCCGCTGACCATCTCGACGAGCGCGGCAATGGTCTGCGCGTGCCCTGGGTCGTAGGCGAGAACCTGCCGAAAGCCCTCGACGGCGCGCGTCGGATCGTTGAGCTCACGCGCCCACAGCATGGCGATCCGGAAACGCAGACTCGTTTGCTCTTCGCTACGCTCGGAGATTTCGAGCGCCCGTTCCAACACCTGCAAACGGTCGAGCCATCGTTCAGCACGACCGTACAGCCGATCGAGGGCAGCGATCGCGTCGTGGTGCTGCGGGTCGATATCCAAGATGGCTTGATACGTGTCGATGGCACGATCGACGTCGCCCAGCTCGGCGTCGTAGACTTGCCCCAGCACCTGCAACAAGCGACAGCGTTCCTCGGGGTCCTCCGCCAGCTCGGTCTTGCGCGTGTAGATGTCTTTGAGCGCCTCCCAGTCCTCGAGGCGGATGTACAGCTTCTCCAAAGCGTCCAACGCCACGGCGTCGCTGTCGTCGTTGGCCAATACCTGCTGGTACTGATCGATCGCGCCTTGCGGCGAGTCCATCACCGTCTCCCGAACGTTCGCCGCGTACAGCAACAACTGCTTGCGGTCGTCCGGATTGTCGACAAGCGATGCCTTTCGCGTGACCGCGTCGACCAGCGCGTCGTAGTTGTTAGTGCGACGGTGCAGCTCGATCAGAGCGTCCATCGCTTCAAACGTGCCCGGGTCGATCTCCAAGATGCGCTCGTAGGCTCGCGCGGCGCGATCGGGATCGGCGAGAACCGTCTCGAAGAGGACGGCAATGCGTCCGAGGACCTGGACACGTAGGTGGTCGTCGACGATGTCCGAGATCGCCTCTTCGTACAACTCGACGAGCGCTGCATGAGCTTCCATTTGCTCCGCCAGGCTTTCGAGTCTGCGCTGTACGTCTTGATTCGCGGGGTCTTCCTTAAACGCCCGGCCCATCGCCGCAAATGCCCGGTCCGGTTGGTCGCCGGCAATCTCGTGTAACTCACTGATCTGCGACAAGAGCTGCAAGCGCTCCGTGGGGTCAAGGGATCGCTCGACCATGATTTCGTAGGCACGGATGAGCTTGCCCCACTCGTTTCTCGCCCGATACAGCGGCTCGAGAATCCTCGCGACCGACAACTGCTGGTCGGGGTCCTCCAGGAGACTCTCCAGCGTCTGGGCGGCCTTGTCGTTGCCCGGGTCTAGCTCCAGTACGCGGCGAAACAATTCGACGGCCAATGGGGCTTGTTGTGTGCGGTGCAGGCGAATCTCGCCCAGACGAAGATTCAAGGTGACTTGCTCGTCCGGGTCCGCCGCAGCCAGAAGCTGCCGTTCGAGGATCTCGGCGAGCTCGGTCCAGCGTTCCTGGGATTGGTACAGTCGATCCAATGCGACGATCGCTTTGGCGTTGTGTTCGTCATCGGCCAAAATGTCGGAGTACGTGGCAATGGCGTCGTCGACTCGACCGAGCATCTCCTCTTGCAGGTAGGCCACCTGAAACCGAAGCTGCTGACGCGCGAGCGGATCGCCTTCGAGGGCGATCTTGCGACGAAACACGCTGAGTAGCTCCTCCCAGCGCTCGTTGCGCTCGTACAAGACCTGGAGGGCGTGCAGCGCTTCGGCGTTCTCGGGATCGAGTTCGAGCGCTCGTTGGTGACAAGCGATGGCCCGGTCCGCCTGCCCAAGATGCTGATCGTAGACCGCCGCGAGCTGTCCGAGGAGGGATTGCAGCAGTTCGCTCGCCAAGTCCTCGCCGACGGCCGATTCGAACAGCTCGGCCAAGTCCGCCCAGCGCGAGTCGAGTGCGGCGAGATGTTCGATGGCGTCCCGAGCGGTGGTGTTGGCCGGATCGAGGCGAAACGCTCGACTGTACGCCTCGAAACCGGCCGCGTGATCGTTGATGACCTGGGATGAGATGGCACCAATGCGCAACAGGATGCCGACGCGGGTGCCGTCGTTGGCGTCCTCGGCCACTTGGATCTCCAAGCACCGGACGACTTCCGGCCACGCCTCGGCCTGCTCGTAGATCGGCAAAAGCGTATCGACAACCCGACCACGTAGCGCCGGGTCGTCGAGTCGACGCTCAAGGCGGGATCTTGCCGAGGCATGGGTCGCGTCGTGCTCCAACACCTCGCGCCACAGCTCCAAGGCGGCTTCGGCGTCTTGCAGATGGTCTTCGTACAAAGCGGCAAGCCGCGCTAGGTACCCCACTCGTGAGGCAGAGTCGTCTTCGTTGCACTGTTCTAGGGCGCGTCGGAGCACGTCTGCGAGCTCCGGCCAGCGCTCCAACGCCGTGTACACGCGATCCAGCGCGGCGAGGACGTTCGCGTCCTGCTCGCCATCAGCGAGCACGGCCGTGTAGGCGTCTGCGGCCTCCTCGTAGGCACCGAGCTGTTCGTGAATGCTGCCAATGCGGGTTTGGGTTTGGCGTCGCTCATCCGGACTAGGGGCCAACGACAACTTGGTATTGAGGACCCGTAGGAGGTCCTGCTCGCGTCCTTGCGCGAGGTAGATCCGCTCGAGGGAGGCCAGCGCTTGGGCCTGTTCCGGGTCGATCTCCAAAACCGCCTGGTGGATAGCAAGAGCGCGCTCTAGATCGCCCAGTTCGGTCTCATAGATCTCGGCCGACGCGAGGCGCAACGGGATGCTGGCGTGCGTCGAGCCGAACTGACGGGCAGCCGCGTCGAGAGCCTCGACGATCTCGGCGTGGCGGCCGTCGGCCGACCCGAGACGCCGCAGGTGCTCGACCGCGTCCTCAAGCTCATGATTCACCGCCAAGCGCTCGCGGTGGTAGTCGAACGCGGCGCGTGAGTCATGATTGACGCGCAGCGCCAGATCAGCCAACCGAGTGAGGAGCCCAAGCCGCTCCTGGGACTCATCCGTGTGGCGTAGCTTGATCTCTAGGGGCGCCACCAAATGACGCTCATCTTGGATCTCTTCGTACCGAGCGATGAGTGCCTCCGCGATCGCTAAATCGTCGGGAGCCGCATCGAGGGCGCGCTCGAGGGTGCGAACGGCCCGTTCGGGCTTGTTGAGCCGCTCGGAGTACAGTTGCGCGATTTTGAGCAGCAGGTCGGTATGGGGCGCGCCATCACCGGATTCGACCTCGCGCTCAAGGACCCGGATAAACTCCGCCCACTTATCTTGCTTGGCGTAGAAGGCCTCCAGCTTGTCCATGTCGCCTTGGCCCAGATACAGCTTCTTTAGCGCGTCCTTGGCCCGACGATTGTTCGGATCGACGTCATACAACTGTTCCCAGGCCTGGACGGCGAGGGCCGGGTCGTCGATCTTCTCGGAGTAGATCACGCCCAGTTTGACGAGATACTGGCTCT
The DNA here is from genome assembly GCA_006508105.1 of Myxococcales bacterium FL481. Lineage (GTDB taxonomy): Bacteria > Myxococcota_A > Polyangia > Nannocystales > Nannocystaceae > FL481. The sequence goes on along the minus strand of QKPP01000286.1, from coordinate 33,058 downwards.
TTTTCGGGATGTCCTCCAACACCTCGACCAAGGTGCTCAGCGTCTTCGCGAGCGCAGGCCAGTTCTTGGAGCGCTCTTGCATGTGCTCGAGGTGCTCCAACGCTTCGAGATTCGTTGGATCGATGTCCAACACCTCGGACCACAGCGCGATGGAGAGCTCCGGCTTTTTGATCTTCGTGCCGGCGACCCGGGCGATCTCCAGGAGTCGTTCGTGTCGCTCGCCGGGATCCTCAAGGAACACCAGCTCCCGCCGCTGGACGTCGATCATCTTCTCCCAGTCGCGGCGGCGACCGTAGAGTTCTTTGAGGCGACCGATCGCCTCTGCGTTGTACTCATCGGCGGTGAGGACGGCTTCGTAGCTTCGGATCGCCTCCGCTTGATTGTTGAACTTCTCGAGGAATTTGTTGCCGGCTTCTAGGTTCAGCGCGACCTTTTGCGCGGGATCCTCAGTGAGCTCGGCGCGACGTCGAATGCGACCGATGTAATCCGGCCAGCGCTTCATGTCCTCGAACTGACGCTGCTGGGCCTCGAGCACCTGCAAGACAGCCTCGGTGTCACCGGCCGACTCGGCTAGCTTCTCGAGCTGCCCCAGTGCCGTGACCACCAACCCCGGCTGCCGCAATCGCTCACGATAAAGCTCGACCAGCTCCCAGTGGAGCTGCTGCTTGCGAGTGAGGTCTTCGGTGTGCTTGATCTCGTCTTTGTAGACGTCGACCAGATTGCTCCACTTCTTCGCGGTCTCGTAGAGCTCCTTGAGCCGCTGACGCGGGAACTGGTGGTGCGGCATCGCATGGCTGGCGTCGCGCCACGCGTCGATGGCCCGCTTTCCGCCGACCGAGTCGGCCGCGACGGCCCGCTCGAGTAGCGAACGCTCCTCGTCGGTCAGGCTGTCGGCGTCCAGCCCTTCCACTTGGCTCAGGTCCACCGCCGGAGCGGGATCGCGACGACTCGAGGTTGGGGGCGTGCGCGATGGTTTGCTCGTAGCCGCGGCGCGCGGCGCAGCCCCCCCCTGCGTCTCAGCGAGGAACGCCGCGATGGTCGGGTGCCCTTGCAGCTCCGCGCCGGCGCGTTGGAAAAATGCCGCCGCGGTCTTGTTGTCTTTGAGGGTACGCCAAGCGACGTCTCCCGCCTCAATCGCAAGCGCCGCCAACTCGTCTTGATCCTTGACGACTTTCAGTCCTCGCTCGGCGAGCGGCACGAGACCGTCGGCATCACCGGCCTCGTCCGCGGCGATCCGCACCGCTCGATAGGCCGCGAGGTGCCAAGGCGGCACTTCCGCGGCACCATACGCCAGCTCGAGGGCCTGGCGGTAGAGGTAGGCCGCCATCGCGGGGTTATTGAGCCGAACCTGCCACACCCCTGCAAACTGAAGGAACAATCGCAGGCGCTCCTCATCGTCGGTGGCCAAACTCGCACGACGGTCCTGAAGTTTTTGGACATGTTGCAGCTGACCGGCCTGGGCCAGCAAGATCTCGGCGATGAATCCGGCCTCGTCGTTGCTGGGATCGGCTTCGAGAGCCTTGAATAACAACGGCAGCAACCGCGGATCCTGCGGCGACTCCTGCTGCAAAATGCGCGCGCAATGCAGGTATCGAGATGCGAGTGAGGGGTCTCGACCGACAACTTTGTGCGCCAAGATATCTGCCGCGCCCGTGTCGGTGCGCAACTTGCCCTCCACCTCGGCGTAGGCTTCGCTCCAGTTCTCGCGGTCGTACTGCACCTCGCTTAGCCGCGCGGCGTAGGAAGCGTTGTCAGGTTCCGCCTGGGCCGCACGCTCGAGGTGCTCGCGGGCCCGATCGGTTTGCCCCTGATTGAGCAGCGCCATGCCCAGGGCGTGGTTCACCTCCGCATTTTGGGGCGCGTTGCGGGCTTCGAGCCCGGCCAGACGCACAACCATGTCGAGATGGGCCATCTCGGCGTAGATGGTGCGGGCCCGAGTCAGGGCCGCCGCATTGCGCTGATCGAGTTTGAAGGCTTGCTGGTAGCACTTCATCGCCCGTGCTTTGTCGAGGAGCACCTCCTCGCAGACCCGCGCAAGATCGAACAACGCGGCTGATCGCTGAGCCGCGTCTTCTTGTCGACCGATTTCAGCTTCAACTTCGTCGACGACGGCGGCCCAGTCAGGGCGTTGCTTCAAGCTCGTCTTGATCTGCTGCAGTTTGTCCATCTGGCCTCTATTGCCGAGATTGCGGGCGTACGCGCGAGAATTGGCCGGTCGGATATAGCACGCGAAACTCGGCTCCGTAAATGTAGTCGCCGACCAACGAAGGCCCGATTTCGCCGTCTGGCCGTCTCGCCCCGCGAGCCGCGTGTGCTGCGTTCATCACTGGCTCGACGCCGGACCGCACGAGATGAAGACGGACTTGGCGGGGCCGTTGCTCGGCGCGATGTGCCACGACGAACACCCCATCGATCGCGACTCGGCACTGGCCCGCGTGACGTTTCAGCCCTAGTGCGACCGCGCCGGAGGACCCGGCGACTCTCCGGAGCGCCAGGCCATCTTCTCGGGCCCGACGCGCTGACGAGGAGTTTGCACCACTCGAGCGGAATCGACCATGCCTTTACCGGCCTACGCCGGCCGCTCCCGAGAAGGCACCGCGGGCGATCTGCGCTGCCGCAGCACCGAGCCGCTGTGCCCACGCGATCCGCTCTCTTGCACATGATGGATCTGGCCTTCGAGCCGGTGGCTCACCGAGCGGCGCGGCACGGCGCGACGCGGCGACCAACCGTACGGGTTCACTCAGTCGTGCAACTCAACCTGAACGACCTCATCCACCGCGGCGCCGAGCGGTCCTCCGGCTGAGCGCGAGTCTTTGCCATGGCGGTCAGCCGTCGCGTTGGCCCAATTTCTCGGCTTGCGGCTGCCTCCAACACAGATCGCGTGCGCCTTCGTGAGTCCTCGGCACGATGGTCCAGTCACCCGCCCGTGCCGGTACCGGCCGCGGGCGTCGGCCGACGCGGTCGCTCGCCGGTGGTGCCAGCCGCGGTGGTCTCGCGTGCGACTGACACGGAGCCCACCCGCCGGTTGGTCTGAGCGTCGCACGGCCCCAGCGTGACGCGACAACGCGTGTCAGCACCCTTGTCGGGTTTTCCGTCGCGGTGTCTCGACGCGATGAACCGCGTAGATCGTGCCGGGCTCCGCTGCGAGGAAGCGATCCGCAGAGCCGTCGGGGCCATCGCCGCGGCCGGCGAGCTCACCCCGAACCCCACGGACCCTCCGCCACATCGGCGCACTCGCCACGAAACGGTGCTCCCTCGTGCAGCTCACGCTGATGCCAGAACACTCGCTGGCCGTGCAGCGCTCGGTCCCACGGCCGCAAACCGGACGCGATTTTAGATCACGTCCTGCATCCGCGCGAGTGTGTCGCGCGCGGCCTTCTGGGTGTCCTCGGGAACGCCAGCGGACGCCTTCTTGAGAAAGGCCTCGAGATTCTTGGTGGCTTCGACCTTCTGGCGCAGTTCTGCGTGCGCCATGCCGAGACCGAAGAGGACGTCGGGCATGTCGGGATCGATCGCGTGCGCTTTCTTGAAGGCGTCGATGGCTTTAGGAGCCTGCTTGAGCGAAAGGTACGCACGCCCGAGTCCGTTCCACATCGCGGCGTCCGTATCGTTGACTTTCACCCCGGTATCGAGCACCGCCATGGCCACGTTGGCGAAGCCATAATCGATGTACATGTTCCCGAGCGACACGAACGAAGAGCTATACTTGGCGTTCAGTCCAATCGCCGAGCGATAAGCAGCGTCGGCCTTTTTGGGTTCGTCGAGCCTCTCGTGCAGGACGCCGGCTCGGTAGTGCGCCTTGTAGAGTTTGGGATTCAGCTTGAGCGCTTCTTGATAAGAAGTGATCGCCGCTCGGTATTTTGAGTCGCGCTCCGACAGAGCCGTCCCCGGAGCGTCGCCCTGCGCGGCGGTCACAATCCCCAGCTCGTAGTGGAAGCTGGCGTTTGGCGACTCGGTCATGTTGGCGATGGCGGCCTGGTAGGCGGCGGCTGCATCCGCCCACTTCCCTTGCTTGCGGTAGAGCTTGCCAAGATTGGAGTGCGCGAGTCCGTGGGAGGGATCGAGCTGAATCGCCTCCTTGAGGCCCATCTCCGCGCCAGAGTAGTTTCCTTTTTTGAGCTGTTTGATCCCTTCGTTCATTCGGTGGATCGAATCCACGCGGGACTGACTTGTCAGATTGCAAGCCAGCGAAGAAAACAGCAAAGGAGTGGCGACAACCACAGCAGCAAGAACTCGTCGCATCGGAGGACCTTTCGGGCCCACATGTTACCTGTCGCGGCGCGGCGGTGACAAGCTTAGACGGCGAACGTCTACCGTGAGCGCGCGTCCCGCTTCGCGTCGTCGCCTCCGTCGTGACAATGACCGGTAGCCCCCGAGACGCGACGAACCGTTTGGGTAGCGCCGGGCATGGGCGCCGCTCGACTGGAGCCGTGGCTCGATCGACAGACGCGCACGCGCGCTCGTCGGTAAGCGGCTTTAGAGCAGTGGGATCACGCCCGCTCCGGCTGGCCGCTAGCGCGCAAATTGATGAAGGCACGATCCACCACCGCGGGTCGTGCCTTCCTCGCCGAGCTCGATGCTAGCGAGCTAGGTGCTCAAGTTGAATGGATAGGTCACGATGACGTTTCCGCCGCCCTTCGGACGCGGGAACTTCCAGCGCTTGACCGCCTTAGCGATGCAGTTCGCCACGTTGCGGTCCTTGAGCGAGCTTTGCTGGACCACCGAGGACCCCACCTTGCCAGTTCCGGTGATCACGAAGTTCACCGCCACACGACCTGCGAGGTTGGGGTTTCGGCTCAGGCCCTGGTTGTAGCAAGCCGTGACCTCGTTGATGTGCGCACGAACGATTCGACGAATGATGTTCTTGTCGAGCGCACCTTGGACCTTGGCCTTCGCCTGCCGGACACGCGGAACTCGCTTACCTTTGCCGCCGAAGCCGGCCCCGGATCCGCGACCGTAGCCCGAACCGGTACCGCCGCCGCCGCCCTTGCCGATCAGGCCGGTGTTCCCCAGGCCGATGGTTCCTTCGCCCGTACCACCGCCGCCACGTCCGGTTCCGACCAGGCCGAGACCGCCGACGCCGTAGGCCTCGCCGATCTCTGTGCCGGTCAGGCCGCCCCAGACGTCTTCATCGTCGTTACCCACTGCGAACGCACCGCCGAAAGGCGAGGCAAGGAAGTGTCCGCTTTGCGCGGACAGCACGCCCAGGATGCCCGCCTGGCGAGCGGTCATATCTGGATCGAAGTTGCGGGCCATCTGTGGAATCGCATCCTTGGGCCCCTTCATCGCGTACAAGCCGGCTTTGTTCTTGCTCGTCGGCTTGCCCATTTTGCCTTCTTCACCCTTGTGACGCTGACCCGTTCCGCCGGCTTCCTCGTCGTCCTCGTTCTCTGTCTCGGGCGGCGGCTCTTCCTCTTTCACCTCGTCGGGCTGATTCATGTACCCCACGAAGCGGTTTTCGCCGAGATCCTCGTCGAAGTCGAACGCGAGGATGTTGTCGGGAATCATGCGCATCAACGTGTACAGCGCGACCGCGACGGTCGCGGTGCCTCCGGCGTAGGCGAAGAACGGCCAGTCCGTTTCACCACGGTTCGCCACGATGGCACCGGCATTGACGGTGTTGATGTGAAATGTGATGTCGCCATGCCGAACTCGGCAGCTGACGCCGTGCGGCAACGGGAACGAGAACGAGTTGCCTGATCCGGCCGCGCGTCCCGAAGCGACGAGGTCCTGCAAGGAGATTCGCTGACCATCGAGGGCTACGTCGCCGGTCATCTCACGCGTGAACGACAGGCTGAAATCGCCACTCCCACCGCCAGCGACCAACGGAAACGCCACCGGATCGGGCAATCCTTGCGTCGGTACATGGAAGATCGTGTCGTGACCTTCGCCGATGGTGTAGGCGTCAACCACCCGCTCGCGCACTCGCATGCCGCCTAAAATGAGCGGCGCGAGTCCAAGCAACGCGATGCTCAGACCCAGCGCGCCGGTACCCATTCCCGGCTCCTTTGGGAGCGGAAGCCCCTCTTGTCGAGCAGCGATCTCCGCCTTTTTGTAGGTCTCCCAGTCGCGTGACTGTTCGTAGCCGAACAAGCCGGCCCCGCCGAGAAACAACACGGCACCGAGTCCGAGCAACACCGGGCCGGACCCCTTGCTCGAGGCGACTTGTCCGACGTGGGTCACGTCCAGCGCGGTCGAGCCGTACATCGCCACGACCTCAGCGACTCGCTTGTCGGGGCTCTCGACTGATGACACGTCTACGTTGCTCGGCTGACCACCGTAGCCGGCTGGCGGGGCCGCGACCGGTGCCGCGACCGCGGCGGTCGCCGCTAGCGGTGCGGCGGCCACTGGTGCCGCGGCCACGGGGGCCGCGGCCACTGGTGCCGCGGCGGCGGGCGGCGGAGCGAAGCCGGCCGGCGCCACCTGGGTCGCCGCGACGGGCTGCGCCGCCGGAACTGGCTGCTGGGGAGCAGCCGGCATCTGAGCACTCGCAGGAGGCGGAGCGGGCTGCGTCGCCGCGACACCAGCGGCCGGCGCCACCTCTGCCGCGGGGGCGACGGCCATCTCCACCTTCAGCGCGTACGGGCCGAACGACAGAACGTCTCCGGAGGCTAGCGGTGCGTTCTTGTCGACACGCTGTCCGTTCAAGACCGTCCCGGCGGCGGTACCAAGATCGATCAGCCGAACGTCGTTCGCCGTCGTCTCGATGACGGCGTGCATGCGTGCCACGGCATCGTCCTCTAGACAGATGTGGGCGCTCTTGAGCTTGCCGATCTTGATGACCTCTTGCGACAAGGTCTTGGTCTCGACGTATTCGCCGTTGCAGTAGATGTGTACGTTGAGCACTGTGGTGGCCATGCTGAGTCCTTGTCGTGGGCCGCTTGCCGGTCAGACATTGTTGACGCGGGCGAGTTCCCAACCCCGCGACTTTTTTGCCGCACGGGGCAGCGCAACGCGCGCTAAATGTCTTCTGCCATCCGGATCAGTTCCGGAATGAAGTGACGCCGAAGCGTGATGAGGGATGCGTGGCGCGTACCTGCCCGAGAGTTGATCAAGGCGCCCTCGGGGCGGAGGATCTCGCCGTCTACGTTGTCGTCCTCGAAGTCGTACACCGTCGCTCCGCCCTGCTCGCCCTTGAATGCGGCCTCATCCGCGTCCTGCGGCGCGGGTGCAAAGGCGTGGGCCGCTTGCGGAGCCAGCAGCGCAATCCCCGTGATGAGCATGACAGTGGGCAGCTTGCGTTTCATCGTACGTGCACTCCTCGCGCCGACCGACCGTGCCAGTGAACGGCCCGGGGGCACAGCGGCGAGCGAAGACGGTACATGCTGTCTCGGTGCGTGTAAAGGCCGAGCGTCTGCGATTGGGCGGCGCCTAGGGTGGTTGACGGGGTGTTGTCGGCGCATCTGGATCCGGGCCTTCGCGGCCCGGGAGATCTCACGCTCCCGAGCCAGCGTTGTGGCGCGCGCTCAACTAGTCAGCTACGGAGATCGAGCGCCGCGGTCGCCTCGTTGGCCGGGGATGTCTGTGACATCCCACCACCCCCGCGTGAACGCACCCGCCGGTCCGCCCTGGTGGGCGCGTGCGGGTCCCCAGCGTGGCCAGCTCGGCCAGTGAGGCCAGCTTGGCCAGGGCCGGGCGGGTTTTTCGGGCTCGCTGCGCTGACTCTTCGCTCTCGCGTCGGGGGCGAGTGACGGACAACCAAACAAAACGGCGGCAGCGCCCTGATCGGTCGCTGTCGCCGCTGTCGCCGGGGCCCGCTCGGCTACTTCTTCTTGGTCTTCTTGGCCGCGGTTTTCTTGGCCGCGGTTTTCTTGTCCGCCGACTTCTTGTCCGCCGACTTCTTGTCGGTCGGCTTCTTCTTGTCTTCCTTGGCGGCGGAGCCGCTGGCCTCCTTGGAGGCCTTGGCCGCTTTCTCGGTCGCGGCTTCCTCTTCCGCCTCGGCCGCAAGCGCCTTCTCCTCGAGTTCCAGCAGGCGCTTGCGCTCCTTCGCGGCTTCCTCAGCCGCTTGCTTCTCGAGGGCCTTCGCCTGCTTCTCCAACTCTTCCATGACGCGGAAGGTCTCGATCGCGTCGTCGATCACCACCACGCGCTCTTTCGCGTCGGTTACACCGTCGGCGTAGTCCTTGTCTGACCCGGCGACCGAAATCGACTTGTTGTAGTGTTTTTTCGCGGTGTTGTAGAGGGCCTCGATTTCTTTTGGCCCCACATCGTCGGCCGCGACCATGTGCTCTTGGTGCAAGATGCCGAGGTTGAAGTGCCCGCGCGGATCGTCCGCGGCGAGCTTGATCGCCTTGTTGTAGTACTTCTCGGCCTCTTTGTACTTCTTGACCCCACGCTTGGCCACGCCCATGGCCAGGTGGGCCTCGGCGTTGCGTTTCTGCGCTTTGTCCTTCAGGGCGATGGCCAGGCTCTTCTCGGCTTGCTCGTAGTCTCGAAACCGGATCGAAATGAACGCGATGTTGAGATTGCCGTCGACGTGTTGCGGGTCGATCTCCACGGCCTTCTGAAAAGCGCGATAGGCCTCGACCTGATTGTTCTCACGCGCCAGGTACAAGAGGCCCCGCAAGTTCCACAGCTCGGCACTCTCCTCGTTGTGCTCGCGTAGCACTCGCAGCGCTTGCTGCACAACGAGGTCCGACAGGACGAGATACGACCGCTCTTCGAGGCGACCTCGATCGTAATAGAGGCGGGCAAGGTTTTCGTAGGCCTTCTTGTTCCAGGTCTCGACGACCAACACGCTACGCAGTTGTTTTTGCGCTTGGTTGAAGTCGCTCGAGGTTGGCTTGTCAGCGTACTTGTCACGGTGGGCAACGGCCAAGTTGTTGCGAGCGTCCGTTGCGTGGGCGCGGTCCGCCTGCGTCGCCTTCTCGAAGTACTCGAGCGCCTTGCTCGTGTTGCCTTCGTTCCAGTACAGCACGCCAAGATTGTTGTAGGCGGGCCAGTACTTCGCCTTTACCAGCTCTTTGTAGATGTCGCGCGCCTTGGACGTGTCGCCGCACTCTTCCCAAGTTGCGGCCGCGTTGAAACGGGCGATCACCATTTGGTCGCCGAACTTCTCGTAGACCTTGGTGAATTTTCCTGCCACGGAGGCGCAATCCCCTTTCGACACCCCCGTGTCTCCTCCACCCGCGGACTTGTACGACGCCACCGCCTTCGCAAAGGCCTTCTTTGCCGCGTCCGATGGTGATTCGCGATTGCCTCGGTCCTCCGGCTTGAGCTTGGATCCCGGCGCGGCGGTCTTTCCGGCCGCGCCACCGCCTGAGCCGGCGCAGCCGCTCATGAGTCCGCAAAGCGCCAGCGTGCTGAATAGTGCTTGGTAGGTCTTCATCGTGCTTTTCCTCTGAACGCCCGTACGCCTATTCTTCCTCGCCCGCATCGTCGTCGGCGGCCGAGTCCTCGGAGTCGCCCGACTTGCCCTTCTTTCTTCGCGTCTGCTTCGCCAGCGCGCTACCTCCGGTCGGATCGCTGTAGACGCCCACGTGGGCGATACGACTAGTCGTGTAGGTTGACTGGCCGAATGCCTCATTGGTGGCCGGGTATCTGTCGGCGTCGGTCTGCTGCATCTCGTCTTCGCACATCCGTGAGAACTCGTTGAAGTACTTGTTCTTGGTGGAGGCCTCGATGCAGGCCGTGTAGGCCTCGACGGCGCGAGAGATCTGCGGGTCGCCGTACTGCGCGAGTTGGTCGCAGTAGACGTCGTACATCTCTTCCGTCTTGATCACGCCAGACGGAACCGGTGCGCGATACAACTCGTCGGCAAAGTTCTGGTGGGTCGCGGCGGTTCGGCCGGCGGCAGCCAGCCACCATGCTTTGCTCCCCGTCCCCTTGACCGCGGCGTATTGCTCGGCCAGCTCCGCCATCAGCTTCACCTTCTGCGCCATGTAGGCCTCGAGCTTCTTTTTGCTCTCGGCTTCCTTCTTCACCTGCTCAGCGTACTCGCGCTCCCAACGAGGGATGCCAGAGTCTTTCTTGTACTGCTCCACGCCGAAGAACAGGTCCGTGGGCATGCTCATCTCCAAGAAAGCCTCGAACTTTTGGTCGGCGCGGTACACCATCGCCATGCCCCAAGCGTTTTTGAACGCCTCGGCGCGGTTCGGCTCGTCTTCCGGGATCGCGATCTTCCCTTTCCCGACCAGACGCAGCACGTTGGAGAATCGCTTCTGAGCCTCAGCCGCGAGTTTCTTGTCGCGCTTGTACACGGTCACGACGCCTTTGGTCGGCTCGCCGCAACGGTCAGGGACGACAAACTTCTTGCGTCCTTTCTTCTTGAGTTTGCGCTCGAGCTTCTTGCGCTGCTCAATCTGCTGCGCGGCTGAGAGCGCACGTTTGCGAGCGATGGAGATGCAGCTGTCGTAGAGGAGCTCTTTGGGACAGGACTGCCGCCACAGCGCTTGGCCTACCGCCGCCTCCGCGACGACCTGCCGGTCTTTGCCACCTTTTCCGCCATAGGTCTTGAGGTACGCAATCGCGTGTTCCTTTTTCTCTTCGTCGTTGTCGAGCAGCGCGTGGCGGGACCAAAAGATCGTGGCCGCTTTCGCCACGTTCTTGCGCTTGAACAGCGCTTCGTACTTGTTCAGGTTCTCGGCGGCTTTCTCGGAGTCACCGAGGCCCAAGCGGAAAAGATAGGCGTTTTGCAGCGCCTCCTCGCTGAACGGGTCCTTCTCGTACTTGTCCGCGTACTGCTCGTAGTGCGTCGCTGACTCTTGGAACATCGCGGCGGAGCGGTAACTCTTGGCCAAGTACTCGAGGGTGCGCTTGGCGTGCTTGCTCTCAGGATGGTTCGACAGCAACTGCTGGCGGATGTTGATCGCATCGCCGATCACGTAAGCTGCGTCGGCGCACTCTGCGGCGTTCCAAAGCAGGGTGTCGGCCTGATCGTGGTTTTCGTACTCGTTCCAGACCTCGACGAACTGGTTCATGCACTTGCGAAAGCCGTCCGGGTCGCCGTTGGGGTCACCTTCGAAGTAGGCTTTTCCGGCCTCCTGGTAGGCTTTGCCTTTCTTCCAACCGATGCCCGCGAGCAGGCGCGGCACCGCTTCTCGGATCTGGTCGGCCTCGGGGTGCGTCCACACCTTCATCTTTTGGAACTTGTTGGCCCACTCTTCGAGGTCGTCGCTCGCTTTGACCGTTTGCTCAGGCGTGTTCCCGCTGTCGACCCACTTGATGGTCAGGAGGTCGAGCAGCATCTCTGAGCACCAGGCCCCGTAGATGGTGCCATCGAATTTCGCCAGCACTTTTTCAAGGAGCGGCCGCGCCTCGTCGAACTTGTTGTGGACCATCATCAAGTTCGCGCGGTGGAACATGATTTTTGGCAGCTCTTTGTCCTTCGGATCGTTGACGTACTTCATGTACCGATCGTAGGCAGCGAGCATTTGCTTCTCGTCATCGGTGTAGTCGCTCTCGGGATACTGGGCGGCGGCGTCCACCTTGGTGTCCTTGTCGCGCTTCTCCTTCTTCTTCTTGCCCGTCTTATAGGTACACACGCCCTCGGAGTTCGTTTTGCAGGCCTTGGCCTTGCCACCAGTCTCGTCGTATTCGAGTGCGTTCTTCATCGCGAGCATCTGGGCCTGCGCGGCATCTCGCGTGAACTTGCCTTTGGGGTTCAGCTCGAGCGCTTTGACAAACTCCGCGTGGGACTTTCGAAAATACTTCAGCCCCTCGTTCCGGTCGGACTCGGCCTTGGAGTTGTAGTGATTTGACGCCAACGACCAAAGCAGCTCGCCATAGTAGTACTGCAGCTCGTAGGCGTCCTTGTCCTTCGGGAACACCTCGAGAAAGTAGCTGTAGGCCTTTTCGGCCAGCTGGTAGGTGAGCGGCAGATTCGTTTTGTGCGCCTCGTCGTGCCACACCGTCGCCATCTGCTTCATGGTGGCGAGGGCGTCGTCGCGACACTTTCGTTTGACCGCTTTCTTGTGCTTGGCGTCTTTGTACTCGAGCCAGTACTCGCCTAGACGCCGCGTTTCGTTCCACTGGACCTCTTTGTTGTCCGTGGCCAGCGTGTTGATGACGATCCGGCCCTGCCACATGCACGTGTCGGCGTCGCCGTCGAACTCTTCTTGTAGGCGTTTGTAGGTGAAGGTCGACTCGGTGTACATGCCGTTGGCGAAGTACGCGTCGGCCAGCAGCGTCATCATTTTTCGGGCGTCGTCCTCTTCTTTGCCCGGTCCCACGCCCCACTTGCCGAAGAACTCCCAGGCCTTGCTGGGCTTCGAGGCGTACATATAGGCCTTGACGAGGTCGCGCCGCGCATCGCGACGAAGCTGCTTGCCGGCCGCTTCACTGCCTGCGCGACCCTCCTGCGTGGCCTTAATCGTTGCCACGAAGTAGTTCAGGCTGAGATCGTAACGTGGCTCAGCGGTTCCGATCGGGTTGAGGTGACACCACGCCAGCTTGTACAGAGCGTACGCGTAGACCGGGCTGTCTTTGAATTGCAGCACCTTCTCGTACAGGCGGACGGCAGGCTGGATCTGCTGCTGGTCGTAGTAGTAGTCCGCGAAGGCGAGGTACGCGTGGGAGATGAACTTGCTGTCGGGATAGTTGTTGATCAGCTTCTTGAACACCTCCTTCATCTCGTTGTCGCGCTCGAGCTCGCCGAGCACGTAGGCGTAGAGGTACAGCGCCTCGTCCATGCGCTTGTAGTTCGCAAACGCCGGCTGGTTCGTCAGGGCCTTGTAGACCTTGGCGGACTCGCCGTGCATCTTCTTGGCGTCTTTTTGAAAACGCTTTTGCTTTTGCTTGAGCTGGCGAACCTTGGACTTGTGCTTCTTTTCCTCTGCGTCGTAGATCCCCTCGTACAACGCACCAGCCTGCAGCGAGTAGTAGTGCTGCTTCTCGTTGTAGTGATCTGCGAGCCGGAACAGGTAGTCAGGCAACTCAGGATCGCCACCCGGAGCATTGGTGATGAGATCCTTGAGCATCGCGATCTGTTGATCAGCCATGCTCTGCTCGACCGCCTCGCGCTCTTTGCGAAAGTCGCGGGCACTCATCATCTCCGGCGGACGATCCTTGCCTTTTTTGGAGGTTTTCACCGCGCTTTTGAACTTCGTGTCGAGAAGATCGGACTTCGCCTTGGTCCTCTTCGACTTGCGTTCGTAGCGAACCCCGCTCTTCCCGTCTCCGCCGTCCGGCTCGGCCGCACCCGCACTTGGGGCGGCCAACGCCAGAAAGCTCGCCAAGCCGATGCGAGCAAGACGCCAAATGGTGCTCGCTCCTCGCTTGCCTGAAGAGATGCTTGTGTTCTTACTCGACGACTGCATGGATTCCTCGCCTGATGATGGTCGCTGCTGGCCGTAGAAGGATGGTCGGCCGAATGGACACTTTGAATTCAAGCTATTCTGGGCAAACGTTGGTCACTTTGTAGTTGTAGTAGCCCAACTCGTCTTGCCAGTACTCGCCGTTGTAGTTGTAGATCTCGTGCTCGCTGTCCACGAACGGTTTTTGCAGCTCGCCGAGACTCTCGTCGCCGAGCGCCTTGAGTTTGTTGATAATCTCGTATTGGACCTTGATGGCGTCCGTTCGAAGCTTCCCGATCTGCTCGATTGCTTTCGCCAGTCGCTGGCGGGCGAGGCCGCCGGTGGTCTCTTTTGCGACCGACGTCACGAGTTCGAGTTGCTCATCGACATACGCACCGACGTCGCCGTTCTTGAAGCCGTTGGTCTGCTTGCTGAGTAGCTCCGCTTCGTACTCCAGCCGCTCGACGTACTGATAGTGCTTGTCGAGCGTCTTGTCCTGAATCGACTTGCGGGCGACTTGCTGGACGAAGGGGTCCAGCTTGGCTTTCTCGTTGCGGATCTGGACGGTCAGCTCGTACAGGCCGTAGTCCTCGGGGGCCGCGTCTAGCACGCCCTGGAGATCCTTGCGGGTCTGGAGGTATCGGGTGTTGAACTCGTCGATGGCACCCTTGGCCGGTCCGTAGCGGCAGTTGAAGTAGTAGGTCACCGCTTTTAGCAACAGGCTCTCGGGGTACAAGTAGTCGTAAAAGAACGGGGCGTTGATCGTGTGGACGTACCCGAGCGCGCGCTGGTAGTGGCGGTTCGCGTGGTCGGGCTCGACTTGCACGAGCATGAACTCTGACCAAGCCGATGCGAACACAGCATCGAGCCAGTACGGAGACGCCGGCGGAACCCGATCGAAGTACGTGATTGCGGTGTCGTAGCGCCCGAGCTGGTAGTAGATGTAGCCGAGGGCGATTGCGGCGGTCTCCTCGTACCGCTCGTTTTGCTCGCGGAACTCGAGTTCGGCCAGCGAGATGCCGAGCTTTTTGCGGGCTCGCTCGCTCAGCTTCTTTTTCCGTTTCTCACCGCGTGCCTCGGCCTCGTCGCGGGCTTGGATGTTGCGCCGCAAGACGTTGCGAAAGCCTTCAACGGCCTCTGGCGCCCGCATCTCGCGCATTTCGCTCACGCCGAGGAAGAATTGTGCGGGAATGAAGAAGTCGCTCGCATCGGGTACCTGTGACAACAAAGCGATCGCTTGGCCCAGGTCGCCCTTGCGATAGTTGAAGCGCCCGAGAAGATAGTAGAGCTCGTCACGAACCTCGTCGAACGCCTCGTTCTCGAGGTCGGCTGGTTTGTAGGTGCCGATCTTCTCCAGCACGCCTGCGCCCTCGGGCAGCACCCGACTCAGCGAGGCGAGCCAGGGAAGGGTGGGCTGGTGATAGGGATGAGCGGAACCGGCTTGAACGATCTCGTCGAACGCCGCTAGCGCGGCGGCATAAAACCCAAGCTTGTAGAGTGACTTACCCAGCCAGAACTGAGCGCGACCAGCGTCGCCGCCCGACTTGCCGGTGGCGATTCCGTGGAATGTCGCTGCCGCCACGTCGTACTTCTCGTTGGCGTAGTCCTCGTTTTCCGCCTTGTCCTGGGCCCCGCTGGCTTCGCCGGCCGCCGGGACCTTGCTCTTGCTCGCCGCTTCCGCGCCGGCTGCGTCGCCCTTGTCACCATCACCCTCCTTGGCGCCGGGAGGTGGAGGGGCCCCCTTCTTCTTGTCGGACTTCTTCTTGGCTCCGGGCGGAGGCGGGGCGGCTGCGGAAGCGACAGGCACGCTGGCAGTCAGGCCTAGCGCAACGAGGAGTGGGAGGCAGCTTCGTCGAAGTCGGTTCATGGTCGGTGGTTACGCTCGCGGAGGCGTCGGGACGGAGGTCAAGCTTGCGAGGCTGTCGGGTTCGAAGGCGCAAACCGAGCGAGACGCACGTTAGTCGCCCGGTCGAAGCAGCGACTTTAGCAGTGTGGCCAGCCTGCTCGCAAGAGCGCGGGTCGTTCGGCGTTGTCGCAGCAAAGTCCAATGCAAGGGTCGAGATCGCGGGTGCGATTGTCGCCCGTGGCCGCGTATATGAAAGCTGCAGCTCGCCAGGCGAGATCGTGTCATGCGCTGTCACATGCCGTTCGTGCTCGCGCGGGGCGAGTGGAGTCCGGAAAGCTGGTCGTCGTGCCAACTCGGACCGTCGCGTCTGATCGTGCGCCGCTGGGGCGCGGGGGCGGGGGCTCGCGCCGCGGCTGTCCTTGCGCGACGACGGAGGTAGGCAGTCGGGACGTCAGGGTGATCGCACAGATTTCTGCGTGACTACGCGGCATGGCTCGAGGTCGGGCCGAATGCGAGAGCGCGCGTGCGTCGAGCGGGGTGTGAGGACTGCGCTGGGCGATGTCTCACGACACGCGCATCGAGAGAGCCGCAGCGTGATCGAGGGCTGGTCCGAGTCACGACGGCCGCGGATCACATGCCATCCGCTTCGGGAGCACGCTCCGTTCGGCTTGCAGTCCCTGTCCGTCCATTCGAGCCAGCCCCCTGGGCGCGCACGCGCAACCCACGACCGCTCCGGGTGCTTGGGAGCACGGGGCTGGCCGGACGCCCCGCGAATGGCACCCACTTGCGGACACGTATCCGTGCGAACCTCGAGCCGGAGCGCGCCCGGACGACACCGCTTTGGGCCGGGCTGGATCCGGTGGCACCTCAGCCGGTGCCAGTGCCGATGCTCGCGCTTCGACCCGAGCTCGAGACCACGGATGGACTGGTTTCAAACGAATACGAGCGAGACCGCCGGCGCCCCGGCGCACGGACGGAGTCTACTCAGCTCCGGCACCGGGCCGCCGTCGGATCGTCCCCGCGGACGATGTCGGGGAATCAGCCCGCGTCACCGTCGAACGCGGCACGGCACCACTCGATCTGCGGGACGTCACCAAGGAGCACGGCGCAAACGTCAAACCTGACTTCGACCCGCTCCCATAGGTCGTTCGCGACGAGCCACGCCCGTGCGCCATGAATGAGCCGTCGACACTTGCGACGATCGATCGTCTCGAGCGGGTGGCCGCGCTCCACGTTGCGACGGGCTCGCACCTCGACGAACACGCATGTCGCCGGTCCGTCGCCGCGTCGCTCTCGCGCGATCACGTCGAGCTCGACGCCCCCGCTGACGACGTTGCGCGCAACGATGTCGAGACCGCGGCGTTTCAGCCAGTCACAGACCACGGACTCGGCCTCGCGTCCGATCGAGCTGGTCGACGGACCCGAAGCTTCACGGCGAGGCGCCATTGGAACCCACCGTAGCGCGGTGCAACACGAGGAGCGGGCATTTTCGACGAAACCGCAGCAGACACCGGCGAACGCGTCGGACCGGGCTGCGAAACGCAAGCGTCGCCGCGAGATTAGCTCGCCGAGGTCGCGCTGGCGGACTTGTACCCGCCGATTTTCTCGCGAATACGAGCCGCGTTCCCGCTGCGCTCGCGCAGGTAATACAGTTTGGCGCGCCGGACCACACCGCGAGAGACGAGTTCGATCTTCGTCACCCGCGGCGAGTTCACGGTCCAGACTCGCTCCACGCCGATGCCGTGCGAGACTTTGCGAACGGTGAACGAACCCCGACGACCACGGTGAGACCGGTGAATACAAACGCCCTCGAACACCTGAATGCGTTCTTTGTCGCCCTCATCGATGCGCACATGTACGCGCACCTTGTCACCCGCACGAAACTCCGGGAAACTGGACTGCACTAGCTTGGCTTCGATGGACGCGAGGGAGGGGAACTTCTTGGTGCTGTCGCTCATGGCAATGAATCGCTCGTCGCTGCTGGCGTAGCCGCGAGCTCGGACGCAAACGCCTCAATGCTTGCGGCCGGAGCCGGGATGCCCGCGATGGGGGGCGAAGGGTGCTCGATCCCTGGCGGATCTGCAAGTCCGGGCCCACGGGGACCGGCTCGGGGGCGCAAGACGGCGGCGAAGCCGTGAGGGGGGCGCCCCGGCGCCCCGTTGTCGTCATCGAGCACCCACACAATGGGTGCGCCGGCACCGCCATTGGCGTCAACCATGGTCAGGCACATCTCAATCGAGGTGGCCTCGTCGGCGTGCGCCGCGTCGCCGGCCAGACGCACCCGGACCCAGACGGGATCCTCGCCATGGCGAGCACGCACTCGCCGACGCAGATCCCGGAGATCTCGACTGTCGGGCTGCGCGCGAGCTCCGGCGCGTGCGTGAGCGCGCAGCCGATCCCCCTGCGGCTGCCAAAGCCCCGACACGCGGTGAAACGCGCGGGCGCTGGCCGCTGAGGCCCCGCGCGGAAGCACGACGTAACTGACATGGGGTGACAGCGGAGGCAACAGGTCCGGCCGCAGCTCAAACGTTCGCCGAACCGCAGCGGACCGACGCCAACGATGAATCGCGGCATGGTCACCGGTGAGCAGTACGGCCGGCACCCGCCACCCCTCAAACGCTTCCGGCCTCGTGTACTGCGGATGTTCGAGCCGGTTTGACGCGTCGTAGCTCTCGTGCTCCACCGAAGCGGCATTCCCCAACACGCCCTCTCGCAACCGAGCCACGGCTTCGATGATCACGGCCGCGGCGACCTCACCGCCGTTGAGTACGTAGTCACCGATCGACAGACATTCATCGACGAAGTGCTCGCGCACTCGGTCGTCAATGCCCTCGTAGCGTCCGCACAACAACCCAATGCGATCGTGCGCGGCCAACCGCCGGGCCGTCGGCTGGTCGAATCGCGGGGCAGACGGCGTCAGCAAGACTCGATGCATCGCGCCGCGTTGTTGGCTCACGTGAGCGAGCGCGGCGGCGACGGGCTGCACTCGAATCGTCATGCCCGGTCCGCCCCCAAAGGGCGCGTCATCGACTCGGCCGTGTCGGTCGTCGGTGAACTGCCGAAAGTCGGTCGTGTGCACCGCCACCCGACCGTCCCGAGCCGCTCGCCCTAAAATGCCGCTGCTCGCAAAGGACTGTACCGCAGCGGGGAAGAGCGTGAAGACCTCGAATTCGAGCGGCGTCGTCATCTCGAGTCGGGCTCGAACAGATCTGGAGCAAATCCGGGAGGCACGTCGACGACGATCTCTTCCTCGTCAAACGACACCACGAACTCGGGCAGCGCAGGCAGCAGCCACTGGATTCGACCGTCCGGGGTAACGGTCTCGATCTGGAGCAAGTCCTGGACACCGTTCGACGTGACGTCGTCCACCTGACCCAGGTCGCGACCCGCCCCGACGCTCGAGTCGGCGTGTCCCCGCACCCGAAGTCCCACCAGGTCCGCCAGGTAGTACTCGTCGTCACCCAAGACCAGCTGTTCGCGGTCCACAAGTACCGCGGCACCGCGCCAGCGCTCGGCATCGTCGCGCGACCGGATGGCATCGACCCACAACCGAATCGTCGGCGTCCCGGGCTGACGCGCGAGCCGGTGCACCGTGCAGCTTTGAGACTCACCGTCTTTTAGCCGCAGCACGACTGGACGCGCGTTGGCGAGGGCTTCGGATTGGGCGTCGTGAAGCCGGACTCGCAATGCGCCGGCGATACCATGCGCCCCCACCACCACGCCGACTTCGATGGGGTCTGGGGTCGCAGTTGACACGAGCTGCTCGCCGTAGCGACCTACTCGAGGATCTCGAGATCGGCGCGTTTGCGGGCCTTGGCCGATGCGGCGCTAAGGATCGCACGCATGGCTTTCACGGTGCGCCCGTGCTTGCCGATCACCTTGCCGAGATCTTCTTTCGCCACACGAAGCTCGAGCACGATGGTCTGCTCGCCCGCGATCTCTGCCACCTCCACTTCGTCAGGCTGGTCCACGAGTGCGCGGGCCAAATACGCAATGAGCTCTTTGAGCGAGACGTTGGACATCGAGGGGCCTCCAGGAGCCGAGAAGGGAGAGCGAGCAGAAGCGCGGAGGGAGGGCGGACCTTAGTAGCATTCCACATCGCCGCCCTCGGAGCAAAGCGCGACGACTGGCCGCAACATGCCCAAACGATCACGAGGCACGCCGCGGACCTCCGCTGCATGCCGTATGAGCCGTTTGGCGGGCTAGAGCGGTTGCTCCGCTCGAACCGATTAGTTGTCGGCAGAGGATTCGCCGGCGGCCTGTTTCCGCAGCAACCGCGCCACCGTGTTGGTGGGCTGCGCCCCAACCCCGAGCCAGTAGTCGACGCGGTCTCGCTTCAGAAACAGCCCGCTTTTGGCGGCGAGCGGATCGTAGGTGCCGAGCTTCTCGAGAAACCGACCATCACGCGGACTGCGAGCATCGGCGGCGACGATGCGATAAAACGGCCTCTTGCGAGCGCCGGCACGGGAGAGCCTGAGCTTGACGGACATTGTTTCCTCGGAAAAACTTCGCGGTCGAAGGGCCCGGGACCCTAACGGCGGCTCGGACCGCGGTCAAGCCAAAAGCGGGGCGATAGCCGGTCCGATTTGGCCGCGCTCCTCGACGCACGGAGTTCAACATGATGCACGCTAGCTCGCCCGCAGTCGGCCGCGACCGACGATCGGAGGCGCACCCCAGCGACCTGCCACCCCCGCGCGCCCGAGGGCGCTGGGACCCGCGAGCGGTGGCGCGGGCGCTCGCGCTGACGATGGCCGCCGTGTTCGCAGCGGGGTTGGGCTGCTCGTCCGGGTGCGCGAACCGGACGGACGCGCGCGACGGAACGAGTGGAACCATCCCCACCCCCCCCCAGAAAACACGCGTTGTCGACGTGTTCGCGTTCGGGCGACTGCTCGGCACCGTCGCTCCCTGCGGCTGTACGAGTGATCCACTTGGCGGGCTAGATCACGCTTTCGGCATGATCGAAGCCCGGTCCAAGGACGCGCACCGGCTCATCGTGGAGCCGGGCTCGTTTCTTTTTCCCGATCCTCAAGGTCCCGAGGCGCCACGCGACGAAGCGGCATGGGCGCAGGCGGTCCAACGGGCGGATCTTCTTCATCGGAGATTCGGCCAGCTCGGCCACGCGCTGGTCGCGGGCGTGGGAGCCACTGATTTCGCATCGCCGCAGCGCGGGGCAGCACTGCAGCGTTGGCCGCTGCCCCGAGCCATCGGCAATCTGAGTCAGACCTCGGCCGATGGCGAGCCGCAAGTGAGTCCCACGACCACGGTGAGACTGGGAGATGGACTGGAAGCCGTGGCCACGACGCTGGTCGACCCCGGCAGCATTCCCGTCGACGCCGGCTTCCCGCCGCTGCGCGATCCCGTGGCGGCGGCCCAACAGCTTCAACTCGCCGAGCACGCGCTGCGAGTGGCCAGCGTCCAGGGACCGCGCTCACTGGCCGAAGCGATCGCGCGAACCGGGAGATTCCATCTGGTTGTCATGGGGGGACCACTGACCGATGCGCAACGGGGTCGAGTGGGTAGCAACGCCGTGCTAGTCGGCAAGACATGGCTGGTCGAGCCCGGCGATCGAGCACAAACGATCTCCCACGTCCGCTTAGCCATCTCGACGTCAGGTTTCGGCGAGGCCCAAAACTGGAGCGTGACCCCGCCGCGCTCGACGCTAGAGCGCCAAAAAGCCCACATTGCGGCGCGCCTCAACAAGTTCGCCGACGATCCGAGCGCAGACCGGGCGTTTCTGGCCCGATTGAAGGCCGAACTCGCCACAGTCGAGCGCCAGCTCAGTGGCGGCGGCTCGCAGCCCGAGGGCGAGAACGCATCGGTGACTTTCGAACAGGTCAAGGTCCGCTGCAGCCTTCCCGCCGACCGGGACGCGGAGCAGGGACTCGAGACGTACAACGCATGGATCGCGCAGACGAACAAGGCCCGTTTTGCGGGCGTCCGGCCACCCGAACCGACGCCGGGGACGGCGCGCTACGTGGGAGGCGAAGCGTGTTCGAGCTGTCACGCCGAGGCCCACGAGTTTTGGGTCGACACGCGCCACGCCGGCGCTTTCGCCACGCTGGAACGCGGGAACAAGCAGTACGACGTCGATTGCGTCGGGTGTCACGTCACCGGGTTTCGGCAGCCCGGCGGGTCGGAAGTGGTGGAAAACGAGGGCCTTCGCGACGTGCAGTGCGAACAGTGCCACGGACCCGGCAGCCTGCACGTCTCGTTGCCCATCGACCCCGCGAGCGAACGCCCGTTACACATCGCGCGCCACGCTCCGGTGGAGGTCTGCCTCACTTGCCACACACCCGAGCACTCGGACACCTTCGACTATCCGGCCTACCTACGAGACGTACTGGGCCCGGGGCACGGCGCGCGCGCGAGAGAAACCCTTGGGACCGGTCCAACCGGCCGACAGCTGCGGGCCGCCGCCATCGAGAAAGCCGGGGGCAGCTGCGCAAAGCAGTAGATTTTGCGCTATACGGCCGCGATGTCCTCCGCCACCGACTCGCCGTCGCGCCGGGTTTACTTCGTGTCCCTGGGCTGCCCGAAAAACCAGGTCGACACCGAGGTGATGCTCGGCGTGGCGCGAGATGAGGGCTGCGAGCTCGTCGACGACGCCAGCCAAGCGGACACGCTCGTGGTCAACACCTGCGGCTTTATCGATGCTGCGAAAGAAGAGTCGATCGAGACAATCCTCGAGCTCGCGGAGATCAAACGGCAAAGCGAGGGCGCCAAGCTCGTCGTCACGGGTTGCCTGAGTCAACGCTACGCGGGGCAACTCGCCACCGAGATGCCGGAGGTGGACCACTTCCTCGGCAGCAGTGACATGCTCGCGCTGCGTGACATCGTTCGTGGCAGCCGGCGACGGCAGCAGGTCTCCGAGCTCGACCGACGCGCCTACTTGTACGACCACGCGGCCCCGCGGGTGCTGGTCGGCCAGCCTCACCGGGCGTACATCAAGATCGCAGAGGGCTGCGACCGTCCTTGCGCATTTTGCATCATCCCGAAGCTTCGCGGACCTCAGCGCTCGCGCACGGTCGAAAGCGTCGTCGCAGAAGCGACCGAACTCGTCGGGCGAGGCGTCCGCGAGATATGCCTCGTCGGTCAGGATCTCACCACCTACGGCACGGATCTCCAGCGGCGCGGGTTTGCCCCGGCGGACTTCGAAGACTTGCTCGATGGGCTGTGCGGCGTGCCGGGCCTGGCCTGGATCCGCTTGCACTATGCGTTTCCGACGACGACGTCGGCGGGCGTACTCGATCGGATCGCCACGCATCCCAAAATCGCATCCTACCTCGACGTCCCGCTGCAACACGTCGACACCGAGGTGCTCAGACGCATGCGTCGTGGGTACACCGAGCGGCAAGTACAAACCCTCGTGGACGAGGTTCGGTCTCGTTCCCCTAAGATCTGGTTGCGAACCACGATGCTGGTCGGCCACCCCGGTGAGACCGAGGCCGCATTTCGCCGGCTCGCGGACTTCATCGGCGACGGTGCCATTGACCATCTCGGCGTGTTTCCGTGGTCACGAGAAGAGGGTACCCCCTCGGCCATGCTGCCGGCCCGCGTAACCGAGGACGTCGCGGAAGCTCGCGCGGCCGAGATCATGACCATTCAAGAAGAGATCCGCCGAGAGCGGTTCCGCAGCATGATCGGGTCGACGATGCAGGTGATGATCGACGGAGCGAGTGATGAGAGCGAGTATCTCCTCGACGCTCGCCATGAAGGCCAGGCTCCTGAGATTGACGGCAAAGTGGTCGTTTGCGATCTATCGGCGGCCCCCGGGGAGATGCATGCCGTGCGGATCCTCAACGCGAGCGCCCACGACCTGGTGGCTTCGGCCGATCTCGATCGCTCCTCACTTGACGACTAGCGCGCTGACGGGACTCGTGTGACCGCCCGAGCCCGCGCTCGACGTGGATGGCCGACGGGCCGTCCAACGCCATCGCGCGCCGGCCAGCGCCCGCTAAACGCGAGTCGCACCGCACGCGCCGTCGTCCGCGTGGGGACGGACGATCGACTCCACGATCGCAAGCGTCGTCGTCCGCACGGGGGCGATCAACTAGACCATCGCAAGCGCGCCGTGACTGCCGACCCGCTGCAGCAGATCGGCCGGCAATCGCCCCGTCCGCTGAAACTCCCGCATCGCCACGATGGGGTGGGTACCAAGTTCCGCCACCTTACGCCCGGCGATCTGCTCGCGGTAGACGTGCGGATGAAATCCCGCGAGCCCAGCGGGCGTGCGGCTGCGAGCCACGATCTGGAGCAGAGCATCGAGTGAGTTTTGCTTCATGTACGGACAGCTGGCACAACCGCCAGAGACCGAGCAGCCCTCGCCCGCAATCACTCCGGGGACCACAGAAAGACGCTCGTCTCCAGTTAGCGCCACCGCATCGTCGGCGACGGGGAACACGATCTCTGCTTCCACGTCGGCTCGGCCCGTCCGGGCCAGCACGCGTTGAACCGCGTTGACAATGGCCGTGATCATGCCGGACTCCGTCCCCAACACGAAACGCGGACGAGCGGGACCGTCGACTTCACACGCGTCGGTCACTGTGCGCCGGATGTAGCCCAAAATGTCGGACGTCGAGCCGACCACCCCGCGACGTCGCAGCTGGGCCTGCAGACCGACCGCGAACATCTCTCCGGGCACCTCAAGATGGGCGACCACATGGGCGTCGCGGTACTCATTGCGCACGCGCTCGGCCACCTGCGCACCGAACATGTGGTGCACCAGGCAGATCCCTTGCTGGTAGTAGTGAAATCGCGGCCGCATCCGCGCGATGGACTGTGGAGTATGGCGAGGGTGCAGCCGGGCCACGTCCTCCGCGTCGAGTGCGGCATAGCGCTCGAACATCGCCGCTAGGTTCGCGCCCATGTAGGCATCCGGGCCGAACCAGACCTCGAGATCGGGGGCGTCGGCGAACGCGGACAACACCGTCTGGACCACGTTCGACGACGTGCAGGTGATCGTGGGCACGAGGTGATGCGCGTGGGCCTTCGTGCGCAAGCTCGTGTTGATATAGACGACATGCAGCGGATGCTGGCTACGCCGCGCCCGCTCCAGGTAGGCGCGATAGGTGCGGCTGTCGGCCGCTTCCGCGAGCGAGCATCCGATCGGCTCCGATACCACGCGGTACACGGCGACGCCCTCATGCCCGGATGCGTCGAGCATGGCCCGGACGTTTTCGGCCATGAAGTCGACCCCAAGCACCACGACTACCCGCACGCCCGCGTCCGCCATGGCAATCGCGTGGTCCGCCATCAGAAGCGAGTCGGAGATGTGCACGTGCGGCCACTGGCAGCGTGAGAGCACCGCCTGCAACTCGGCGTCCATGTAGAAGTGCGCAACCACGCCGGCGTTGGCGGCCTTCAGCGTGCGCTCGAGCTCGGTCACCGTGGCCGGGTCAGGCTCAAGGAACTCGCGTTGGTGTTCAGCAAAACTACCCTGCGCCGACAATCGGTCGCGGCCGATCACCAGCGAGGGGAAGGGACGAGGTGAGGCGGACATGGCGTGTTTTCGGCAAACGCGGGTCAGATAGGATACACCACCGCGACGCGTCGTCTCGTCGCGGTCGCCACGCCCAGCGACTCGCAAGCCCACGCGGTCACCGATCAGGGCTCGCAGCGCCGGTGTTCAGTCTGGCGATCGGGCCCGGCGGCGCCGTCGTCGGCATTCGCCCTTGGCGCCGAAGACCGCAATCGACGCCGCAGCGCGCGATTGCAGGTGCCGGACCCCGGACGGCGCTAAAGTAGAAGACTCGGCGCGGCGCAGCGTCGAAGATGTCGCCGTGATCTCCCGCCGCAACCTACTGACCACCTTGTCCGCAGCCGTCGTCGTCGGTCCCACGCGCGGCGCGAGAGCGATGCTTGCCGCGAACCCGTCGGTGCCGGTGGTTGTGCCGAACCACAGCGTCGGTGCGATCGTCGCGGCCATCGCCGGCAAACTCGCAAGCGTCACGGTCGATCGTTCGATCGACGCGAACCGCCTCGTGCTCGCGGGGTCGCGCCACGTCGAGATCGCCGCGCGGATCCGAGTCAAGGGTTCGGGCGTTGCGGCCACTCGCTTCCTCGATGACGCTCGCAATGCGACGACCGCGGCCGCCAACATTCGAGACGCGCTGATCCTGGCGGCACCCCAACGCGAGGCGCAGCTTCGCCTCCAGCACCGCGAATGGAGTCGTCCGTTCGCCCGGCGGGCGCTGCGGTGGACCCAGGCCCTGCAGCGTTCCTCACACCGCGGCGCTCGATGGGCCGACACGTACGCTCGGGTGTATCTTCTCGAGTGGACGGGGGTGATCGTCGACGCCAGCGCCGGCCCGAGCCCGGCCTCGCTTGCCAAGCTGCCGGCTGAGCCGACGTCGAGCACGATGGCAGCGTACGTGAGCTACATCGACGAGCTTGTCCGTACGATGGGCTAGGCGAGCCTCAACCGCGGACTAGCGCACGATACGCCGTGCTCACGGACGCACCCGCGTCGACCCGGTCTCGCGTTGCGTAGGCAGCGCTGAACTCGATCAGGGCCGACCCTGCGAAACCGCACTATACCTGTGCGGCTTCCCCCTGCAGGACGGGCTGCGCTAAAAGGCCGGTCCGACATTCGACGCGTCGCGACCAACACCATGGACACCCCGGCCTCATCTTCCCCGTCGACGTCACCCGAGCGGCTCGACGCCGTCGTTATCCGCTTTTGCGGCGACTCGGGCGACGGCATGCAGCTCACCGGCTCGCAGTTTACGCAGTCCACCGCCGTGATGGGCAACGACCTTGCCACGTTCCCCGACTATCCCGCCGAGATCCGAGCTCCGACCGGCACAACCTACGGCGTCTCTGGGTTCCAGGTGCACTTCGCGTCGCACGACATCATGACGCCGGGGGATCGGCCGGAAGTACTGGTCGCGATGAACCCCGCCGCCCTCAAGACCAACATCGACGATCTGAAGCCCGGCGGGTTGCTCATTGTCAACACCGGCGCGTTTTCGGGGGGCAACCTCAAGAAGGCCGGCTACAGCGAAAACCCCCTCGACGACGACTCGCTCGGCGCCTACCGGGTCCTCCCGCTCGACATCAGCCGGCTGACCCTCAACGCGGTCCAGTCGTTCGGCCTCGGCAACAAAGAAGCCCTGCGCGCCAAGAACATGTGGACGCTGGGACTGGTGCTGTGGATGTTTGGACGTAACCCGCAGCCGACCATCGACTGGTTGCAAAAGAAGTTCGCCAAGCTCCCGTCGGTGCGTGACTCCAACATCGCGGCCTTGCGCGCGGGTCACATCTACGCAGAGACGGCAGAAATGCCGGATTACGTGCGTCGCTACGAGGTCCCGCGGGCGCAGCTGCCCACGGGCACGTACCGCAACATCACCGGCAACCAAGCCCTCGCATGGGGCTTGATCGCAGCGTCGCAGCTCTCCGGCTTGCGCCTGGTCTTGGGCACGTACCCGATCACCCCCGCGTCGAACATTTTGCACGAGCTCGCTCGTCACAAGCAGTTCGGCGTGGTGTCGTTCCAAGCAGAAGACGAGGTCGCGGCCGTCTGCTCCGCCATCGGCGCCAGCTGGTCCGGCAGCCTCGGTGTGACGACCACGTCGGGCCCAGGCGTTGCGCTGAAGACCGAAGCGATCGGCCTGGCCGTCGCGGCCGAGCTTCCACTGGTCGTGATCGATGTCCAGCGCGGCGGGCCGTCGACTGGCCTGCCGACCAAAACTGAGCAGTCCGATCTCTTGCAAGCAGTGTATGGTCGCAACGGCGACTCGCCGCTCATCGTACTGGCGACGAGTACCCCCGGTGACTGTTTTGAATGCGCCGTCGAAGCCGCGCGACTGAGCACCAAGTTCATGACGCCGGTGATGCTCCTCAGCGACGGGTACCTCGGCAATGGTGCGGAGCCGTGGAAGATCCCCGATCTTGAACGTTTCGAGCGTTTCGAGCCCAAGTTTCGTACCAACCCCACCGGCTTCCATCCGTTCGCGCGGGACCCCGAGACACTGGCTCGCGCGTGGGCCCGGCCAGGGACCCCCGGGCTCGAACATCGCATTGGCGGGCTCGAGCGCGACTACGACACCGGCAACCTGTCGTATGAAGCCGGCAACCACCAGCGAATGACGGAGGTGCGCGCAGCCAAAGTCGCCGGCGTGGCCCAAGACATACCCGAGCAAGATGTTTCCTGCGGCGAGGACAGCGGGGAGCTCGCGATCGTCGGTTGGGGATCTACGCGTGGAGCGATCACGCAAGCGGTCGTACGCTGTCGCACGGCCGGCATCGATGTCTCGCATATTCACGTGCGCTACCTCAGCCCGTTCCCCAAAAACCTTGGTGAGCTACTGCGCCGATTTCGGCGAGTCGTCGTGCCCGAGCTCAACAACGGAATGCTCTGCAAGATCCTGCGCAGCGAGTTTCTCATCGATGCGCAGGGCGTCAACAAAGTCGCCGGGCAGCCGTTCCAGATTCACGAACTCGAAGAAGCGATTCGATCGATCGCGGCTCGCTAGATCAAAAAAAGGCCGATCCATGTCCGAGCACGTCAAACTCACTCGCAAAGACTTCGTCTCCGACCAAGAGGTTCGCTGGTGCCCCGGTTGCGGGGACTACGCCATTTTGGCCACTGTGCAGCGCATGCTTCCCTCCTTGGGTGTGAAGCGGGAAAACGTCGTGTTTGTGTCTGGCATCGGCTGCTCAAGCCGTTTTCCGTACTACATGAACACCTACGGGTTTCACACGATTCACGGTCGGGCCCCCGCGTTCGCGACCGGGATCAAACTCGCCAACCAAGAACTCGATGTGTGGCTCGTGACCGGGGACGGCGACGGCCTGAGCATTGGCGGCAACCACTTGCTGCACACCCTGCGGCGCAACGTGGACCTACAGATCCTGCTGTTCAACAACCGTATCTACGGCCTGACGAAAGGACAGTACTCGCCGACATCACTCGTGGGTCACGTCTCCCCATCGACGCCCGCTGGATCCGTCGACGCTCCCGTGCTCCCGGCCGCGTTTGCGCTAGGTTCGGGGGCTCGCTTCGTCGCGCGCTGTCCGGACACGATTGCCAAAAAACTCTCGCCCGTCCTGGTTCGTGCCCACGAACACCGTGGCGCGAGCTTCGTCGAAATCCTGCAAAACTGTGTGGTGTTCAACGACGCAGCCTGGGCCGGGGTCGACGACAAAAAGGGCGTCAGTGACCACCAACTGTGGCTCGAGCACGGTCAGCCCATGCGCTTTGGGACGAACCGCGGCCTGCGACTGCGGTCGCAGTCGCTCGAGCTCGAGATCGTCACCCTCGGGGAAGATGGCATCGACGAGGCGGATCTGCTGGTCCACGACGAACGCAACCGCTCGCTCGCGTTTCTCCTGGCCACGATGGACCCGGCCCGGGGGTTCCCGACCGCACTTGGCGTGCTCTACTGCGACCCGGCCACGACGTTCGACGAGATGCACGCCCGTCAGCTCGACACCGCGCAGACCGGAGGAGGACCCGGCGATCTGCAGAAACTCCTGCTTTCGGGCCACACCTGGACGGTCGAGTAGCCAGTCGACGCGTTCCGCGCGCTGGACGCCGGCCCGATGCTTTCGCGCGCTAAGCTCCGCCCCGAGGCAATAGGACGTCGAGTCACGCCGCCGCCGGTCCCCCCACCGGCGCGACGCACCTCTCTCAGAATGAAATCGGCGCGGCCGCGTCACATCCTAACGAACGCACGAGGACTTCATCATGACTCGCCACACATCCCGCTTCTTTGCTCTCCCCATCCTGGCTGCCGGCTTGTTCGGCACGTTTGTCGGCTGCGTGATCGAAACGGGTATTCGCGAGCCGTGTGACAGCGGCGAGCACAACTACCTCGACGGCGACGGGAACTGCGAGTGCGACCAAGGGTACGAATGGTGCAACCCGGCCGACAACAACGACCTGAACTGCTGCAAAATCGAAGACGCTCCGGCCCCGGGTGACGGCGATGGTGACGGGGATGGCGATGGCGACGGGGACGGCGATACCGGTGAGGAAGACGCAGGGGTACATCCGCCGGCCGAGTGTCAGATGACCGACGAAGGCGCGTTGTGGTGCACCCACGATCAAGCCATGGGACCTGAGGGCAGCACCCTGTACGTGTGCAGCGGCGGCCAGTGGGTCGTCGATAGCGTGACGGGCACCGCCTGGTGCGCCGACAGCGGGTACGACTTCTCGTACGGCTGTACCGACGTCGTGCCGACAGACGGGGCAGACCCCTACATCGAGTTCCTCTGTGGCTCGGGTCCGGGTACTGCATGCGATGACGCATATGTCGACAACTGTGTCGACAGCGACGTCATCCAGTTCTGCAAGTTCGACAAGGTGACGGCCGACAGCTGCCAACGCTTCTGCTCGTCCGGCGAGCTCGATGGTGTCGCCTATGAGTTCGGGGCCTGCGATATCGGGGACGACTCGCTCTACACGTGCCTGTGCTGGGACGGTGACGCGGGCTAGATCTCGCGCCAGCGGACCAGACGAGCCTTGGGCTGGCGCTTGAGGGCGCGAGCCAGTTTGGTCACGGCCTCGGCCACTCGCGTGTCGCGGGGGATCGGCTCCAACGTGATCGGATGACCGCAGCGCACCGCGAGTCGCTCCACCGCGCGGTCAGGTCGATGCACGTCGACCGTGTACACTGGCGGGTCATCCTCACCGTGTTGCCGCGTGAACACGAACCGCGCCCCGTGTTTGGGCGCGAGGTCATGGCTGCTCGCGTTCGCCATCGTGGGCAGCCTATCAGCGAACCGTTCTCGGACGCGACGGCTCAGCCTCGGCCGCGACGCCGATGATCGTGGTCGTCCTGAGACGCCCGGTGCGCCGCGGTCGAACCCCTCGCCCCCGGCGACGACAGTTCGAGGCTGCGCCTGGCGATGACCGGAGGTGTTGGCGTCCATCATCGCGCACTTGGCGCTGCTTCTTCGGACCAGCCCCGCGCTCGAGCCCGACATCCCTTTGAGCCAGCCGATCGACACTGCGCGGCTGCTGGCGTCGTTGTCCGGAGAGGCAGAGGACGAGGACCAACGCACCCTCTATGGCCACCAGTTCCCGAACCTGGTCAGCGTGGAGGATCTGGCGATCATCGTCCACGCCGCCGGATTGGACGCGATCCGAGACCGGTACGAAGGCCCCGGTACGATCACCGTGTCAGGCGCATTGACATCCCCGTTCGACTCGCCCGTGCGGGACGTCGAGATGAAGATCGCGTTCTTTCGCGCCGACGAAACCGAGCGCACCTGGCATCGCGTCACGGCATCTCCGCTCACTTTGACGGACGAGGAACTGCAAAAACGCCTCCCCCGTCCAAGCTTCACGATCGAAAAGAACCTGCTCGCCGAACCGGACGCCACCGTCCGCGGCGCGGTCGATGTGCGCGTGCAAACCGAGGTCGACCACCTCGAGCTGAGTCCGCGGGCGCTGCCTGGATACCTCACGACGCTGACCCACTACACGCTCGACGAGCCCACGGCCGAAGATGTGGCGCAGATCGTCGAACGCGGGGGCACAACCGATCTCATGGCGCTGACGCAGTGGGCGGATCAGCTCGGGGAAGACTCCACACCATTTGAGCCGATCGAGCGATCCGCATTGATGCGCACAATTGGGGAGCGACTACGGACCCTCCGTGCGCCGCCCGGGCTCGGCGACCTGCAACGCATCAACGCCATGCTGTTGCTCGTGCGAACCCTGGCGGATGACTCGGACCTCGAGTTTTTGCTGCGACTCGACCGTGCGATGCGGATCATGCTAACGAGCGCCGCGCTTTCCTACTTCGACGCGCTGTTGGAAGAGAACTTCGTCGAGCTTCCAATCCACGGCGCTCAACACCTTCCGTCCTCCTCCCGCGAGCTGATGCAAGCGTATCGCTATGCGCTGGAGAACGTTCGGAGAAAGTCGCTCGCTCGCCTGCTCGAGCTGACCTACGACCCGCTGGACTATCGCGACGCGCCGGACGGCGCGGTCGAGCCGTCTGTCGTGCAGGCGCAGGCCAAAGCGCTGCTGCGCCCGCTGGATCCCACCAACGTGGCCGACATGCTCGACGCCGCCGCGCACGACGTCGCGGCCCAGCGCGAGATACTACGCTACTACGTGCGGGTTCAACACGCCCCGGTGGTTGAGCCGCTGCTGCGCTGGCTGCTGTTGCACCCCGACGAGTACGCCGGACTCGGAGTCTTTGCGGCACGTGAGCTGGGCTCGCGCATCGTCCCGGCACTGTTGCGTCACTACTTCGAACCGAGTAGCCGTGAACATAAAGCCTTGGCCCGCAAGCTGTTGCTCCAGCTCGACACGGAGCCCTCGAACGAGGTGGTGCAAATCATCCGATCGACCGGGGTCGCGGTCGCCGACGAAGCCACGCTGGAACAGGCCCTCGCGAAGTTCGACGAGAAGCAGGCGGGCCAGCTACGGCGTGACGCTTCCGAACTCGAAGAAGAGGTCTTCGAGGGCGACAACGACGTCATCTCGCTTTCCGCGCGGCTTCAGGCGATTCAACGTCTCAGTGCCATCGACCCACAACGGCTTCGCCGTCGCTCCGACGAGGTGATGGACCTGCTGACGACAATCGCATTGGCACTCGACACGGACAGCCCCGCCGAGAGCGCTCGAGCCCTCCATCTGCTGGAGACGCTTCCACTGGACGCAGGATCCACCACACAAGCGCAAGCCCTGGCGATCGCTCGGGCTCGGCTTGCGATCAGTCGACGGGAGTTCGACCGCGGGCTCAAGCTCTTGGAAGCCGATGAGGTCGGCGACAACGAAGCCCAAGTGCGCGAACTGTATCTCGGCGCCGTCATGAAGCGGGCCAGCGCGCTGATCGACGGCGGCGACTTCGGACGCGCGAGCCAACTGCTCGAGCGCGCCGAGGCGCGCTACAGCGACGCACCCGAACTCATCGAATTGCGCGACCGGTTGTTCGTCGCCCAGTATTGGCCGGCTCTCGCGCTCGGAGGGCTCTTCTCGCTGACACTTCTGAGTACGCTGGCTTGGGTCGTCGTTCGGGGTGTGGGCAGTCTCGTGGCCCGCCGGGCGAGCAAGCGCAAACGCGCCGAGCGATCGGCAGCCCGAGATGAACAGGCGCGACGATCCGCGGAGGAACCCGACCGAGTCGATGAAGTTGAGTCTGACGACACTCCACCGGCGCCAGCCGAGGGCGAGGCCATCGACTCCGACTCGCCCGCCAGCCCCGCCGACCGGGAGGCGAGCGAGGTGCGGGACGCCGAGCACGGCGATGCGATGCGTGTTCACCAGGCCGAGTCCGAGTCGGGCGGAAAGCCCGACGAGAGCCATAGCGCCGGAGGAGCGGAAGAACCGGACGATGACGCCACCCGCGAAGACAGCATCGACGACGACAACACGGGTGACTCAACCGAAGCGGTCGAGCCCGACGCCGACGACAGTGTCGCCAGCCGCACGATTGCAGCCGAGGACGATGACCTTGCCGTTCGCACCATCAGCTCCAACGAACAACTCGCAGATCCCGAGACCCCCGACGACGACATCGCAGAACCCACCATCCCCTCCGATGACCCGATCTACGACGACGATACCGTCGCGGACCGTACGATCGCGTCCGAAGACGACGACATCCCGGTCCGCGCCATCTCCACAGAAGACGAAGATATCGCCGACCGCACCATCACCTCCGACGACGAAGGCCTCGCCAACCGGACCATCACCTCCGACGACGACGACATCGCTGATGACCGCACCGTCCCCGATGACGACATCGTCGATCGCACCATCTCCACAGAAGACGACGGCCTCGCCGGTCGCACCATCACCTCCGACGATGACCCTGACGATGACACCGTCGCCGATTCGACCATCATCGCCGATGACAGTGACGACCGCACCAGTGACGACGGCGACATCACCGACCGCACCATCACCTCCGACGACGACGACGTCGCCGCCCGCACCATCACCTCCGACGACGACGACGGCGACGTCACCGACCGCACCTTCACCTCCGACGACGACGGCGACATCACCGACCGCACC
>QKPP01000004.1 GCA_006508105.1 Myxococcales bacterium FL481 | reverse complement strand
GATGACGATGACGATGACGATGACGATGACGATGATGATGATGACGATGACGATGACGATGACGATGACGATGACGATGACGATGACGATGACGATGACCCGAAGTTCGATATTGGCCCGCCCCCGGACGGAGAGCCGCCTGCCGGAGGTGACTATGATTTCTCTTACATCTGGATCGCGAACACGAACGTGGCCGAGCTGTCCAAGATCAACACCCGAACGATCGTTGAAGAGGCTCGCTACAAGACGGGCCCGTACGATCAGCTGTACATCGGTCGGCCGTCTCGTACGTCGGTGAATCTCAACGGAGACATGGTCGTCGCGAACCGCGACGGAGGCGTCGCCAAATTCATCAACGATCCCGACGAGTGCGAGGAGAACAACAGCAACGGAACGCCCGGCCTACAAACGTCGACGGGCAAAGACGATGTGCTGCCGTGGGGGGAAGACGACTGCCTGGCCTGGTTCGCGGAGTTCGACGACATCTCCGTGACCGCGCAGCGACCCGTGGCCTGGACTGCCGGCGACTACGATCAGACGACCGGCAAGTACGAGAACACGCAGGTTTGGACCTCCGCCACCAACCTGTCAGACATCGAGAGCATCCACGTGTTGCGACTCGACGGGGAGACGGGTGAACTGGAAGGCAGCGTCAACATTCCCGAGCTCGCGCCGGGGAACTACGGCCTGTACGGCGCCGCGGTTAACCAAGACGGAGACGTTTGGATGATCAGCTACGGCTCCACCAATTCGGGCAACTACGGGGGATGGCTGGTGCACGTCAACTATCACACGTTCGACTACGAGTTGATCGATGTGCCCGGGGGACACCACAACTACGGGATCGCCGTCGATCCCGACCAAAACGTGTGGGCGGCCGACGAGACCGGCAATGGGGTCTACCGCTACAACCCGGAGACTGGGGAGTTCGCGATCGCGTCGAATGCCAATGGGTTCGGTCTGCAGGTCGACGGCGAAAACCGGGTGTGGGTGGCGACGTCTGAGTTTCATCCCGGGGGGTTCGGACTGCAGGCCATCGACGCCGAAACGATGGAAGTCATGCAGTTTTGGCCGCTTCCATCACCGGTCCCGCGTGGGGTGTCGATCGACTTCGACGGTTTCGTCTGGTACGTCGACACGGTGTCGACCGCGTACAAGGTCGATCCCGACACGGGCGAGTATCAGACCTACGATGAACTCGACGATCCGTATACGTATAGCGACATGACGGGGTGGGGCCTCGCGTCGTCAGGCACACCGGTCGAGTAGGCTCACCGGTCGGGCAGGCTCACCGGTCGGGTAGGCCCACCGGTCGGGTAGGCCCACCGGTCGGGTAGGCCCACCGGTCGGGTAGGCCCAAAGGGTCGTCTCCAGTGACGGAGACGGTGCCCGACCTGGACCTCGGGGCGGGCCATGGACAAGACGAGTTGTGACGGGTCGCGCGAGCGATGTGGCGCCATCAGCCGAGCCGCCGATCCCCGGCGCCCAGTCGGCTCTGTGAGGGCCCCGCGTCGGGAGCCCGCGCCTACACGCGCTTCCACATATCGAACTGGTTTTCGACCTCTTCGAGGGGGAGGCCCCCGTAGGCGAAGGCGTCGCCGAAGCCCACAATGTCGCAGATCATATTGCACCCTCCGCCGCTTTCGCAGTCCCCCGCCAACGAGCACGCGAGCTCAAGCTCCCACCCGGAGCAATCGATGCCCACCCAGTCTTGCTCGGGCGAGATGCCGTCGTCCGGCGTGGGGTCGACCACGGTTTCGGCTTGAGCTCCATCCATGCAGGCGAGCTTCATCACCAGCATGTTGTCTTCGTCGATCTCGCCGTTGACGTCGTACGACATGCGGTAGTCGTACACCGCGTCCCCGAAGATGGAGGCCGTGAGCGTGCCGCGCAGGTCGTCGCGCAGCAACAACACGCTACTGCCGCGAGTGTCCGCGCCATCCCAGCCCCCGGCGTAGCTCAGCTCGGATTCGCTGCCTTGGGTTGAGTCAGAAGCGGAGCCGCAAGCTACGGCGCCCAACAGCGAGCAGAGGATCATCGCGGGTCGGAGGTGTCGCATGCCACTGGCTAGCTAACCGGTTCCGGCGCGACGACCAAGTTTCTCACCAATAAGGGGGTGAGAACCGTCGCGGGCCGGATGGCTGGGTTTCTTGACGGGGGGCCACCGCGGGACCAAGGTCTCGGCGCGGCGGTTCATGGCCCCGTCCTCGGGCTTTTTCGCTCGAGGCGGCTCAGCGCTCGAGCGGCTCGGTGGCAGCGGCTCGGCTGTTGTCGCCTGGCTCCGCGGCTGGGGCCGCCTTCCCACTTTGCTCATGCCTGTTCTACTTTCGGTTCTCGCCGTTTCCTCGTCGCCGGTCGCCTGGTCGTTGTGGATGACCACGGGACAGCCCGCGTTGCCCGCGGTCGAACCGGCGAGTCCAACCTCGGCGTCGACCACCGCGCCCGCTGCGAATGCTCCCTCGCCGGGGCCGGGGACCCACCCGACGACGGTACCGAGCGTTGCACCCGCGCCCGGGTCGACCAACCCCGGCGTTTCGATGCACGTTCACTATCCCCCCGCTGCGCCGGCGACTCAAGCTCCGCCCGCCGGCTCGTCGGTCGATCCGGAGCCACGGCCCACGGACAGCGACCCCAACTCGCCAAAGCCGGACAACGAAGGGCCGTCCCAGGACACCCACGAATCCGACGAAACCACGCGTCCGTACGTGCTCGGCGGGAGCGATACGGCATGGGGAGGCTTCGGTGGCCTCCACGTCAAGCCGAGCAGTCTCGGTGGGCGGGCCGGCCTCTTCGTCGGCGGTGGCGGAGGTTTGTTCGTTCGCACCGCGCACTTGGGCGTCAATGTCGGCGTGGCGGGGTACGGACTCACGGTCTCGTCTACACGCATCGACGACGGTAGCGGTGAGCGGCGACACGTCGATCTCAGCTACGGCGGATTGACTTTGGGTCTGGGCTACGTTGCGCCGCGGTTTTTCGAGTTGGGGGCAAAGACGTTGGTCGGGGTCGGCAGCGTGTGTGCGTTTGGGTCCACGATGGCGGCGTCGGAGGACGCCGATGCGAGTCGGTGTACCTTGGCCGGCGCGGTATTGGTGGTTGAGCCCGAAGCGGTGGCTTACATCCGGTTCAGCGAGCACTTCCGTTTGGTCCTGGCCGCGGGCTACCGGTTTACGCTGCCGCCGTGGGAAAATCCCAGAGCACGCGAGCTCTCAGGGGTGGGGGGAACCGTGGGATTTGAATGGGGCACGTTCTAGTCGGCACAGGTCGCAACCGTGCCGAGTGCCGGCCGCTCGAGTTAGCCGGCTGATTGTGCATAAGGAGTCACGCGATCGATTCGACGGCGCAGGTTTTCGCGCGCCGGCCGGTGGCGATACCACCTGATCCGGGCCCGGTCGTTCGGCCCGGACGGGATGCATCGCGCGAGGGCTCGTGGGCTCGCCGGCCCTCCCGCGCTGCCCCGCGAGATGCTACGGCCGGCGTCCAAGTGTGGCCGAGCGGCCGTCATCACCTGCGCCGCTCCGCAGCATGTCCGCAAGTCCTGCCGCCGCGCTCGACCGCGGACTGTCGTCAACTCCGTCTGCTCGCTTCCCGCCGCTGAAGACAGTTGGCGTTCGGCCCCGGTTTTGGTGATGTCCAGTTCGCGAGGGTGACGTCAGGGTCGACTTGCGGGCTCCTCGAACGGCTCCAGTGGCGCAAGAAATGCGTCCAACTGCGCTGGATCCATCCTGCGAGGCCACCCCACCATGGTCCGGTCGTGAGAGGCGAGTTCGCCGACCGTAGGACCAAGGGCCGGGGCCGGACGAACGCCGAAGGCAACCAGTCATGCAGCTAGCGCAACAGCTTGAAATTCTGGAACGTGGGGGGGCCTTCATGGCCCCGATTCTGCTGCTCTCCGTGGTGGGCCTCACCGTGTTTTTCGAGCGACTCACGTACTTGCGTGACGCTCGAATACTGGGACCGAGACCCGATGTCCGGCGATTGCGCGAGCTGATCGAGGCTGGTGACCGCGGAGAGATCGCCATCGCATGCGAGCAGCTGCAGACCCCATTGGCGCGGGTGTTGACGCGGGGTCTCGCCGAGGTTGGCGGCTCCAAGCAAGACATCCGCGAAGCGATGGAGGGCGTTGGGCGGGCGGAGGTCTATCTCATGAAGCGTCGGGTGGGGGCCATCTCGGCAATCGCGACCATCGCTCCATTTATGGGACTGCTTGGAACGGTGGTGGGAATGATCTCGATGTTCCAAGGCGTCGTCGCAAGCGCCCAGGTTTCGAGCCGTCCGCCGAGTGCTGGCATGCTGGCGGACGGCATATGGGTCGCATTGCTGACAACCGCGGCCGGACTCGCCGTGGCGATCCCGTTGTATCTCGGTCACCGCTTCGTTGTGGGTCGCATCGGGGCGCTCGTGCAAACGATGGAGGGCTTTGCCCGCGACTTCGTCGACCACGTGGCCAAGGCTACATCTGAGAGCGAGCGGATGAATCGATGAACTTCGATGCGGAAGCAGACGGCAGTGACGGCACCGAGCTGAACATGACGCCGCTCATCGACGTGGTGTTCCAGCTCCTGATCTTCTTCGTGCTCACGATGACGTACGCGGCTCACGACGAGCGACTCCTCCGGGTGGATCTACCTCGTGCGGTCGCGGGACACAGCGACCGCGACAACCGGTTTAGCGGGGTGACCGTCACGGTCACCGGCGAGGGGGTGGCGCTCGTGGACGGCGTTGAACCGCTCTCAGATGAGGAACTCGCCGCGCGCCTCGCCACTTTGCACACCCATAATCGCGACGCTCGCATCGTCGTCCGGGGCGACAAGCGGGCGACGCACGGGCGGATGATGACCGTGCTCGACCTGGTCACGCAGGTCGGCTTCGCTCAGATTGAATTTGTGGTGTCGCCTGCGTCGTCGCAATGAGTCCACTGGCGGCCAGTTTTGATCCTCATGCGAAAGCGCGGACGACCGTAGCGGCGACCGCGAGTGTCGCGGTGCACGTTGCGAGTGTGCTCTTCGTGCTCTCGCGGTTTCAGCTGGCCGCCCACATCCCTCCCCCGCCGCCGCCGGTCGTTCGCGCCGTCGCGGCCGCGCCGGACGAGCTCGACACCGTGCCAGCCACGCCCGAGGCGAACAGTCCCCCACCTGCCCCCGAAGTGCTAAAGCCGGCCGAACCGGAACCCAAGCCGGTCGAACGGACCCGCCGCAAACTGGACAAGCCCGAGCCGCCTCCCGAGCCGCCTCCCGGGCCGCCGCCGCCGCCCGCTCTCTGCGAAGGATGTGCACTGACATCGGATCTCACTGCCGCGGACGTCGAGCCGGCGCCCCCGGGGTCCGAGCCCGGGCGTGCCACGGTTCCGCTCGGCGTCCCCGGCGGGAAACGAGGCGGAGTGCTCGGCGGGGTTTCTGGCGGCGTGGTCGGGGGCACGATCGGCGGCGAGCTGGGAGCACCGCGACCGCCCGCTTCACCAGCCAAACGGCAGGTGCGACGGGCCCGATCTCGCCTCATCCGTCCTCTCAAGGAAGTCATGGCACAGGCGCGTTGGGCTCCCAACCCGCCCGAGGAGGAACTGAAATGGACCCGCACCGGGCTCGGCAGTCAACGGCCGGGGGTGAGTCGCACCGCGTTTTGCATCAACAAGCGGGGGCGCACCGAAGCTGTACGGACGGTGACCGCGTTTCCCGGTGACCCCGGGGTCGACGCGATCTGCCGCCAGACGGTGCAACGATGGCGGTTCAAGCCGTTTCGTGTGGGCGGCCGGCGCATGCGTGTGTGCACGA
Source organism: Myxococcales bacterium FL481 (assembly GCA_006508105.1). Lineage (GTDB taxonomy): Bacteria > Myxococcota_A > Polyangia > Nannocystales > Nannocystaceae > FL481. The sequence continues at coordinate 13,455 of QKPP01000004.1, read as the reverse complement.
CGGTGTCGTTTCGCATTCGGTTTGTGGACTGACGGTTCGCGACCGGACGTGGCGAGCCGTCGTGACCGAACCGCCGATCGGGTCCGTCCGGTCGCGACGTGGCGCCTCGAGCCGCGACCATCATCCTGGCCGAGTCGGTCACGTGAGCCCTCCCTCGCGCAGCGTTCGCTTGTCAGCCGCGTAGAGGGCCGGGCGAACGGCCTCCGGCGCTCGGCCGCGACCGACGGATCATGTCGGCAAGCGCTCGGCACCGAGGTCGTCTGGAATCTCCTCGATGCGGGGGATCCACGGCTCGTCGCGCCCGGGCGGCACCACGGGCACGGGCCGCCCGAGGTAGTCGATGCGTCGGTTCAAGACGAAGGTTCGCCACACGTAGGCGATCATCGACGGCTCATCGAGGGCGGGGTGAACGTGGGGCTGGTACAAACGGGCGTGCAGCTCTGGCAGTCGGCTCCAGTGCGTACCTGGCCTTTCGTGGTGGATCCCGTGGTAGCCGTTGTTCATCGTCCACCAGTTGAGGAGCGGACTGACGAAGTTGCGCGAGTGGTTGTACGCGTGGTCTTGATCGCAGCCGTCGTGCTGCAGCAGATTCATGGTCACGATGCCCCACTGCGCGTACAGGTGCGGCACGACCCAAAACAGCACCGCACGAACCCAATCGAGGTAGAGCAACACGCCGGTCACGAGCACCAGTACGCCGGCTTCGAACAGCAGTTGGCGAAACCAGCGTGGGTGTTGGTGCCGCGTTGCGGCGATGTACTGGATGTCGGCTCGGGTGGTGGCGGGGGCAATGCGAAAGAAAAACCCAAACAAGTTCAGCAGGTGCCAGCGGAAGCTGGCCTTGCTCGTGCGCATGATGTCGCGGCCGGTTTGTGTGTGCTTGTGATGGCTGAGGTTGTGCCCGGGCACGTACGAACTCACGGGATGGCCATAGGTCAGCGTGAGTCCGACTTGGTACAGCTTGTTGAGCCAACGGGCGCGGAAGATCGGTGAGTGCACCGCGTTGTGGGTTTGCACGGCGCCGGTAAACGCGAACAGGCACAGCCCGAGGGTGACGGGCAGCGCCCACCACGACCAGGGCAGCCAAAACATCGCGTAGGCAAATAGACCGAAGTAGATCGCTTGGAACGCGAGCGGTCGGAGATCGGCGCGGTACCGCAGCACGGATGCAAGATAGCCGAGTGGCCGATGTCGGAGAACCCGCCTCGTGGCGGGTGGAGTCTGGCGTGAGCGAACTGGTCGCGGGCCCGCCGAGCCGGGGGATCCACGCACGGCCCGCGTTCCTCGCCGGTGTCAGGCCGGTGGCCTCGCCCCGCCGTGCCCCCGCGCCCCCGTCACTGGGCGAGGTCCTTGGCCTGCCGCCCGGGTGGAGACCGGGTCCAGGTTCGCCGTCCGGCCGGGGACGGTGTCGAGACTCGCCGCTCGGGTGGAGACCACGTCAAGGTTCGCCGTCCGGCCGGGGACGGTGTCGAGACTCGCCGCCCGGGTGGAGACCGAGTCGAGGTTCGCCGTCGGGCTGGGGACCGGGTCGAGATTCGCCGCCGGGTTGAGAGCGGACGGAGTTCGTACGTCAAAGGTGCATACCCGCCCGGTGCATGGCCATGCGATGGGTCGTGCTTGCGAAAACTCGACCCGCACTGGCGCGCCGCACGGCTCGGATCGCTGCGGATGCATGCCCGTGAACCATTTGCGCGTGACCGCGGCCGGATCGTGCCGGTTCAGAGATTGACGGGCATGGGGTGGACGTGGCCAGCTGTCTCGGTGGTCATTGAGAACGCACAGCACCCATTGCGACGACTGGTGGCGTTGAGCCGACTCCGCCGCCTCACTGGCGCCGCGATCCTGGCCGGGCTGGCGACGTCTTCGGGGTGTGGCACGAGCGACCCCGCTCCGCCGGGGACGTCCAACACCGATGCATCGTCCGACACCGACGACAGCGCGACTGGAGCCGCGACCGACACGCCGACCGACACCGGCACGGCGGCCGAGACTCAAACCGGCGGTGATTCCAGCACCGGTGAGACGCCCGGGCTCGAAGACGCCTGCGTCGGGATCGACCCCGGACGCGGGGTGGATGCACCCACTCGGGAGTTGGACTCGGGGGGAGAGACGGGAGAGGAAACCGGAGCCGCGGATCCGGGCGATAGCGAGACCGGCGACGATCCGGGCCAGAGCGACACCGAAACCGGCGAGGACGACGCGGGCAGTGACAGCGGCACCGGCGAAGAGGACGAAGACGAAACCGGAGAGGACACAGGAGAGGACACGGGCGCGGGCACCGGCGACGACACCGGTGACGACACCGGCGAGACGGGGACGGGAGACCCCGAAGACCCGCAGGCAGATTGCGAAGACGAGGACCCGCCGGCCTACTGCGTCGGTTCACCGATGCCCGAGTGGTCGCTGGACGACTACCAGCCCCTCAGCTGTGGCTACGACGAAAACTACGGCTTGGCCGATTTTGCGGGGCACGTGACCGTGTTCGGGCTGTGGCAGGGGTGGTGTGGGTTTTGCCAGGCGCAGGCGGTCGGTCTCGAGCGGATGCGCTTGGAGTTTCGAGCCATGGGCATTGAGGAGGTGCAGTTTGTCGCGCTCAACGGCGTGGAGGGGCTCGAAGACAAACAAGAGTTGTCGCGACGGTGCGCTTTTCCGATGTTTCAAGACACCGACGACGTCAACGCCTGGGCGATGTTCGACGGCGAAAAGGACGACTTTTATGTCTACGGCACCGACGGCACGCTCGCGGCGTACCTGCCCGGCAAGGGGGGTCCGTCGATCAACTTAGCGAACGAGGACGGCTACACTTACGTGCGCGACACGATCCTGGAGGTTTTGGGACGATGATGATCATTTGTGACACCACTCGATCCGCTCTTGGTGTCTGCGCCGGGGCGGCCTTGCTCATGGTCTCGGCGCTGTCGACGTGTTCGACGGATACCGATCCGAGCGATCTCCCCCCGGCGAACGACGACGACGACGATGACGACGCCGGCGATGACGATGACGATGACGATGACGATGGTGCGACGGCCGACACCTCCAACGACACCGAACCATCTGACCACGGCGGCCTAGATGAGGAGGAACTCGCGCTCGCCTGGGCCGACTACGACCAATACTGTGCGATCTGTCACGGCGACGAAGGCGAGGGCTACAAAGCCGACGGCGCCAACGCGTTGGCGAACGGACACTTCCTGGCCGCCGCGACGGACCAGCTGATCTACGACGGCATCGCGCACGGACGGGTGGATACGCCGATGTCGGCGTGGAGCGTGAACCGAGGCGGTCCGTTGACCCACGCCGCGATCGATCGCCTCGTCAAGCTCATCCGATCGTGGGAGACGCTGGAACCGGTGGATACCAGCAGCTACGTCAACGAGGGCGTACCGGAGCGGGGGGAGGGCCCCTGGCAGGCCTTCTGCATGGGCTGCCACGGTTTGTACGGGGAGGGCGGTGAATACATGAGCGTGGCGGCTCCGAACTTTCTCGACCATGCCAGCGACGGTTTCTTGGATTTCTCGGTGCGCAAGGGTCGTCCCGGAACGGTGATGCCAGCGTTCGAGGGCCTCCTTCAGCCGCGGGAGATCGCGGACTTGGTCGCGTTGATGCGCTCGTGGAGCTTCATCGAAGTCCCGGATCACGATTCCCTTGGGGAGGCGACACTCAATCCCGACGGCGACGACCCCACATTCGACGATCCCCGCTTCGTCGCGGTGGACGATCTCAAAGCGATGATGGACGCCGAGGCCAAGATGATCATCTTGGACGCTCGTCCGCCGTCTGACTACGTCGAGCGCCACATCAAGGGGGCGAAGTCCTTGCCGTTTTATCTCGCGTCCCAGCACGCCGCCAAACTGCCGGACGACGTGTGGATCGTGACCTACTGCGCTTGCCCCCACGCGGAGTCGGAAGCGCTTGCGGACGGGCTGATCGCGGAAGGGCTACAACGCGTGCGTGTCCTGGACGAGGGGTTTCGGGTCTGGCTCGACCGAGGATATCCGTCCTCGTCGGGGGTCGGCGACTAGGGCCGGGCGCCGAACTGCGCGGCGCAGGCTCCCAGCGGTCATCAACGGCGGTGCCGTGGTGAGCCGACGACGGGCATTGACGAAGGCGACCAGCTCGCGATCGTCCGTCCATCGCTCCCGCGGGTGAACGCGCCGGGCTCGCGTGTCAAGGCGCTGCTCTCATACCGGTGGCGCGTAGCCTACGGCCGGCCGACTGTGCTTCGGCCGCAGGAGTGGGGCGGACCGGCGGCTCTTCGGGCCGCGGCGTGGTACGTACCGGGGATGTGCCGGTCCGCTGCGAAGGTACACCGCTAGCCGGATGAGAAGGACTTCCACGATCGCCGGTGATGGGGCCCGGTGAGCCGAACGCCAAATCAACTGCGGTCTCAGTCCGCCTGCGGCGGTTGGCGAGTGTCGGGGTTGACGGCCTTGTCGGCCATGTCGGCGATGCTTGTTGGGCCCAGTGCCGCGGCTGCCCGCGCACCCACGGCCAACCGCCCCGCCGCTGCCGACGAGGAGCGCCAGCCGTCCGCGCCGTCCACCCCGATGACCGGGTCTGGCGGGCGACCGCCGTCGGCCCCCGCCGTGCCGCCGGCGGTCAGGGGAGACGCCGGGGAGGTCACCGTGGAGGCCATCGTGCCGACGGAGCTCCCGGAGGGCCTGGTGCTCCCCGTCCTCAAGGCGCCGCTCGATATCGTCTATCCCGCGTCGTCGATGGCGCCGGGACGACCCGGCCCGAGCGGCCAGGTTCAGGTGCGCGTCACCGTGGGTGTCGACGGGCGGCCGCTCGAGATCGAGGCGACGCCGGCCGAACCGAGGGCCTTGGCCGACGCGGCGAGGCAGGCGGTGAGCCAGGCTCGCTACACGCCGGCGACCTTCCAAGGGCGAGCGGTCGAGGTCACCCTCGCGCTGGTGTTTGAATTTCGAGCGCCGGTGGTTCAGCCGTCGGTCGATGAGGCGTCGGACGGGGTCGCGGCGCTACCATCGACGCCGGCCACCGAGGGGGTGGAGCGCACCGCCGACGAGGACGAAGCACCCGTTCAGGTCGCAGGCACGGTCCTCGAGGGGGGTCTGCGAGGCTCGTTGTCTGGCGTCACGGTCATTGCCGTGCCCGCGGCGCCCGACCTCGAGCCGGGGCGGTTGCGTCCCCGCGCCGCGAAACGCTGGCGGGCGGGGCAGCTCGAGCAGTCGCCGGATTGGACCGAGCAAACCGTCACGGACGACGCCGGGAACTTTGCGTTTCGGGGCTTGCCCGACGGCCGCATCGTGCTGGTGTTCCTCGTCGCCGGGTTCGAGCGCTACGAGTACGTGGTGGATGTGGAGGGCGGGAGCGTGGTCGAGGGCAAGTACTACCTCACGCCCGCGAATACCAACCCGTACAAGACCGTGGTGTCGTCCGATCGCTCGCAAGCGGCCGAGGTCACGCGCCGATCGATCACACCGGCCGAGATCGCCTCGCTGCCGGGGACGCAAGGAGACGCGCTCAAGGCCGTACAAAACTTCCCGGGGCTGGCTCGCACGCCGTTCGGCTTGGGTTCGCTCATCGTGCGTGGCGCGGCGCCCGGAGATTCCGCGGTGTATGTGGGCGGGCATGAGATCCCCGTGCTCTACCACTTTGCCGGGGTGACGAGCGTGTTCAACGCGGACCTGATCGAGAGCATCTCGTACGTGCCCAGCAATTTCGACGCACGCTACGGGGATGCGACGGGCGGCGTGGTGGCCGTCGAGCCGAAGGCACTCAAGCCGGACGGGATTCACGGCTACGCCGATGCGGATGTGTTCGACGCCAGTGCCGTGGTGCGAGCGCCGCTCGGCCGAGGGGGCGTCGCCGCGGTCGGGGGGCGACGCAGTTATCTCGATCTGCCTCTGCGAGCGTTTGATTTCATCTCGCTGGCGCCGCGGTACTGGGACTACCAGGGCTTGATCGAGCATCCGGTAGGGCGGGGCACCATCGGCGCGCGGGCCTTCGGCAGTAACGATGCCTACGTGCCGGTGACGGATGTCGCCGAGGACTTCGGCATTTCCAGTACCTTTCATCGGGCCGACTTGACCTATCGCCAGCCGGTGGGCAAGGGCCGGCTCTATGTCGTCCCATCGTTTACCTACTTTCAAGACGAGTCGCTGGTCGGGGTGACCGACCTGTACACGTTTGCGTTGCGAGGGGAGGGGGTGGCGAGGCCCCACGAGCGGTTCGAGGTGGCGTTTGGGACGGAGACTCGCGCGGGATGGGTCGATTTGGACCTTCGCTCGGCCGAGGTACAAGGGCAGGGACCGCCGCCGTCGTCGGAGTCGTCGCAGCGCAGCGCTTCGCGGGTGTCGTTTGCGACGCCGGCCGTGTACTCGACCATCACGGCCCGGTTGGGGGCGCAGCAGCAAGTCACGGTGTCGCCTGGGATCCGGGTAACCGGCTACTTGCTTCCGCGCAACCGTTGGACCGTCGATCCCCGACTGAACGGTGCGTGGGAGATCACAGATACGATCAAGCTCAAAGGCGGCGTGGGCATCTACACCCAGGCACCCGATCTACGCGAGCTCGACGAGGTATTCGGCAACCCCAAACTCGAGTCGGAGACCTCCCTGCAGTCCAGCGGCGGGCTCCGCTGGGATCTGCCGCAAAACGTGACGCTCGAGGCGACCGGTTTCTACAAGCACCAGTGGCAACTCGCCGTGCCCTCGCGTGAGATTGTCGAGGTAGACGGCGAGTTGCGGCCCCTGCGTTTCGCCAGCCGCGGACAAGGTCGCAGCTACGGGGGCGAGTTGCTGGTGCGTCGGGACTTCAGCGCCCAGCTGTTCGGCTGGCTCGCGTATACGTTGTCGCGGACGGTCACTCGCGACTCGTCGATGGATCCGTATCGCGTGGCGGACTTCGACCAGACCCACATCCTGAACTTGCTGCTGGGCTACCGGCTGCCGCGCGGGTTTAGCCTTGGGGCACGCTTTCGATTGTCCTCGGGCAATCCGTTCACACCGGTAGCGGACGGCATCTACGACAACACCACGGGGGATTTTCTCCCGCTTCCTGCCCCGCAGAACGCCGATCGCCTGGCGCCGTTTCATCAGCTCGACGTGCGCGTCGACAAGATCTGGACGCGCCGCTTGGTGCGGATCACCGCTTACCTCGACGTGCAAAACGTCTACAACGCACGTAACCCAGAATTTTCGATACCGAGCTACGATTTTCGCACGCAAGCGACGATCGACTCCCTCCCCATCATCCCGTCGTTCGGGCTCAAAGTGGAGTTTTAGTATGCGGGTCCGTTGTGTCGTACTGGGGCTGGGGCTGGGGCTGGGGCTACCGGCTTGTCTCGACGAACTGCCCGACGTCCAGCGAGTCGAAGGGACTCGGTTGCTCGGGGTCCGAGCCACGTTGGCGCAGTCGATGGTGGCGCCGCACGAGGCCGGCGTGGCCGAGTTCGTCCCGGGCGATGCGGTGATCCTGCGAACGCATCTGGTTGACGTGGACGGGGCCATCGATCCCGCTACGGTGCCCAGTCGGTGGATAGCCTGTTCGGTCGCGCCGTCGTTGCCTGCGTTCTCCTGCTTGGTGGAGGCCCAGCCGCTCGACGGGGACAACGTGGGCGCTTGCTTGCCCGGGGAGGCCCAAGCCCCCGTGAGCCTGGAACGCCCCTGTCGTCTCGCCAACCTCCACGAGCCGACCTTTGTCGTGCCCTACTTCGCCCGGGCATCGGCCGGATTCGATCTCGAGCTCACCGGGGTGTTCCAACTCGGCGATACCCCCGTTGCGACGTGTGAGACGGCGTTGCTGGCCGGCGATTTCGATACGCCGGACGACTGCCTCTATGTCTCGTATCCGCTGCGCATGGTAGCCGCAGCGATTCCGGACAACCCGTCGCCGGTTTCCGATGTCGATCGCCATCCCGCCACCGGCCGCCTTCGGGTGGTGGTGGGCTCGGAGGATGAAGGCTCGCAGCGTACCGAGATGATCGATCCGGGTGGAGAACTGGCGATGCGGTTGGACGAGCGCCTCGAATTGTTCGCCGAACCTCCGCCGGAGGCCCGGCAGCGTTTCGTCGTGCCGATCAACAACGGGGAGACATTCGAGTCGCGGGAGGAATCTCTGCTCGGGCGGTGGTACGCGACGTCCGGCACCTATGAAGAGCGCGATCCGGGTCTGGAGAGCCTCACGTCCGAGGGGCTGGAGTTCGACTGGGTGCCCGACGTGCGCGGGCGCACTCGGTTGTACTTCGTGCTGCGCGACGGCCGAGCGGGCACCTCGTGGCTCTCGTTTGATGCGGTCGTGGAGTAGGTCGACGGCGCCTCGTCCTACTCATCGCGCTGGTATTGCTGATACGCGTCGACAAACGCCTCGCCGAACACCGCACGTACGAGCGCCGCATCGCGGGCCGCCTCGGTGAAGCGCCGTCGGTAGGTTTGCCAGCGAGCGTGGGCCGGCGTGGGCCACCGCCCCGACGTCGCCTGCTCGACGATCTCGGGATCGAGGGGGCGCAACGCCGCCCGGGCGCCAACCAGCATCGCGTTGAACAGCGCCACTTGGTGGACCATCAGCTGTTCGAAACTAGCCGCGAGTTGGCCGGACCGCTCGGGGCCGGGTGGGCGAAAATCCAACAGGTAGGCCAGCAATTCCTCGGCGTTGCTCGCCTGCTGCAACGGCCCGCGGTCGCGTAACAACGACGTGCCCAATTCGCTTTCGAGCTGGTCGAGTTGGTCTTGCAGCCGGATGAACGACTCGGCGAACACGCGGAGTGTGACCGCAAGCTTGTCCGCAAACGCAGCTTGTTCCTCCGGTCCGTGGGGCTGATGATTCGTCGGCAGCAGCCGCGAGGCGAGCTGCCGCAAATCACGCGGCGCCGGCAGCTGCGTCGCCGCGGGTGGGCTGGGCCGTCGTGACTCGCCGGTGGGCCCGCCCGCGGGGGCGGGGGCCGGCTGGGATGGCGCGGGGGCGGAGCGAGCCGCCACTGGCTCCGACGGCGCGGTCGCCCCGGGCTCGAAGGAGATCTGGAGACGGACCTTGTCGATCCGCAGTTCGACCGGGACCGTGATCGATAACGGGGCGTTTGCGTGCAGGCGTTGCCCCTGGGCGAACGTGCCATTGGTCGAACCGAGATCGACAAACGTGGCCGAGTGCGCATCGAACCGGATCATGGCGTGCCAGCCCGAGACCGAGGCGTGGCTCACCGCGACGTCGTTGCGCTCGTTGCGTCCGATTCGGATCGGCGAGCGATCGAAGCGAAATGTGCTCGCCGCGGCGCCGTCGATAGAAACTGCAATCGTGACCAGGGCCATCGGCGCCTACTCGTCGCGGCGATTGGGCAGTTCGATGTTGACGCGGGTCTCTTCGCGGTTTTGACCCGCCAGCCAGGCGTCGGTACCGAGGGTGCTGCTGTTCGACTGGCCGAGGCGCATGCCGGGGCGTTGGCCCCCGGCCAAGACCAACTCGAGATCGAACTGCACCGGATCGCGTGTGAACAAATCGAGGACCTCGAGCAACACGGGGAACAGGTCGCCGTCGGGCATGAAGCGTCGAAAGCTCCCGTCGTCGAGCCCGGCCAAGACGACTTTGGCCCGCGAGGCGCGGTCGAAGCATCGATCGCCGAGCACGAAGTCGTCACCGAGCACGTGGTTTTCGCGGCCGAGCTTGGCTTGTTGAGCGACGCCCAGTCGCGCCCACTTGCCGGTCAGCGGCTCGATGTCCACCGACGCCCCCGCCAGCGCGGGGCCAAACACGTCGACGATCGCCATCGACAAGACCTCGGGGCTGCGGACCGACGCCGAGAAAAGCGGTGCGAGCCGCAGCAGTTGTTGCCGCGTGAGGTACTCGGGCGCGGCTCCATCGTGGGCAAACCCGCACAGGGCGAGCAGGCGTTGCGACCACGGGTCGTCGCCGTTGCGGGTGTACTCGGTGGCGCAGTCGAAGCGAGTGACGGCCCGATAGAACAAGCTGACGATGCGGTGGTGGAACAAGTCGAGGAACTCTCGGCGTTGTTCGGCTGCTGGCGTTTCGCCCGCCAGTTCCTCGAGCAGGTACGTCGGCAGCGAGCTCGACGTGCCCGCCAGCCCGAAGAACGCGGTGGTCAGTTCGTACGTACCGCCTTCGGGTTCCGTGTCTGTTCGCGGCTTGGACTCGGGCGAGCGAACGCGCGTGATCTCGGAAGCTTGGAACACCAATCCCGGGTCGGCCCGCACGCGGATCGCTTCGTCGACATACGGCCCGGTGCCGCCGAGTCGTGGCCCATAGGGGGCCGCGCGCTCGAGCCACCTCAGCAGGGGCAAGAACTCGAAGCGGGTGGGATCAGCCTCGACGTCGACGCCTAGGCGCGCAGCGTGGTGCCGGTTCTCGGTTTCCACCGGTAGCTCCGATCGGATGGATGCAAGCGAATCGTGAGCTCGACAAACGAGTTGAGCGTGACTTGTCCCGCGAACAGCTCGTCGAGCATGCAACCGAACAGGTGTGCTTCGCCCATGCTGCCAAACTGGGCTTCTTCGAGTTCGACCACGGTGGCAATGCCGCGGACGGGCGCGCCCTCAAAGAGGCGGGTTGCCGGCCGTGCGGTCACACTGCGAATGGCACCGATGGCTTGCGCGTTCGCGTGGGCCAGCTGCGGATGAGCCTCGGACTGAAAGTTGTACAGGGAGAGTACGTCGCGCAAATCGTCGGCCGTGGCCATGCCGCGGTGATTGAGCGCAAGGTGGGCCAGCAATCGCCAGTGAAGCTCCGAGCCGAGCCGGACTTGCACTGGGGGCCTCACCGCCGTGATGTTGCGAAACTCGGCGACGGTGGGGCTGCCTCGGGAAGGGACGCTAATGTCCCCGACTTTGAGCTCGTTCGCTAGGCGCCGGTTGGTGCAGGTGAGCGCCACCGAGAGGGTCTCACCCTCTGTGGGAGCCGCCACGTCCCGTGGGGTGACCAAGGAGATGTACGTGTCGACGGCATCGTCGACCGATGAGTGCTGCCGACGCAGGGAGTAGTAGGTTTCTTTGGGCCCGTCCGCGCCGTGGCGGTAGGCGAAGAACGGTTCGTAGGCGCGTTGCGTTTGGCGCCCGTGCTGCACACCGGACACTCGATCGACGCTGTAGACCTCGCCGTGGGCGAAGTCGTATTCCGCGGGCCGCAGGAGATACTCGTGCATCGGCGCGTCGAGGCGGATCGGGTCGGCGTTGGCTTCGAACAAGTTGATGGCCGGCACACAGTGCAAGCGCACGCAATCTTTGCTCACTCGGTGGGGTAGCGGTGGTGGGCTGTCGAATTCGAACTCGAAGGCGAATAGATCGTGCTCGATGCTGATGGGGGCGAGTCCGGTGACCTCGAAAAACGCGAACTTGTCGGGCAGGGTGAAATATTCTTGCAACGAGCGAAACGTGGTGGGTGTGCGCTCGGGCCAGGGAAACAGGGTGTGTTGCGGGTCGTGTCCTACAATGCGTACGTTGTCGGGGGACAGCGCCGTGGTGGGTCCGTGTTCACCCGAGCGTACCCGCACGGCGACGCAGTATCGACGCAGCCACAACAGCAATGTGGCGGTGAGGGCGAGCTCGCCGTGGATGTGAAAGCGCACCCAACCTTCGCCCGCGAGGACGCCGTACCCCGCCTTGGTGGTCGATAGGTGCACGCGCAACACCGGTCGGGACTTTCGCGTCTCGTCGAGTTCGCTGCGTTCAGCTTGGATGGGCAGCAGTCGAACCGCGCTGGTCGTGCGAAACGAGCAGGCTCGCCCCTCAACCGGTTTGGTGCTCAGCGGCGTGTCTTTGGGTAGATCGAGCGGGGCTCGAAGGGCGCGCAGCGAGGGCGTGAACTCGATGATGGCGCAAGCCGGCACCGGGCGCAGGTAGTGCGGGAGCAACAGCTCGGTGAGATGGTGCACAATCGTGGGCACCGAATCGTCCACCCGTTCACGGATCTGGGCCGACATGAACGCGAATCCCTCGAGGAGGCGCTCGACATCGGGGTCTCCCCCGCGTTCAGCCAGCATTTGTGCCGTGGAAGGATGGACCCGGGCGAAGGCTTTGCCCATTTCGCGTAGGTACGTCAGCTCGCTTTGGTAGTATTTGGCGAACACGTGCGGCCGTGATGGTAAAAGACAGGGTTTCGTGGGGCAACGCCGCGTCGGTCGTCAGGCGAGCCGCTCTCCTTTCGGAAACGCTTCGCGGCGTTCGCGGGTCGTGCGGGCCCGTTTTTCCCGGACAAGCGGCCGCTTGGGCTCGGAGGGCCTGTGGATGGGAGCTGGATCCGCCGGTCGTGGGCCGCGTCTTCAGCCTGCTCGAGCGCCGCTCGCCCGTGTACGCACGGGGGTTCCTGCTTGCGGGCCCCGGTTTTGTCGAGCCGGTCGGCTGACCCACTTGGAACCGCCTCGTTCGCCGGTTCTGACTTTGCACCCGGTCGACGCGTCGGTCGATACGCCGGCCCGACCGGCCGGTCGGACGTGCGGTGGCGGCCCGCCTCAAGCGCGGGTGGCCTCGGCGGCGCGATAACGGTCCCTCGTAGACCGGACGTTGGCGCCATCGCCCGACCCTCGTCGCGGCCCATTTCGCGATCCGATGCGGTTCGGCCAACCCCTCGGAGTTGCTCTAGAGTCGGATGACGACCGACACCGCGGCGACGGGCATGTCGGTATTCGAGGCGCCGGCAACATTGGTGTCGATGCACCGCGCTGCGTTTCCACGGGTTGTCCCGATGCCTTCGGTGACCGGGCGGAGTCCCGAGCGTCCGTGGCTTGGTGGGGGCGGGTGCGATGCTCGCCGACCCGATCACGTCGGGGATCAGATCGCAACGCCGAAGACCGTGGGCGGCACAACCGGGGGAGCGACTCGCGGTCGGTGGCATCCGAGTACGCGGTTCGTCCGCGTACTTGGGGTCCGGGGTGAATCGCAGCGCGTGCTTCGTGTAGGCGAAATCACGCGACTACACGCCAGTATTCGCTGCACCGCACGGGATCGGCGGCACGGCTGAAGTTGCGGTGAGACTTGAGGACCGCCGCAGCGGCGGGGTGCGGGCGTCGCTGGCGATGTGTTGCCGCAGGTGTTTCTTGGGTCACCAATTGTCGGGGTGAGCCAGCTTGGTCCCCGAGTACGCGGGCGACTGGGGATACCGCAGGCATGTTGCATGCGAGGTCCGGGGGGTCGTCGTCGTTGTGGCGGGATCACAGACGAACCGGCACATGCCGCGGTCTCAAAGCCATTGGCGAGCCGTCACAGGTACTGTAGCTTGCCGGTATGACGCGAAAATGGGGTCTTCTTGTCTTGCCGTATCTGTTGAGCGGGGCCGCTTGCTATTCGGATTCAGCGGTCCCCGAAGGGAACACCGACAATGGCGACGCGCCGACCGGTGGGGACGACGACGACGCCGGGGATGACGACGACGGCGGCGGGGACGACGACGACAGCGGGGATGACGACGACAGTGGGGATGACGACGACAGTGGGGATGACGACGACGACGATGACGACGATGACGACGATGACGACGATGACGACGATG
>QKPP01000249.1:3745-5657 GCA_006508105.1 Myxococcales bacterium FL481 | reverse complement strand
CACGCCGTCCACGAGCCGGGCCCCGGGCCGCGAATCGCCTGGGACCTGCGCAAGGACGCCTGCCGACGCTGTGCCGCCGGCAACGTCCACGTCAAGCACCGGTGCCGCGGGAGGGAGTTCACGGACGACCCCGACGCGCAGTTCACCGAGGAGATCGTCGCGGCGTCGTTGCCCAAGTTCCGGGCGATGACGCTGGCGGCGATTGTGCGTGTGGCGAACCAGGAATACCGCGAAGGCCGCGAGTGCACCCTGCTCGATACCACGTATGACCGGGTAGTCAGCCAACTACAGCGCCTCGCGCCCGATCACCCGATCTTGATGGAGTTCAGTAGCTAGCGCCCGGGCCGCGGTTGACAGCCTGCGTCCCGTTGCGGTACACCGTCTGTGCATGATTCGCCTCACCCGTCACGAGGTCTACTGCCTCTTGGGGCTGTACCACGGGATGCCAATCCCGCAGCCCCTGCGGCGGCTGGGCGAGACCTGGAACCCCGACGATCCCCGACACCAGGCCATCCGGGTCTTGGTGTTGCGAAACCCCACCGTCCAGGCCGCCCACAGGGGCGCCTGGCCGACCGACTTTCTTCTCCCCCTTTCCCTCATGCCACGGTAGTGTATGCAGCTCACAGCACGTCAGATTGAAGCAATCGAAGCCGTAGAGGCGCACGATGGCGACCTCTACGCAGCCGCCGACTCCATGGGCATCAGCCAGCCCTCCATCCGCAAACTCCTCAGCGAGGGCCGCCGTCGAGGCGAGCGGCCCCGTTCGCTCGCGCAGCTGGCGCGGGGTGAGGCTCCGCGAGAGGATCTCATGCTCACCTCCTTCAGCCGTCGCGGCAAGGACGAGGACGGCAACCCGTTCAGCGAAAGCTGGCGTCCGGCCAACTGGAAGAAGCAGTCGGTGCACGAGCTCGCGCGCCGCTTTGTCGCCTCCCTCAGCGACCTGCCTGCGCTGAAGAAGATCAAGGGACCCAACCGGTGCAAGTCACGACGGGGGACCACGAATCTTCTCAAGCTGGGCGACCTGCACGTGGGGCTCTTGGTGTGGGCCCGTGAGGCCGGGCACAACTGGGACCTGCGCCACAGTGAAAGCATCCTGCACGCGGCGGTGAGTTACCTCATGGGTCGTGCGCCGCAGGCCGAGAAGCTCATCATCTTCAACGCCGGCGACTACTTCCACGTCGACAACACGAGGTTCGAGACGGAGGCCTCCGGGCATAAGCTAGACGCAGACGGGCGCTTCCCGCGTATTGCAGAGACGGGTCTGCGCATGGCGATTCGGATGATCGAAGCCGGGGCTGCGACGCACCCCGAGGTCGAGTTCATCTCGTCCGACGCGAACCACGATCCTATGTCCAACATCTGGATGCGCCTAGCGCTGCGTGAGGCGTTCCGCAACAACCCGCGGGTGCACATCGACACCGAGCCCGCACCCTTCCACTACCGCCAGGTAGGGAACACCGCGATCGGGTTCACCCACGGCCATAAGTGCAAGTGGCGCGACCTGCCCGAAGTCATGGCGGCGGACGTCCGGGACATCTGGGGCGCGACCCGCTACCGCATGTGGAAAATCGGGCACGTGCATCACCGCTTCGTGCAGGACCTCCGCGGATGTTCCGTCGAGGCCCTTCGCGTGCTCCCTCCGGGGGACGCCTGGCATGTGGGCGCCGGCTACCGGTCGCTGCGTGACTTGCGCCTCGAGACCATTGACCACGAGTATGGTCCCCTGGGGGAGGACATTTTCCCTGAAGCGATGTGGGAAGGATTGGCAGTATGACCGACGAAACCATTCTCAAGCGCGCGCGGGACTTCCTTCTCGCCGCTTGCCCGGACGCGGTTCTCAGCGACGACCAGCTGCGGGGCGCGGCCGTGGTGGCCCGCGCCGTCATCGACCAGCTGAACAAGCTCCACGACG
>QKPP01000249.1:0-3645 GCA_006508105.1 Myxococcales bacterium FL481 | reverse complement strand
GGCGCGGCCGTGGTGGCCCGCGCCGTCATCGACCAGCTGAACAAGCTCCACGACGGCCCCCAACACCCGGACATCGTGGACGAGGCGGGGTGCGTCGCAGCCACAATCGCGGCGGTGACCCGCCACGGTGCCCAGCTGATCATGGCCTCCACGATCGGAAACATCCAGATGATCGCGGAGGAGGGGGACTTCCCACTCGAGAAGGTCTGCGAGTCCTACAAGCGCGCGGTGCTGCGGGAGCTGCAATAGTGGGCGAGTGGGTGGAAATGTCCGACGAGGACTACTTCGCGGACACCAGTATGATCAGTTCCTCGATGCTGAAGCTGTACCGTGAGGACCGCGACGAGTTCGTCGCCCGGTTCATCACCAAGACGGTGAAGCAGCCGGCCCCGAGCTCGTCGATGCGGCTCGGGACGGCGGTGCACGGCCTTTGGCTGGAGGACATCAAGCCAGTGACGGCAGCCTACATTGGCACTCCCGGGCCGTGCCCGGAGGACCTCCGGGGGGCGCGGAAGTTTGCGAAGGCCAACGGCCTATCAGGGCAGCCGCTGTCGCTCAAGGACGGGTGGCTCTGCCGCGACATGGTCG
Organism: Myxococcales bacterium FL481; assembly: GCA_006508105.1. GTDB lineage: Bacteria > Myxococcota_A > Polyangia > Nannocystales > Nannocystaceae > FL481. Next base: position 3,057 of record QKPP01000249.1, on the reverse strand, counting down.
ACGCGCTCGAGGCGGACAAGGAGGCTTCGGACTACCTGACCTATGCCACCCACATCGAGCAGGTGGTCCAGTGGGAGGCCGAGACGGACTACGGTCTCGAGGTGGCCTGCAAAGCGAAGATCGACCTCGTGGCCAAGATTGGCGGCGAGATCATCCTGGTGGACCTGAAGACCACCCGGCACCCGACCGAGACGGCATTCCACGACTCGGTGCATCAGTACGGCTATGCGTTCTCGCTGGCCCACTATGCCGCGGCCCTGGGGGCCGTCGGCATGGCCCCGACGCGGAGCGTCATTCTCGCGGTGTGCTCGAAGCCGCCGCATCGCATTTTCACGATCGAACTCGAGGACAAGGTGTTTGACTTCGCCAGCCGAACGAATCGGCTAGGGCTGTCGAAGATCGCAGAGGACCTCTTTTACGGATGGAGCAGATGAGCGCACCAGAACAACTCATTCGAGACATGTATCCCAAGGCACCGAAGGTGGAGGTTGACAAGCTCCTCCACCTTGCGGAAGTGGCCGGGCTCGACCCCGTGCAGCGGCAGGGCTACCTGATCAGCCGCGGCGGCAAGTGGAACATCCAGGCGGGTATCGACGGGTTTCGGGCGGTGGCCGAGGCCAACGGCCTGGCCGGTATTGACGATGCGGTCTTCAAGGAGGACGAGAAGGGAAACCCCCTGGCCGCTACCGTCGCAGTCTACAAGTGGGGTCCGGACGGGCAGAGGGCCTCATTCACTGCCACCGCGCGGATGAAGGAGTACAACGCCGGCGGCCAAATGTGGAAGCGGATGCCTCACACGATGCTGGCCAAGTGTGCGGAGGCCCTGGCCCTGCGCAAGGGCTTCTCGAAGCTCCTCGGCGGCCTCTACACGGCCGACGAGATGGACCAGGCCGGCCCCGGGGACGACGTGCCTGACTCGCGACCGAAGGTTGCCGGGAAGAAAAAGGCTTCGCGGCGCAAGGCGCCACCGCGCGCGGCCGAGGCTGCCAAGCAGTCGGAAGCGGCCAAGGAGGAGGCGCCGGCCCCCGCTGAAGAGCCCGCGGCCGAGAAGCCGGCGGAACGGGTCGAAACACCGGAGGCAGCCGATCTCCGCGTGCTGCTGCAGGAGGCCACCGCTGCCTCCGGGGTGAAGTTCCCCAAGATGGTGGACCTGGCCCTCACCGAGAACCAGAAGCCCTTCAACGTCACGAAGGAGGAGCATCGCCTGGCAATCGCCAAGGTCGCGTTCCGCCTCAAGGGGGGCAAGACCCCGCATCCCTCCAACGAGGAGATCGACGCCGCGCTGCGCCAAGCTCTCGAGGGATGCAAGGACGACAAGGCCAAGACGGCCAAACTCCTCGCCGTCGTTGACGAGCCAGGGGACAATCTTCAACGCCTGGATCGCATCCAGGAGCTTGCCGGCGCTTAGTCCGGGGAGAAGACCATGAACGTAGTGATTTTGACAGGGCGCCTCGGCGCCGACCCCGAGGCCATGGGCGAGAGCGGACAGAAGTTCAGCATCGCCACCACCCGTTGGAACAGCAAGGACTCCGTCGAAGAGACCGACTGGCACCGCTGCAAGTGCTGGGGCAGAACCGCGGAGCGTGTCGCCCGATTCTACTCGAAGGGCGCACTCGTGACCATCCGCGGCGAGGTACAGTACCAGGAGTACGGGGGCAAGTGGTACACGGACATTATCGTCCGCGAATGCTCCCTGCCCCCGAAGGGCGAGGGAGCGGCACGGTCCGCGCGGCAGGCTCCGCATGCGGACACCACGTTTGACGATGACATCCCGTTTTGACCTAGGTGTAAGGTGGCTTACCGTTTCTGGACAGAAGAAGAGATCCACGCTGCCCTACTCGCTGCATCACAGCGGGTGGGCGGCCGGATGCCCACTGCCAACGAGCTACGGTCGGCGGGCATGGGATCACTTGCCAACGCGGTGTCTCGTCGCAGAGGCTACGCGGTTTGGTCGCAGCGGACCGGCCTCCCCAGGAAGGGAACGGAGACCCATTGGGCCCAAGAATGGGAGGAATACGAGGCGGGGGAGTTCGAGCGAAGGGGGCACGCGGTGGTCCGACAAACCACTAAGGCGCCCTTTGACCTACAGGTTGGTCCCTACCGCGTAGACGTGAAGGCCGCCCGCTTCTCACACCACCAAACCCGTACCGGGAACATAACGGGATATGTGTTTGCTGGGCTAAAACAGGGTCGGGGGTGCGACGTGTTTGATCTGGTATGTGTGGAGCATGCGGGGGTGTTCTGCCGTTTTCTAGTGCCCGCCTCGTGTGCTAGGGTCCACACCCTGACGGCCACCCACAGCGCTATTTACGGAGACAGCAAGTATGCTAGGTTTAAAGACAACTGGAAGGTGTTTCAGTGAGTGAAGCATCCAAACGGGGAAGGAGTAACCGCCGCCGGGGGCAAGCCTTCGAGCGGCAGGTTGCCGCGCGCTACAGGGACGTAGGGTACAAAGCCCGTCGCGGGCTACAGAGTCGCGACGGTAGCGACGCCGCTGATGTCGAGGGTACCCCGTTCTGGATTGAGGTGAAGGTGTCCAACACGCGACACCCCAGTATCCTCGCAGCCTACCGGCAGGCGGTGGAGGCCACCGACGGACGCCCGGTCGTGGTGTGGACACACGCGGCCCGGGGGGAGACGCTGGTAACCATGAATGCGGAGGAGTACCTGACACTCCTCGACGAAGCAGGAAGAGAGCTATGAAAGACGACGACGCAAGGGAAGAGCAGCAGGCACGCTACAGCGAACTGATTACCCAACTTCAAGAGGCGTCAGCGGGGGTCGTGCCCGGGATCGTTGAGGACGGCCGTTGGCGCGAGGCCTACCGGGTTTTCCTAGATTGGCTGGGTAGCCGCCCCCGCTCCTACTACGAGTTCGGCGGCTACTTCGTCCCTTTGTGGGAGGTGGCTACGGAGGCGGAACGGATCGTGCTTCTGGAGGGACCTAACGGCCTGAGTTCTGCAGAGGCGCCGGCGGGGGACGAGATCGTGGAGGATGCCGGGGGCGGGCGGAAGTCCGACGGCAACAAGCCGATCGCGGGGGCCCTGCCCTGCCGCG